>DIWL01000033.1 GCA_002428455.1 Anaerolineaceae bacterium UBA6107 | reverse complement strand
ATTTCCGATTCTCCCCCGGCGAATCTGTTACAATTGGGCGATTCTTAAACAGAGGTTCACATGACCCAAAAAATGCGTGAGTCACTTCCCGCCTGGCAGCGCTTCAAAGCGTGGATCGGCCCCGTTTATCTTTCCTGGAAGACCGGGAAGGAATACCTGATCGTTCTTCTCGGTGCACTGGTGCAGGCTTTCGCCATGCGGCTGTTTCTCGTCCCCGGGCAGCTGGTTAGCGGCGGCATCAGCGGCGCGGCGCAGATCATCAATCACTTTGCACCTATCCCCATCGGGCTGATGGTGTTCGTGGGGAACATCCCGCTGTTCGTGCTTGGCTGGCGTTTCCTTGGCGGACCACGTTTCGCGCTGCGTACGGCTGTGGCAGTAGGAGCATTCGCGCTGTTCACTGACTTGCTGGTGTTCGTGATACCCGCTCAGGGAATGACACAGGATAACGTCCTCAATGCGCTGTTTGGCGGTGTGTTTCTCGGTGTCGGACTGGGAATGGTCTACCGCGGCGGCGGCACCAGCGGCGGGTCGGACATCCTGGGACGCATCCTCAACCATCGCCTGGGTATCTCCATTTCAGCGGCTTACTTGCTTACAGATTCGCTCGTAGTGCTGGCAGGCGGTTTTGCCTTCTCGTGGGAGAACGCACTTTACGGCATGGTGGTGATTTACGTCAGCGGGCTGGCAGCCGAGATGGTTTCAGAGGGCTCCGGTATCTTCCGCACGGCCATTATCATTTCGGAGAAACACGCAGATATAGCCCGGGATGTGATGGAAACGATGGAAAGGGGAGTGACCGTCCTTTCCGGCACGGGGGCTTATACCGGCAGCGACCGTCCGGTGCTTTATTGCGTCATTACCCGTTCAGAAGTGAACCAGCTGAAGGAAATGGTCAACGAGATCGACCCGCAGGCTTTCATGGTGATCGGCGTCTCGCACGAGGCGTTGGGTGAGGGCTTCAGACCCCTGAAATAAGGCTATCCGGAAAAATGGATCAACGCACCTGTGATGATGAGGAACTGGCCCAGGTGATAGGTGAAATGCACCAGGCTCTGGCCATGGGTCAACTTACGCACAAAGCGGTCGTATGTGAGTGTTGAATCCGAGATAAAGAACAACAACGCGCCGAGAGATACCAGTATCGCGGCAGGCAACGGCCAATCAGGCCGGAAGAAGGTGAGCAGGGCGGAAAGCACCATCAGCGCCAGCACGCCAGCGTAGATGGTGGTCGCGATGAGCATGCGCCTGCCTTTGGGTACCTTGAGGATGCCCGGGCGCAGTACGCGCAACACCCTGGCAGCAACGATCCCCACCAGGACGGCGATCAACATCACGCCAACGTTTACTTCAGCGGGGGTCTGGTTGAACGCCACCAGGTAAAACACGTGTGTCAGCAGGAACGCTCCCAGTCCGTACAGGAAGAATCGCGGGTTGAGCATCAGCAGGATGTCTCCCGTCAGTGAGAAGACCAGTGCAATGCCGTACCACAGTATATCCCCCTGCCAACGGGTCAACAGCAGCGTCCACAAGATCAGGAAGACCAGCGTGGCCGGTTTGGCGATGTAGAGACGCTTTTTCCAACCTTTCCAGGTGGACGCCCAATCGAGCAGGGCGAACCCGGCGGCGAGGAAGAACGGCCAGATGAACACTCAATCCCCCTTGCGATTGTAACCAAGCAGATCCAGCGCGTCCGCTGAGTTGCGCCAGTTCTTGTTGACCTTAACGCGCAGGTTAAGGAAGACTTTGCGCCCGCTCATCGCCTCGATCTCCTGGCGGCTGCGTGTGCCAATGGCTTTGATCATCTCGCCGCCTTTGCCCACCAGGATGCCTTTTTGTGAATCGCGTTCCACGAACAACGTCGCTTCAATGAACGCTTTGTCATCCGGGCGCTCCTCGTAGGAATCGATCTGCACCGCCACGCAGTGCGGTACTTCGTCGCGCACATGCATCAACACCGATTCACGGATCAACTCTGCGGCAATATCCCGTTCGTACGCATCGGTAATGGTGTCTTCGTCAAAAAACGGCTCGCCAACCGGCAGGTGTTCGATGATCAATGCGAGCAGATCATCCAGGCTGGCTTGTTGCATCGCCGATACGGTAATCACGTCTTTCGCCGGAAAGAGTTCCACCGCCTGGTGTCGTCGTTCATCAACCTTCTTCTCTTCTACCAGGTCAGTTTTGGTCAATGCCATCCACACCGGGGGAAGTTCACGCAGCGCCCCCAGTTTTTCAGCGATCAGGCTGTCTTCCGCAGTAAAAGGCTCGCTGGCATCCAGCAGCCACAGGATGATGTCGGCATCCCGCAAGGCTTCGCTGGCAGCCTGGTTCATAAAATCACCCAATTTGTGCTGGGGGTTGTGTAAGCCGGGTGTGTCAACAAAGACAACCTGGGCAGCCGGCAGGGTGAGTATTCCCAACTGATTTCTGCGCGTTGTTTGCGGTTTTGGTGAGACGGCAGCGATCTTTTGGGCGAGAAGGGTGTTGATCAGTGTGGACTTACCCACGTTGGGGCGCCCGATCACCGCCACATAGCCGGCGCGGAATTCCTGTTTATCGGTCATTTCAGACCCCTTTCTATTGCTCTAACTTGTCAACGAGGACAGTAGTTGGTTTTCTTTTGTTTTGATTTACGATGATTATAGCGCCAAGGATCATTAAACCGCCTACAATCACGCGCCAATCCACTGCTTCATGCAGGATGAGCGCTCCCAGTCCAACTCCCACGAGCGGGAACATGTAAGTAGTCATGCTGACCCGCGAAGGGCCGATCTCATCTAGCAGGGAATACCAGGTGATGGCGGCGAAGAATGATCCCAACAAACCCAGCCATGCGAAAGCCACATAAGATACCGGTCTCACCGGAAGCGTGAAGGGGGATTCAAAGGTCAGCATGGCTGGAATAATGAAGAAAATTCCGATCAGGAACTGACCAAGCGCCTGATCCTCCGGCTTGACCCCTTCATTGTGGATGCGCGCAAAGACGCCGCTGGAACCGTAGCCAAAAACCGCGATGATCATGGCCAGGATGCCAATGGCTTCGTTGGTCATCCCTCCGCCCAATTTATTCGACATGAGAACGAGAACACCGCTAAAGCCGAGCAGCAATCCCGCAATGCGTTGCGGGGTAAGCTTTTCCTCTTTGATGAATATCGCTGCGATCAATGAGGTGGTCAAGGGCTGCATCGAGTTCAGGATGGACGCCATCCCTGAGGTGATATGCGTTTCGCTCCATGAAACAAGGAAGAATGGCAGCGCGACATTGAAGATGCCGAGGAAGAGGTACAGCCTCCAGGCCTTGCGGAAAGGAAAACCGCGGCGCGTCAGCAGGTAGAAAGTGATCAAACCCAGGAGGGCAAAGAAGATCCTGAAAAATACCACCGTGATCGGTCCGACTTCCTGCAGACCGATCTTGATCCAGAAGAATGAGCTTCCCCAGACGAGTCCGAGAGCGATGAATTTAACCCAACTTTTGGCCGACAATGTTCAATCCTTCCAATTTCAGCAGCGATGCTTTTGTATTGATCCCATCCGCCGCGGAGTATCCGGTCAATGCACCTGAAGCCGCCACCACGCGGTGGCACGGGATGAGGATGGGCATGGGATTGCGCGACAGCGCTCCACCCACTGCCCGGCTGGCAGCCGGTTTGCCCAGGTCACGGGCAAGTTCACCGTAGGTGCGCACCTCCCCGTAAGAAATCTCACTGGTCAGGTGAAGTACCTCGGATTGAAAACCGGTGATGGATGACCAGTCAAGGGGCAGTCTAAAATCCCTGCGCGAACCAGCCAGG
>DIWL01000084.1 GCA_002428455.1 Anaerolineaceae bacterium UBA6107 | reverse complement strand
CTAGTATTACCCGGATAATTCGGTCAGTTTTAGATTGGTTAATTTTCATTATCTATCCTCTCAAAATGTGAATGGTTTACTACCATTTAGATGCCATTCTCTCTAAGAAGTGACAATGGATTGTGCATTTTAAAGTTTGATCACCCGTCCACAAAAATCACACGTGATGGTATCCATACCGCGCAGCACGGGTCTGGTGATGGTTCCACCACAGGAAGGGCATACCACAGGGGCTGATCTCGCTTTTTCCACTGCAGCCTCATCCACTGCAAAGGCGCGGTCTGCATCCAGTTCACGCGACTTCACCTGGTTGATCAGCGCCTGCCATTCGTTGCAATTCTGTCCATCTAAGTGTAGTTTTGCGCTGCGGGCAAAGGCATCGGGTTCTAATTCCAATTCCAGCCAGTCTTCATTCTTGAGCATTCCCTGTTTCGTCGCCTTTACGCTCGATATGGAGAATACGGGTACTTCGAATTGTAATTCCTGGACCTTTTTCCGTTCAGTTGTAAAAAAGAGGACTTTCTTGGTGGCGACTTCGTCACGCAATTCAAAGATCAAGCGCTGATCGGTGAGGAAGAGATATCCTTCAGGGTCCTCTTTATCCTCTTTTTCATCGCGTGTCCAGGTGGCTTTTACTGCCCGCACAACACTTTCAGTGGGAAGAAAACCGAAGCTTGCTGATTCGCTCAACTCGAGCGTCTTTTCGATTTGTGTAAGCTGACTTTTAACCTTGTTGACTTCGCTGCCGAGGTCATCGAACATTTCTGTGACAGATCGCTCAGCCGCGGTTACTTTTTGATCAAACGAAGATAGTTCGTTTTTAATTCCGGAAACGATCGTTGCAGAGGATGAGCCCAGGCTTAAGGCGTTTACCCGATTTTCCAACGGGCGTAGTTGATTTTGTAACGCATTCGATTCGACGGTGAGCTGATTTTGGATCGCGCCACGTTTGGTCAACCATTGTTGTTGGAAACTCTTTGCCTGGCTTTCAAGTATGCGATTGAATGCGTATTTGCGGTCACGGGTCTTTTGAATTCGCATGGGCAGGTTGTTTATCTCATTATCCAGAGAGGAGAATCTATCACGCGCAGAGGAAAGTTTGACTTTTTCTACCAGGGTTCTTAACTGACTTTGCGCGCCTGCAATGTCTTGTTTGATCTGCTCCTGGGGGGACATTTGTTTTTGGCTCATGGCTTTTCTCCTTAATTATGATGAATCGTTGACCGTAAGATGCTCAATAGTTATTATTATACGGATTCTTCGAGAATTACCATCCATAAAAGTAAGAACCTGGGATAGTCTGTAAACTTGGAGAGATCAATGATTTACAGCATCACGCAGGATCTTTTCCATGGAAGCTGCGATAGTGAGCCGGTTGAAATGTTTCACAACATAATCACGTGCATTTGCTCCCATCTGCTTCGCTAAAGTTGGGTTATTGAATAATGCCAGAACGGACTCAGCCAGTGCGGCGGGGTTACCCGGAGGAACAAATAGCCCGGCATGTGCGCTTTCTATTACTTCGCGAATCACGCCGTCGATAGCGCATAACACCGGTCGGGCTGCTGCCATGTAATCGAATACCTTATTCGGGTAGGTGGTCTTGTACAACTCGACGGGTTTTAGAATGGCAACGCAGGCGTCCGCTGCGGCCAGCACCACTTCCATTCCTTCTTTCGCAACAGGGGGGATAAATCGCACGTTCTTTAATCCCCATTGGTCAGCCAGGTCCATCAGGTTTTGCTTCTCCTTACCATCACCCACCATTACATAAACTATATCAGGTTGTGTGCTTGTAAGCCTGGCAGCGGATAATACAACCTCAAGGTCATTCGAAACTCCGTGCGCCCCTGCGTATAAAACCACATATTTACCAATCAGATCATGATCCTGTCTGAAAACAGATCCGTCATCATCCGGATTGAACATGATCGGGTCCACACCGTTCGGGACGAGCAGCACGTTGCGACCACCTCTTGATGTGATGTGCGGAATGAAACCAGGTGAATTCACCACCAGTTGATCGGCGTGTTTGTAAAGGAAATGTTCCAACCACTTTGACGCTCCAATGATGATTGGGTTGCGGATGACCTGCATCGCGATCGCAAACGCCGGCCACAGATCGCGCACCTCGAATACAAATCTGATACCTTTCAGGCGGGCGAGAAGCCAGGCTGTCCATCCCTGGAAGATGGGGGGAGATGTACCCCAAACCACATCCACGTTTTTGACGCCAAGCCCGATAAAGAAGGAGGAGAACATAAAACTGAGAAAACTAAGCAAACGATGAAAAAAACTGCGGTGCAGTGCGGGATAGGTGTACGCCCGCAGGATCTCGAGACCGGGCTGAGGGGTTTCACGGGTTTTCCATTTTACCCTTCCGGCTGCGGATTTACCGGTGAGATAGCTCACCGGGCTTGTGATAATTGTTACACGATGCCCATCTTGTACAAAGGCGCGCGCCATTTCATAATGCCGGGTCCCGCCCGGTTCATCCAGGGCGGCAAACGCCTGGTGGACCAGCAGAATGTGAATTTGGTTTTTCTCTCGAGGTTCAATTGCTTTCATCAATGAGTTCCCATTCACTGGTGATTTTTAGTGGACCCACGCAGGTATAAGTCACCGAAAAAGATAAGACTGGATGCTTTTCGCCGTAAGACTCTGATTCCCATCCTAATATTTCATCCTTGCGCTGACCAGCCAACGTTTTACCTGCCCGGATGATGGACATGTCATCATTGCGAATTATCTCATCGGTTTGGGGGTTGAGTGCTTCAACGAGGAGGTTCACCCGAAAATTCTCATGAGACAGGGTAAGTGAACCATCTTCAATTTGCCATTGCCAGTCTGGTAGCAGCCAGTGAAGGCAATAGTCGTGAGGAGCATTGTCTTTTACTTTTGGTGTCAGTTTATCCGTGACGCGAAAACCCTTTTTTCCCCTGGTAAGTGAACGTTGATGGCTGATGCCTGTTCTGTTGAAATCATGAAGCACTGCGGAAATGGTTTCCGGCTCGCCAGTATTGAGCCAGGTTGCCTGGGCTTGATCCAGCCACAGAAAACGGCTGATGCGCTGCATTTGGTCGCGAGAATCGATGGTGACAGTATTGTGCACGCGTGTGCCATCCAGTCCGTTTTGCCAGGGAGGAGGGGCGTTGTAGAGGTAGGTTCCTACATCGCGCGCCAGATTGAAACCATGCCACCAAATATCCACATGCAACTGATCGGCATGTGCCGGTCGATTGTGGAATCTCACACCACGCAGACTGCCCCAACAATGTGGCGTGCCAACCTTGTGGACGGCTGGCGCAGCGATTGAATCGAGGTTGATCACTTCCTGTGTGTTGTATTCCAATCCAAGCCATGCGGCCAGTTCATCCCAGTTGCCGGGAGGTAAGCAGGGTTTGCCGAGAAAGGCGATGGCGGCTGCCTGTGCAACTGGCCGGTAATCACGATATTCAACACAACCGAAAGGCAGTAAGAGGGTGCCATCGTTGTGTCCTAGGTTGGGTAAACGACCATTCGTTGGCTCAAGCTGGCTGAGAAGCCAGCGGGTAGCGAGTGAAAGCTTGTCCCTTACTGGTTGCGGGATCTTCCTGCCGGTTTTTCGCAGGCAGGTTTCATACAACAACGCCAGGTGAAGCATCATGCGATGGTAATTTGCGCTGTGTTGGGAGTAATTACCTTCGTCATCTATTTGTTCAATGATCGCCTGCTCGAACTCATGTATACCTTGATTGACCCAACCGGTTGCGCGGGGATCGGAATTCCCCAGGAAATTCCCACCGATGATCAGCCCGAGTGCTTCGCTAAGCAAATGATTGTTGTGTTGAGAACGCGCGTAGACTAAGGTTGGCAGGATGCGTTCAATGTGTTGAGCGATCGAGCGGGAAAGGTTCTCCAGCCTGGCGCGGGTTGAGGAGGGTGAATTCTGAAATGCAGCGCTGGTTATGATCCAATTTACCGCTCTTAATGCAACCTCCTGCGCGGATGACCAGTTGGGTCCAACGTTAACCGGGTTGCTGGCATTGAATTCTTCCACCTTTTCCCAGAAGGTCTCAGGATAAACTTCATCAGTATCCATCGCATAAGCCCCGGCAAGTGCCAGGCTCCAGGTGAAGCGCGCCGGTTCCCAGGTGAGTTTGATGTCCCTTTTGTCGAACTCGTTTGAATAAGCCGTCCAGTGTTGCAGGGGGAGTGCAGGCAGGGTCAGATCCAATAGCTGCTCGGTACCGAAGAATGGCCGGTACCTGCCGCTCACCAGAAGCTTCGCCTCCTCCTGCAGCAAACCTGCTTTGGAAGAGAACTTGGAATTGTGCCAGTTTTCACGCCAGTTGTTGTTAATCACTCCGGCTTCCAGTAACACTTCTCTTTTTGGGTAACTCCCGCCCGGCGGTGTCCGCCATTTCAACCAGCCACTGCGCAGTTCCAACTGGTAGCGGGTGTAATTGACCAGATCGGAAACACCGATCTCTTTGATCAACAGGAAAAGCTTGCGAGGAAGGTTCAAATCACCTTCTACCGGTTAGAAAATTATAAATCGATCTGGTTGCCGCTGCGAAGTGCTTCAACGGCGGCGAAACTAACCCTGGATGTGCTGAGCAATTGCTCATAGGGAATCGGGGGAGGGCTGCCGGTTTTTATTGCTTCCAGGAAGCCTTTCCAGGCAAAGGCATGGCCCTTGTCCTGTCGTAAGACGGAACGGGAGGTACTCTTATGGGTCTCGGTTACCAACTCAAGCGACCTGAAGTCGTTCAGGATCGCGATTCTGCCACCGGAAAACACCTCCAGTCGTTCCTTTGCGTAATTCTTGTTACCGTTTGCGAGGTAAGAAATGGTGCCCAGAGATCCATCCGGATAGTGTAATATCAGTTGAACGTTGTCCCTGTTATATTTGTTTTGGTCCGGCAATCCCGCCGTGTGGATGGATATCGGAAGTTCGCCGGTGAGGAAGGTCAGAAGGTCTATGAAATGGCAGCCTTCTCCAATAATGCGCCCTCCGCCCTGTTCGATGTCATGCAGCCAATGGGTCAGGGGAAGGAAACCCGCGTTGATCCGGTAATGCATGAATAGCGGTTCGTTTCGATTCCTGAAAAACCCAGCCATTTGAGTGACCATAGGCGCGAAGCGGCGATTGTACCCTACGGTTAACAAGTGTGAGTTTTCTTCTTTCAAGAGATCAGCAATTTCGTTGAGTTCTTCTGGTGTCAATGCCAGTGGTTTTTCGCAATAAACTGATTTCCTGTTCTTTAGTGCGGCGATAACCTGTCGTGCGTGGTGTTGATGCCGGGTAAGGATCACTACACTATTGATATCCGGATTGGATAGTACTTCCTCTTCGGCTGTTGAGGCGAAATGGAACCCGAATTTTCGGGCTGCCTGTTGCGCGCTTAAACCTGAGGCGGTGACGATACCTAATAATTCAGCGCCGCCGGTTTTTCTGAGGATGGGCAGAAAGACTGCCTGTGCATAATTGCCGGCTCCCAGTACTCCCACCCGAATATCCGGTGTGGTTTCTCTACGGAGAGCAGTATTCTGGACTTTCCGCTGAACCGGCTCAACGTCAGGTGAATTTGGATAGGTTAGCAATACCCCAAGGAAAGGTTCTTTGCTTCGACCAGTAATCAATTCGTATGCTTTTGGTGCGTCCTCGATGGAAAATTGGTGGGTGATCAAAGGTTTTACATTCACTTTTCCGTCTGCCAGCAGGTCTACGAAGGATTGTAGATTGCGTCCTTCTGTCCAACGCACGTATCCGGGCGGGTAATCCAGGCCGTTTTCCTCGTACTGGGGATCGTAACGCCCCGGGCCATACGAGCGTGAAACAATCAAATTTAGTTCCTTTTCGTAGTAGATCTTACGCGGTATGTCCAGTCCTACTGCGCCAACAGCAACCACACTACCCCGATCCCGCGCAACTTGGCCGGCCAGTAGTACAGTCTCATCTGAGGATGTATCAGCACAGATGAGCACGTGATCAAAACCCCGACCGTCGGTCATCCCGGATACAAGGTCAAGACAGTTCTCATTCAAAGCAGCAGAAAAGCCCAGATCCTGTGCCAGTTTTACCCGGTCAGGAGATAGATCAATACCGAACACCACGCAACCAGCAGCTCGCGCGATCTGGGCTGCCAGGAGGCCAAGCAGGCCAAGTCCGATGATAATGACAGTCTCACCGATTTGTGGGCTGGAAAGGCGGAATCCATGCATCGCAATGGCTCCCAGTGTGGTAAATGCTGCTGATTCAAAATCCACACAGTCGGGCAATTTTGCTAAAAGATTAAGTGGTACCAGGTCATACTCTGCGTGGACCGCGTAACCACCACCCGCGCATGCCACCCGGTCACCAGGTTTGAATTCACCCATGCCAGCTCCAACCTCCACGATGGTTCCCGCCGATGAATATCCGAGGGGCATGGGCTGATCGAGCTTATTAAAAGCAGCTTCCAGCGTTGGCAGCAGACCTTCCCGTTCGGCTTTTGAGATCACCTGGCGTACCAGGTCAGGCCGGGCAGCTGCTTTTCCGATGAGGTTTTTTTCAGCAAAATCCACAAGCATCCGTTCAGTACCGGCGGAAACCAAGGAGGCGGATGTGCGTACCAGGGCGGTTCCCCTCCTTGTTACCGGGACCGGCACTTCTTCAACCATCGTTTTTCCATCATTCATGTGCTGGAGTATTTGCTTCATCTTTTCACCTTTACCAGATTATATTCCATTATTCAACTGCGAATACATAAACGCAAGTCGTCAAACATGCCTGTAACTGGCATGGAAAATGCATCGATTTGTAAACAATTCAAGACTCAACCGGAGGTTGCTATGTTTAAAAAATTCATTTGGATCTTCATTCTGCTGATTATGACCGCCTGCACGATCGTTTTCAGCGAGCAGGCGGACCTGGGAAAAAATATTGCCACTCCAGAAGCAGATGGAGGGTTCCTGCAATCCTTCGGCGATCTGTTCCATAAACGGGATGCAGCGAAGGCTGATGAACCTGTCTTTGCAGAAGAGGTTTTTCCTGAAGTAACAGAAATGCCTTTTGAGGTAGCGTTGGAAGAAACCTTCCCGGAGATTTCGGAATTACCGGCAGAAGTAACCTCGGAGGAATTCATGGAATCCGCACCTGTTGCATCCAAAGAATTAAAAGTCAAATATATCATTCAGGATGGCATACCGAAGTATCTCGCCAATTTCAATTACCTGGACAAGGGTTGTGCATGGCAGGGTGTAGCCGGTCAGGTATTTGGCACTGACAACGTACCAGTAAAATTCCTGATCGTCAAAGTATTCGGTACCTGGAATGGACAGGAAGTGGAGAAGTACGCTGTAACAGGAATGTTATCGGCTAAGGATTATGGCAAGGGAGGTTATGAAATCACCCTGGGCGATGTCGCTGTTGACTCAACGACACCATTATTTGTCCAGCTCTTTGATTCTGACATGACCCCCCTCAGTGAGCCGTTCCAATTCATCACCAAAGCCAAGTGTAATCGCAACCTGGTACTGATCAGTTTCGTTCACAAATAATCGGATCAGAAGATTATGCCCCGGAGCGTGTAAGCGCACCGGGGCATTTTAATGCAGTGTATAATTCAGGCAATGGCAGCCTTGGATGATCCACAAATTGATGATTTTTTTCTGTCTGGAGTGGTAAACAGGGCAGTTAATTACTGGTGGTTGATTGTTTTGCTGATGATCATTGGGGGAGTTACAGGTGCGCTTGTTTCCTTGTTGGAAAAACCCGTTTATGAATCAGAAGCGGTTATCACCACTGTGATCGATTTTGCTTACTCCGGGCGGATGACAGATTACGAAGAGGATTATCTCCTGACCGCAGTTGGAGACATCATTCAATCTGATGGAGTGATGGATCAGGTTATTGACACTGCTACCAAAGAACTCCTGACTGCTGATGAGAAAGCTTTGCAAACGGGTTTAACTGCCTCCCGGCAGGGCTTCCGCTGGGCACTGAGTTCCAGGTTTTCTGATCCTCAAGTTGCTCAAGCGGTCAATCGATTATGGTTGAACGCAGCATTGCAGCAACTGCAGGCATTCCGGTCTGACTCGCTTGCCGCGCTAATCGAGATTAATGCCCAGGTGGGAATCGAAAGCTGCTTTGAACAGGCAGTTGTTCTGGAACCCGTGACGCCTTTTTGCAGTGCAGAGGAAATGGATGCGCTGCGGCAAGAACTGGAAAACCTGGCTAATGGTTCTTTGAAGGCTGATCTGTTATCCAGGCTGATTGCCTCTCGAGTCAGTTTTGAGGTAACCAGTGAGCCAAACCTGCCATCCCAACCTGTTCACTTGGGCAGGAACATTTCCACCCTGGCAGGAGCGATGATCGGATTGTTGTTGGCGCTGATCGTTCTCGTGGCCGGCTTTCCGCGGGTAAAAGATCCTGGAACATAGAAATGAAGTCGAAAATCTGGTCGCGCATCACCTGGATTCTTTGGGTGCTCTTGATCATCGCTTTGCCGATCACCACTTTTCCACTGGTGATGAAACTAACAAGGTCGAGTTCAGTTGCACCAGCCTCGCTCCTGTTTCTTCTCCCGCTCGTCATCTTTGCTTTACCGGGAATTGTAAGAACTAAATCTCCGCTCCCTGTTCATGCCAAACCAGTTTTGTTGTTTTTCGTGTACGCATTGATCACGATATTGTTGGCGTTTCTGCGGCCCATCTCTGATTACAAGGAACAATCTCTTACGGGAGCTGCGGTAGAGGGGGCTGCAACACTTATACTGGGCTTGTTGTTTTATTTTGTATCGGTCAGTGTACCCAACACACCGGGTAAGATCAATTCGACTCTCCGTATCGTCAACTGGACTGGTATGGTCGTGGTTTGCTGGTCAATCCTGCAAATGGTTGTGCAGCCATTTCTGCCAAACGTGTTCCTATTTTTTGAACAGATTCAGGCTTTTTTCTCTCCGAACCGTATCTTACAGGATCGCATGCTTGGTTTTGCTGCGGAGCCCTCCTGGCTGGCACACATGCTTAACCTGGTTTTCCTGGCTTACTGGCTGGCCGCATCTTTCACCGGCTCAAGTGTTCACAAATGGCGTTTCCGAAAAATAACCTTTGAAAATATCCTGCTGGTATTGGGTGTGATCGTGGTCGTCGGTACACTTTCCCGCGGTGGTTTGCTGGCTTTCATGCTGGTGGTCTTTCTAATCTTCATTCTGCTTAATGTGCGATTGATCAATTGGCTCGTGAACAGGTTTTTCGGTAGAAAAAGGGTGTTTCTGATAACTGGCGTCAGCATTGGACTGATTATCGCTTACCTGGGTCTGTTATTGGCCGGATTGTGGGGCTTGAGCAAAGTCGATCCGCGCATGGAGACCGTTTTTGAATTCTCGAAAGGTGAACCAAATGCTTTAATGGAATACGCTGAGGACCTCCAATTTGGTGAGCGGGTGGTTTACTGGCAGACCGGTTGGAATATTTTTAACGATCACCCTTTGATCGGTGTGGGTGTAGGTATTTCAGGTTTTTATTTTCCACAATACCTGCCAGATATCGGCTGGGGATTGACTGAAGCGCGAAGATTGTTATATCGGAACACCGGTTTGTTGAATATTAAAAATTTATGGTCGCGCTTGCTGGCCGAAACAGGGATTATCGGTTTTGCTTTATTTATCTCTTTCCTGGTGCTTTTTGGCATTACATCAGTGGAGATGATCAGGAAAGGTATGGGCATGCGCAAGACACTGGGGTACATGGGAATCTTCTTCCTGGTGGCATTGATCGCAGAGGAATTCAGTGTGGATAGTTTTGTACTACCTTACCTGTGGTTCTCAATGGGATTGGTCACTGCAGCCTGGCGCTGGTATACTCCTGCTGAAGGAGAGTTGAATGGATAAATCGGAAAAAACCATCATCCTCGTATTGGTTGTTTTATTACTGGTAGCTTGCTGTTTGCTTGTTTTGTGTGGTGCAATTTTCTACCTGGCAACTGGTGCAACTGGTTTGATGTCCCAGATTGGGGTTGCATCAGAGCCGGTCACGCTACCGACCGCAAGGGTTGCTACGACCGTACCGGACGTTTCAACGACAGTCCCGACTCCTGAGGTGATTCAATCTGAAGAAGGAACACAGGCAGGTGAGCAGGTAGAGGACACTTTAACGATCCTGCAAAACGCCGCAATCCCTAGTGCGGACTTGATCTACCTGGCTGAACGCTATGAAGGAAAAACCAATATTCCTTTGCAGTCCACCGCTGCACCGATTGCATTTAGCATTGGCGATACACTGGATTTCTATAAGCTCAATGTGGATACCAATGCCACAAGCCGGATCACGGCTGTGTTGCGGTATGCTTCAGAAGATATTTACTTCTGGGTCGAGCAAGGGGTAAACCTGGATGCCGGCGAGTTGAATAGCCTGATGCGTACTTTTGAAGATCAGATTTATCCTACCAACCAGGATTTTTTTGGAAAGGAATGGATACCGGGTGTGGATAACGATCCACATTTGTATATTCTCTACGCCAGTAATTTGGGCAGCCAGTTGGCTGGTTACACGGCTTCTTCAGATGGTGTGGTGTCGCAGGCGCATGAGTACTCCAATGTGCACGAAATGTTCTACGTAAACTCAGATGTTCAATGGTTGTCTGATCCATATACTTTGAGTGTCATGGCGCACGAATTACAACACCTGATTCATGGATACCATGATCCCAATGAGGAACTGTGGTTGAACGAAGGGTTTTCTGAACTAGCCACGCTGCTGAATGGTTACGATGCGGGCGGTTTTGACTATTTGTTTGCATTTAATACAGATGTGCAACTGAATGATTGGTCCATGGACGCTAACGAAAATGATGCCCACTATGGAGCGAGTTTCCTGTTCGTAACTTATCTACTCGAAAGGTTTGGCGAGGATTTTACGAAAGCCATCGTTGCCGATCAAATGGATGGGTTTACCAGCATTGATAATGTATTGGCCGCACACAGCCACCAGGACCCCGAAACAGGTGCAAAGATCACAGCCAACGATCTGTTTGCCGATTGGGCGATCACGAATTACGTGAACGACCCTGCTTTTGCCGATGGCAGATACGCCTATAACATCTATTCTTCAGCCCCGACGGCCAGTGCAACCGAGACGATCACGGATTGTGACAATGTTCAACTTGACCGTAGCGTGCACCAGTATGGTACTGATTACATCCGACTGGCGTGTGCAAATGAAGATTTCCAGCTCAATTTTTCCGGTTCCTCCACAGTTAATGTTTTACCGGTTAACGGCGCGGGTGACTACTTTATGTGGTCCAACCGGGCGGATGCCTCAGCCACCAAACTGACCCGTCAGTTCGACTTTTCCGAAATAACCGGAGAGATCACACTGACCTATTCCGCCTGGTATGACATTGAAAACGATTATGATTTCCTTTATCTGCTGGCTTCCACTGGGGAGGGATCTGGGAGGATCATCAACACGCCATCCTGTTCCGTATCTGACATTACAGGTAACAGTTACGGCTGCGGGTACAATGGTTTCTCGAACGGGTGGATTACTGAGACTGTCGATCTTTCACAGTTCGCCGGGCAGGTTGTTAACTTGAGTTTTGAGTACATCACCGATGAAGCGGTCACGGGCGAAGGTTTTGCAGTTGATGACATCCGCATTCCAGAGATCAATTACCAGGCAGATTTTGAAGAAGATGCGGGAGGATGGGCAGCTGAGGGATTCGTACGAATCGACAATACCCTTCCACAGACTTTCCTTGTCTCTATCATTGATCCTTATAGTGAAACCCCCACACAAAAATTTTCCATCGAAAGCGGTGAAGAGCTAAACATCAACTTGAATGCACTCCCCGCGGGTTATGATTACTTACTTGTGGTGAGTGGTTCCAGCCGTTTCACCCGCCAGAAGGCAGAGTACCAGGTAAACCTGAGAAAATAATGAAGAGGCTGTCCCAAAAGTATCAGG
>DIWL01000025.1 GCA_002428455.1 Anaerolineaceae bacterium UBA6107 | reverse complement strand
GGCGCAGCGTGACCTCGGCCACGTCATGATGCTCGATCGCCAAATTCTTATTTCCATTTTGCGCGCTATAATCGCTGGCGTCAATGACTTTGTGAATGGTCTCGATGTGGGCTTTCTCACGGGCGGTACCCAGCTTGAGAATCAGGGTTTTTTCGGGGGTGAGGGGTTGGCGTCCCAGCCAGAAGAGGCTGACACGCAGGCGGGTGCTGACAGCGGGCGGCATTTCGTCCACCTTACAGGCGATCTGGCCGCGGCGGACGTAGATTTGCTCGACCATGGTGAATCCCACTGCCTGGCCGGCGGAAACCTGTTGCTGCGGTTCGGTATTGAAGCCTTCCAGCGTCTTGAGGACAGTGCGCTTAGCCGAGGGATAAAATACGACTGTATCGCCGGGTTGCAGGGTGCCGCTCGAGAGCGTGCCAGCTACGATACGGCGGTTATCACCCATGTCGGAGAACTTGTAGACATCCTGCACGGGCATTCGCACGGGTTGATCGGTGAGGGCACGGGCTTTCTCGAAGGAATCGAGTGCCTGCAGCAGGGTGGGACCATCATACCAGCTCATCTTGCCATTGTGGGCTGCCACGCCAGCACCATCGCGTCCGCTGACCGGGATATAGATCATCGGTTGCACACCAATGCCGGAGAGATAAGCACCGTATTCCTCGCGGATGCGTTCGAAGACGGATTGATCGTAGCCAACCAGGTCCATCTTGTTGATCAGCACGACGATCTTTTTGATGCCGAGCATCCAGAGCATGTAGCCGTGGCGGCGGGAGTTCTCCTGCACACCTTCGGCAGCGTCGATGACCAGGATGGCAGCTTCGGCATGCGAGGCGCCGGTGACCATGTTTTTGATGAATTCGATGTGTCCGGGCGCGTCGATGATGATGTAGTTGCGCTGGGCGCTCTGGAAGAAGACGCGGGCGGAGTCGATGGTGATGGATTGCGCCTGCTCGTCCTTGAGCGCGTCGATCAGCAGGGCGTATTCGAAAGGGACACCCTGGGCGGCGCAACGCGCACGGATGCCTTCGAGCTTGCCTTTGGGTAGGGAGTTGGTATCCGCCAGCAGCCGGCCAATCACAGTGCTTTTGCCGTGATCGACATGACCGACGAAGACGACGTTCATCTGTTCTTTGTTGAAGTCCAGTAATTTTTCCATTTACATATACCCCTCTTTGCGCAGGGATTCGAGTCCACCGCCGTCCTCTTTATCCTGGGCACGTCCGGCGCGCTCGGCGATATTGGCGAACTTGCCAACTTTCAGCTCTGCGATGATCTCAGCCACGTTGCGCGCTTCGGATTCGACCGGAAAGGTGCACGGGTAGCAACCCAGGGAGCGGTAGCGTTTGCCATCGCCCTGGTTGTAATACAGGGACACGGTCGGGATCTGTTCGCGCTCGATGTATTCCCAGATGTTCAGCTCGGTCCAATCCAGCAGGGGGTGGATGCGTACGTTGGTGCCGGGCGCGAAGTCGGTCTTGTATTGATTCCAGAACTCGGGCGGCTGGTCGGCGATGTTCCACTCGTTGTGATTATCACGGGCCGAGAAATAACGCTCCTTGCTGCGCGATCCCTCTTCATCGGCACGTGCGCCCACAATGACACCGCTGAACGGCTGAGGATTTTCTTCTTCCTCGTAGCGGTCGCTCTCATGGTTGAAACGCATGCGGCGACCCTTGCCGTTCAGCGTCTGCTTGAGAGCTTCGGTCTTGAGCAGTCCACAGCAGGTCAGGCGGTCGACTGCGCCATCCGGGAAGGTGCGCTTGGCTTCGAGGGCTTCGTAGTTAGCGCCAACGACCATGCTGAGCTTCATCTCGCGCACCAGGCGATCGCGGTATACAATCATCTCGGGAATCTTGAAGTGCGTGTCCACGTGGATGAGGGGGAAGGGCACATGACCGAAGAAGGCTTTGCGTGCCAGCCACAGCAGCACGGTGGAGTCCTTGCCCATCGACCAGAGCATCCCCAGGCTTTTGAAATTGGCATACGCTTCACGCAAAATATGCACAGAAATTGATTCGAGTTCGGATAGTTGGTTCATGGGGGTAATTGTAATACTTTTTAGGGGTTAGGTGTTAGGTTTTAGGGGCTGGGGGTCATTATAGCGATGAGACCTATGGCGAGTTGATTGCCGATCTATGATGATTGGCGACAATCTCCTTTTTCCAACAACAGCAGTAAACATATCACTATTGATGGATGTGCCTGATGGCGAAGTTGAGTAAAATCACTTTTGGTTTGTGATATCCATGGATGGCAGGTGTAATCCAACATTTGAATAGCATCATGCTGCGTGGTAGAATCACTATGCAAGTATGATTCTTTCAGGAGGAAGATATGACAGAAACAACCGGCACCTTTGCTGTTAAAAAAGGATTAGCACAAATGCTTAAAGGTGGCGTGATCATGGATGTGGTCACCGCGGAGCATGCCCGCATCGCCGAAGATGCTGGCGCTTGCGCCGTGATGGCGTTGGAGCGTGTCCCGGCCGACATCCGCGCGGATGGTGGTGTGGCCCGCATGAGTGATCCCGAATTGATCCTCAAGATTATGGACACGGTCAGCATTCCGGTGATGGCCAAATGCCGTATCGGTCATTTTGTGGAAGCACAAATCCTGGAAGCGCTGGGCGTGGATTACATTGATGAATCCGAGGTGCTCACACCGGCCGATGAAAGCCATCACATATACAAACATGATTTCAAAGTGCCGTTTGTGTGTGGCTGCCGCAACCTGGGAGAGGCACTGCGACGCATCGGAGAAGGCGCTGCCATGATCCGTACCAAAGGCGAAGCCGGTACCGGGGATGTGGTCGAAGCTGTGCGCCATGCGCGTACCGTGCTGGGTGAGATCCGCCATCTGCAAATTATGCCCGTGGAAGAATTGATGACCTACGCGAAAAACATCGGTGCTCCTTTCGAATTGGTGATGGAAGTTCACAAAACCGGGAAATTACCGGTGGTCAATTTTGCTGCGGGTGGTATCGCCACCCCGGCGGATGCAGCCCTGATGATGCAATTAGGTGTGGATGGTGTCTTTGTTGGCTCCGGTATCTTCAAATCGGGTGATCCTGCCAAACGCGCCGCAGCCATTGTCAAATCCGTTACGCATTACAACGAACCCAAAATACTGGCTGAAATCAGCCGCAACCTCGGTGAACCCATGGTCGGAAGGCAGATTTCAACACTGCCGGACAATGAATTAATGGCTGAACGCGGTTGGTAGGTAGCATGCGCATTGGTATTTTAGCCTTACAGGGCGCCTTTATTGAGCATGAAAAGATGCTGAAAAACCTGGGTGTGGAAACACAACAGGTGCGCCTCAGCCAACACCTGAATGATCTGGATGGTTTAATCATCCCGGGCGGAGAATCCACCACCATTGCCAAACTGGCCATTGATTTTGGATTATTCGATGACTTGAAAACCTTTGCATCTGAGCATCCCGTCTGGGGCACCTGTGCCGGAGCCATTCTGCTGGCGAAAGATGACCAGTCCAACCCGCCCAGATTGGATGTGATGGACATTCACATCGTCCGCAATGCTTTTGGTCGCCAGGTGGATAGCTTTCAGGCTGATCTGCTGGTACCGTCACTGGCTCATTTAAATGGAAGCAACCCAACCTTTCCAGCCGTGTTTATCCGCGCACCCATCATCAATGCAGTTGGAAAAAAAGTTGAGATACTGGCACAAATCGGGTTTGATAAAATTGTGGCTGCCAGGCAGGGTCACTTGTTGGCAACTGTATTTCACCCGGAACTGACCAACGACGATCGCTTCCATCGTTACTTTTTGGAGATGATACCATCGAAGTAAGACCTTTTGGCTGGTTGGATTTACATCATATCTGGCGCTATCGCAATCAGATTCTATGTACCGACAGCATTTTAAGTTTGACACATGGCAATCCGATTGGCAGTTCTGCCTTGCTGGGACAATTGCGTATGGATTATAGCAGTTACAGTGGCATTGCTCGCCCCGGGAAAGGTTTAGCTCCCTTCATTGGCCAGATCAATTTCAATCCTGGTGATCAAAACGCACACTTAATCTTTTTGGCTCCTGAACCCAATTTGATGGACCGTGCTTTGCTGGCTTTATTGGATCATCTTTCCTGGGAAAGCGGTGGTCGTGGTGCACTGCGCTTATTGGCAGAGATCAACGAGGATGAAGCTGTCTTTGAGATGTTGCGCCTTTCCGGATTCAGTGTGTATGGCAAACAGCAGGTTTGGCGCTTTGTTGAGTATCCACACAATGGTGATAGAAACCAGTTGTGGCGTTCGTTTCAACAGATCGACCAGCATAACCTGAACAATCTTTATCACGCTGTCGTACCACCCCTGGTTCAGGGATCTGAAGCCATGGATAAACGTCCGGTTCAGGGTTATGTTCATTATGTCGATTCTGAATTACTCGCTTTTGTAGAAGTGACCAATGGCCCCAAAGGAATCTTTCTGACACCTGTTGTGCATCCCAACATTCGTGAACCCGAGTATTTGCTGGCAGGTTTGCTCCAGTTGATGAATTCCTCCAACGGACGCCCACTCTTCCTGGCAGTGCGGGATTACCAATCCTGGTTGAATTCTGCCGCAGAGAGCCTGGGGGGCACACCCGGCAATCGAAAAATCCTGTTGGTAAAGCATCTCATCAATAAACAGCGTGTTAGCGTACCAGCGACCATTCGAAAAGTTTTGGAAGCGCATGGCACGGAAACTACTACTCAGATTGTGCACAATTCAACAAAAAAAATAAAATGAAACTTCTAATGATATAATCGCATCAAATAATAAGGGTTAATGCCATTCTAAGATTAATCAATTATCATGGTTAATG
>DIWL01000047.1 GCA_002428455.1 Anaerolineaceae bacterium UBA6107 | reverse complement strand
GAAGCTGAAGAAATGGCTGCGCGTATCCGCGCACAATACAATCCCGTTGAACTGCTGATCAATATGACAGGACCCGTGCTGGGCATCAGTACTGGCCCCGGTGCCATGGCGTTGTGTGGTTACGCTGAAGAATGAACAAACACCCTGATACAAAAACGGGACTGGAGATTTTCCAGTCCCGGATTCTTTTAAAGCATCCGCAGCACTTCCTCCAGGATCACCTGTTCCTCGTCGGTGGGCAGCACAAGTAATTTTGTGCTGGAATCGGCATGTTGGATGAAAGCAGGCTTATAACCTGTTGCCGCCCGGTTGAGATCTTCATCCAGGATGATGCCCAGTCGATCCGCCCCGCTGCAGACCTTTTCACGCAGTTTCCAGGAAGTCACCCCGATATCATCTGTAAAAACGATCGCGTCCGCGCCGTTAAGCAGGAAGGTATAAGAACCAAGGTAATGTTTCAACCGCCTGGCGTAGATCTCGTAAGCGATGCGACATTGATCGTCACCCGCCTCCGCGGCCTCGATGATCTCCGCCAGGTTGGAGGAGTAGCCACTCAACCCAATCAACCCGGATTTGTTGTTAAGGATGCTGCTAACTTGATCGGCAGTCATACCCTGGCGTACCAGCTCCAGCGCGACCTCAGCATCGATATCTCCGCAGCGGGTGGACATTACCAGCCCGGCCAACGGTGAAAATCCCATCGAGGTTTCAACTGAATTTCCATTGGCAAAGGCACACACGCTCGAACCACCGGTGCCCAGGTGGCACATAATCAGCTTTACCTGATCGAGTGGCTGTTCCAGCATGTCCGCAGCTCGCACACTGACATACTGGTAGGATAATCCATGAAAACCATACTTGCGCAAGCCATATCGAGTCGCAAGATCGCGCGGCAGTGCGTACTCCCTGGCTTCAACTGGCAGCGCGGCGTGAAAAGCCGTGTCAAACACAACGAATTCGGGTATTCCCGGCAACTCATCCAGGCACACCTGGATTGCGCTGAACGAGTTCGGATTATGGATCGGCGCCAGGGGCAGAACCTGCTTCAATCCGTCCAGGCTGCGCTCATCCACCCGCGTTGTCGTCTTGAACAACTCGCCCCCATGTACGAAGCGGTGCCCAAGCGCGTCGACACGGATATCATTTTCTCTCAGAATCACCAGCATTTCACGCGCAGCTGCCTGGTGGGATGGCAGCGGGCAATGGCGTTCCTGTTTGCCGCCATCCTGCACCCATTCGATCAACGCTTGCGCCTTCGTCTGTGTGGAAACGTTGCGCGCCTTTCCAGCAAAGACAACCTTTGAATTTTCTGATCCATTGGCTTGATACACCTTGAAACCGAGCGAGGAACTGCCGCAGTTGACAACCAGGATATTCACAATGCGCTCCTTGTTATTGAGTTATCGCCGTTGATTTTACATCCGGGAAGATATTTTGGCATGCGTCAATCTGCGACAAACGGATTTTCCGCGCGGTGGCGGCATCGGTCAGGTGTATTGAAGATCGAAGTGTTGCGCGTGATCGTGCAGCAGTGATTTACCTTGCGCCACAACTGCTGATTGAAAATCGTCGTGCACGCCTTCACGCTCCAGGTCCCCCTGGCTCACCGCCCTGCCAAAAGACACCGCAGGGGTAACCAGCAGCTTTCCGGGTTTGGCCAGCTGGCTGATCACCTGGCCAAACTCTGCCAGGCGATGCCGGTCGATCTGCTTGCGACGCACCCTGGTGACGGGATGATATGCCCAGTGCTCAGAAAGTATCCCAGAACCAATGGCAGGGAGGATCTTTAAACCGGGGACGTATTTATAGAAGAAGTTGAAAACAGGCAGCCAGCTATCGATCATTTTTTCCGCGCCGGGATAAAATGCCGTATCCGGGTCGCGATGACCGGAAGCAAAATAGATCATCGCGCCGCCAGAGCGCAGGTGCCGGATGATCTGGCGCATCGCGACCATGCGGCTGGTGCTGTTATCGCGTGCGGCGTAAATCAGGTGGCTGCTCGTGAGCGGCAGCAGTCGCAGGTAGGGGATCTCGGTGGCGATCAGGTTGACGTCCTTACGTCCCAACTTCGAGGCGTAAACAAGCGCGTCGTAAGCCCCGGGGTGGTTGGCCGCCACCAGCAGGGGTCCGCTTTGTGGAATTTCGTGAAGGAATCGCGTTTTTGCCGGTTTGCAGAACAGGGATAATGCCCATGCACTGGCGGTTGGGAATCCATCCTCCCTGATCAGCCGCTCAAAATTGAGTCCAACATGAGCAAAGCGCTTCGTAACCGGTTTGATCAGTTTCCCCATCAGCCAGTGGTTAAAGCGGTTCCTGGGTAAACCAGTCGCCCCTACTACTTCATCTACGAGGGATTCACTGAGTCGCTGGATTAATGGGTCTTTTTCAATATTGACTGTCATGTCATCTGCCATCATAACCGAAACAAACTCTCAAGACTTCCATCAGGGTTTAATCGCCAAAATCAACTTCGCGGTTCAAACCCCGGTCTACTCTTACTCAAATGAATCCTCCCCGTAGCAAGCTACGGGGTATCAAGTACTATATACGAACGATGAGTCAATTTTTCCACTCTTTATCTCCGGCCTCTCCCCTGCCCCTCTCCATCCCGTTGATGGAGAGGGGTTTGGGGTGAGGTAAAAACTACTAACTTTTTTCGCAGCAAGCTGCGGGGAAAAGCCCTCTATTAATTATAACAATAGAAATCAGACAAGCCTCCAGGTTGATTGGATTGTCGGAGTTGAATGGTGATGTTTCCCGCGTTTATTCGCCCCTTGAATTCATC
>DIWL01000077.1 GCA_002428455.1 Anaerolineaceae bacterium UBA6107 | reverse complement strand
TCCAGGTGTTTTTCATCCGCAACGGTCGGTTGATGGGACGCGAGTACTTTGTTATGGAAGGCACGGAAGAGATCCCTGATAACGAGGTGATGGCGGAATTTATCAAGCAATTCTACACTGAAGCCGCTGTGATCCCGGATAAAGTAATGATGGCTAATGAGGTCGAAGAGGCACAGATCATCCGCCAGTGGTTGAAAAGCAGGCGTGGTGGAGAAAAAGTGGAATTGAGTGTTCCGCGCTCAGGAACGGCGCAGGAACTGGTGGAGATGGCCACAGAGAACGCGGTGGAAACCTTGCAAGCGCTGCGCACGCAGTGGGAAGCTGACAAGAACAAACAGGTCCAGGCACTGGCAGAGATCCAGGGGGCATTGGCCTTGACCGAGCCGCCCAATCGCATTGAATGTTACGACATCTCCAATACCCAGGGCACCGCTTCGGTCGGCAGTATGGTGGTGTTTGAACAGGGCACGCCCAGCCGGGGACACTATCGCCATTTCAACATCAAAACAGTAACCGGACCGGATGACTTCGCCAGCATGGAAGAGGTACTCACGCGTCGTTTTAAACGCTGGCAGGCTGCCCAGGAAAAACAGCAGGTGGGAACAAAACCGGACCCCTCCTTTGCAGTTTTACCCGACCTGTTGATCGTGGACGGCGGCCAGGGGCAGCTGGGACGGGCGGTGAAGGTGCTGGAGTCTTTTAACCTGATGGAGACGGTACCTGTTGCGGGGCTGGCTAAGCAGCAGGAGGAATTGTTTCAACCGGGCCGGAAGGATTCTGTCATCCTGCCGCGCCATTCGCAGGGACTTTATTTGCTGCAACGCATTCGCGATGAAGCGCACCGCTTTGCCATTACAGCGCACCGCAAAGCCCGCGGCAAAGTTGGTGTGGCCTCGCGGCTCGATGCCATTCCCGGCATCGGTCCTGCGCGTCGCAAAGCTCTGCTTGAAAAATTCGGTGACGTTGAGAGTATCCGCCTGGCATCGATTGAAGAATTGCTCACCGTTCCAGGCATTAATGATGAAATAGCCCGGGCAATCATGTCCGGGCTGGAATAAACTGATTTGAAAAAGTGGATCGTTACTAAGGGCTGGTTACCACGGGTAGACCACTGGCGATCCAGGAGTTGATGCCCCCATTGATACTGGTGGTGCGCTTCAATCCGTAGCCGCGCAGGAGATCACGCGCCTGGGCGCTGCGGTTGCCGCTGCGGCAGATGATCAATATATCCTGATCTGTGGGGATCTCATTCACCCTGGCATCGAGTTCGCTCAAGGGGATCAAAACAGCGCCATCCACGTGACTTTCGTTCCACTCTTCTGGAGTACGCACGTCCAGCAGAAATGCACCGTCAGTGAATCGTTGATAGGCATCACTTACGCCAATATTTGCCGGTAGTGTGTCTGCGGCTGTGGCTGATGGACCCTTCTGCAGTAGTATTACGCCGATGATGACAGCGAAAAGTACAACTGCCAGGGGGATGGCCCATTTAAGGTATGGTTTAATGTTCTGACCTGTTTGCGTTTTACTTACCTGGGCGCTCTTTGGTGGTGTTTTTTGATGTGAAACGGGTTTCTTTGCTTTGGTGGATTTCTTATTGGCCATTTCCAACCTCTAATTTGATGTCTAATTGATTTAGATGCAAATTTTACCTTACAGTGACATTTTTAGTACAAACTGGCCAGGTGCTCGATACCCCGGATCAGGCTGTCCACCAGTCCGGGCTCTGCGATGGAATGACCGGCATCCGGAACGATATGCAGGTCTGCCAAAGGCAAAATCCGGCTTAATTCATAGGCAGATTTTACCGGACAGATGACATCATAACGGCCTTGCGCGATCCAGCAGGGGATGTGAGCGATCTTGTGCATGTTGTTCAGCAGGTAATCATCCTCGGGAAAGAACAGGTTGTTCACCATGTAATGACATTCGATCCGGGCAAATGCCAGCAGATCATTGTCTTCCATGCGTGCGCTTTCGCGCGGGATCAGCCGGATGATACTCTCCTCCCAGTCATACCAGTGGTTTGCGGCTTTCATCTGTACTTCAGGATTGGCTGAGGTTAGGCGCTTGTAATACGCCCCTGGCAGGTTCAGGCGTTCTTCCACCGGGATATGGTCGATGAATCTCTGCCAGGCTTCCGGGAAGATGCGTGAAGCCCCATCCACGTATTCCCATTGCAGTTCGGTGCGCCTGCCCAGGAAAACGCCGCGCAGGACGAGACCGCGTACTTTCTCAGGGTGAAGTTGCGCGTAGGTGAGCGCAAGGGTGCACCCCCACGACCCGCCGAAAACAAACCAACGCTCAATCCCCAAAGCTGCACGCAGACGCTCAATATCCTCCACCAATTCCCAGGTGTTGTTTTCCCGCAATTCACCGGAAGGTGTGCTTTTTCCCGCACCGCGTTGGCTGAAAATGATCACCCGAAAACCCTTCGGATCGAAAAAGCGCCTGAAAAAAGGTTGTGCCCCCACCCCCGGTCCGCCGTGAAGAAAGACCACCGGTATTCCTGATGGATTTCCTACTTCTTCATAGTATAGGGTATGCAGATCAGAGACTTTCAACCAGCCTGTTTTGTAAGGTTCGATCCGCGGAAAAAGCGAACGCAAATCTTTCATGATTTACCTCCTTGTGTATCATTCCATTATTCATTATTATAGTGTTGAGCTTACAATTCTGGCATTCCCGAATGGTTTGACAACAAGCATGGCGGATAATAAAATCATAGTATTCATCCCCGTTCACTTTTCGATTGGAGCGCTTTGAACAAGTGGAAGAATAAATATATCATTGGATTGACTGGCAATATCGGCACAGGCAAGAGTGTGGTGCGCCGTATGCTTGAACACCTTGGTGCGTATGGGATCGACGCGGACGCGTTGGCGCATCGCGCCATGGCCAAAGGAGCGCCGGGTTACGAACCGGTACTCAATACCTTTGGACACTTCTTGTTAACCCCGGATGGTCAGATCGACCGCTCCAGGCTTGGACGCATCGTCTTTCATGATCAACAGGCGTTGATAGCGTTGGAAGCCATTATTCACCCCCTTGTTTTACAGGCGGTTGACCTGTTGATCCGGCGCTCTCCGCACAAGGTGATCGTGGTCGAAGCGATCAAACTGCTTGAAACCGACCTGGCTGATATGTGTGACGGGATTTGGCTTGTTTACACGCCGCCGGAGATTCAGAAGATACGCCTGGTCCAGAACCGCAAGATGACCGATAAGGAAGCGTGGGCGCGCATCAATGCACAGGTGCCTCAGGAGAGCCGCTTTGGCCGCGCCACCGCGATCATCAAAAATGTCGGCACATTTGAAGACACCTGGCAGCAGGTAGTCACGTCCTGGCAGCGTTTCATTCCAGCCAGGGCGGAGGGAGCGTTCCCTGTCTCAAAGACCGTGAAGCTTTCCCTTGGTAATGTCAACGTGCAGCGGGCTGGCCCGCGCCAGGTTGAAGAGATCGTGAGGGTTTATAACAACGTGTACGAGGGTAAAGTGACCTACACGCCAAAGGATGTGATGGCAGCATTTGGCGAAAAAGCTTATTTACTCCTGAAAGTGGAAAACAACACCATGGGATTTTTAGGCTGGCAGGTTGAGAACCTGGTAGCCAGCACCACCGAGATCCTGCTTGACCCGGCCATACCGGCTGCCGAATACCTGCCGATCCTGATCCGTGAAATGGAACACGCTTCCAGTCAGCTGCAATGCGAGATTTCCCTGTTGTTCGTGCCTCCGCATCTCTCCCGTTACGATCCCTTGTGGATCAGCCTGGGTTATACAGAGAAAAAACCCGGTGAATTGGGCGTGCTGGCCTGGCAGGAAGCGGCTAGTGAGTCAATGCAACCCGGATCGATCGTTTTCTTTAAAAAACTACGCCAGGATCGCGTGCTGCGGCCGATTTAATATTGCTTGAAATCGTGCAACACAAGGTAAAATAAGATTACAATGGCAGACCTGTGGAGTGAGATCGTTTACATCTTCCAGCGGATGAACTGGTTGAGCATCCTGGATGTATTCCTGGTGGCGGTGGTTGTATTTGCCGTGCTCATCCTGTTGCGTGATACCCAGATCATGATCCTGTTGCGCGGGGTGATCGTAATCATCATCCTGCTGGTGTTGCTGACCACTTTCATCAGTCTGCCCGCTTTTTCCTGGCTCGTGAATACGATCGTACCTGCGCTGCTGTTCGCCATCCCGGTCATCTTTGCCCCGGAAATACGCCGCGGTCTGGAGAAACTTGGCCGGGCAGGCTCGAGCCAACTGCTCGTGCGCCAGAACGAGACACAGATTCACCTGATGGAAAAGACCATCCGCGCTGTAGTGACCGCCTCCTCGCGCCTGTCTGCCCGTGAACATGGTGCATTGATCGTCCTCCAACGCGGCGATAGCCTTGAGGAATACGCGCGCACCGGTGTGCGCATGAACGCCGAGGTCACCCCGGAACTGCTGCTGCAGATTTTTTACCCCAACACACCACTGCATGACGGTGCGGTGATCATCGCCAACAACCGCATTATTGCCGGTGCCTGTGTGATGCCCTTATCTTCCAGCGGTATTCTTACCCGGTCGCCGGAGCGCCAGATGGGTCTGCGCCACCGTGCTGCGCTGGGTACCTCTGAAGCAACGGATGCGATCACCGT
>DIWL01000081.1 GCA_002428455.1 Anaerolineaceae bacterium UBA6107 | reverse complement strand
TGATCGTCAAAGCCGTCTGCCACGTTCCGCACTGCGCCCACCCCTCTTACACCCAGGGCTATTATGACCGTGACAATGTGTTCTATCTGAACTGGGACAAGATCAGTGAAGACCGCGCCACCGTCAAAGCATGGCTGGATGAATGGGTTTATGATGTGAGCGGCGCCGATGAATACTGGCAGAAACTGGGAGCAGAAACCCACGCCAGGCTGGCGGTCAAACCCCGCTTCGCCGCACCCGTCAATTATGGTGATTATTAGTATTTAAAGGAAATCATCCACGAATTACACAAATTATCACGAATTTATTATGAGGATAAGTGACAATTACCCATAACATGAAAGTTCCGATCCAACAACATTCTCTGATTTACAAAGAGGAGGTTTTTCAGGTAATTGGAGCTTGCATGGAAGTGCACAAGAAATTGGGACATGGGTTTCTGGAACCTGTATACCAGGAAGCCCTTGAATATGAATTGACCCTTCAGGGAATTCCATTCTCAGCGCAAAGTCCGGTCACAATAACTTACAAAGATAAAATNNCTTGAAAAACAATATATTGCTGATTTTATTGTTTTTGACCGAATCATTCTGGAAATTAAAGCGCTGACAAGATTTGACCCCTCTAATATTGCCCAGGTGTTAAATTACCTAAATGCTACGGGCCTTCCCTTAGGCTTACTGGTAAATTTTGGCTCAAAAAGCCTGGAGTGGAAACGGGTAGTTATATAAATGATTAAAATTTGTGAGAATTAGAGAAATTCGTGGGTAAAGTTGTTATAGAAGAGTCTTTATTCGTCATTCGTGGACACAAAAGGATTGTATATGCCTGATTTTACCTACACAGCTTCTGAATTAATGTGCATCAATGCTGCCCGCCTGCTGCGCGATGGCGACACGGTTTTCGTGGGGGTGGGTTTGCCCAACCTGGCCTGCAACCTTGCCCGGCGGACGCACGCGCCTAACCTCCAGCTCATCTACGAAGCCGGCGTTATCGGTGCCCGCCCGGCACGCCTGCCGCTTTCGATCGGAGATCCCACCCTCGTCAGTGGTGCCGCTTCTGTCTGCGGAATGTTCGATATTTTTTCACAATACCTCCAGCGCGGCAACATCGATGTGGGCTTCCTCGGCGGCGCACAGATCGACCGCTTCGGCAACATCAACGCAACCGTGATCGGTGATTATCAACACCCCAAGGTACGCCTGCCCGGTTCCGGCGGTTCACAGGAGATCGCGGGTTGGGCCAACCGCTGCTACATTATGACCCCGCACCAGAAGCGCCGCTTCCCCGAGAAAGTGGACTACATCACCTCCGCCGGGTTCCTGGGTAACCGCGCCGAACGCGAAGCCACCGGCGCACGCGGCGGTGGTCCGCTGGTGATCGTCACCAATCTTGGTTTCCTCGAACCGGATGAGAGTGGAGAATTGATTCTCACCGCCCTGCACCCCGGCTGTACCATTGAACAGGTAAAAGATAACACCGGCTGGGCGGTTCGAACTGCAACTAACATACGCCTCACCGCGCCGCCGCTTGAATCTGAGATCAGGCTGCTGCGGGAAGAACTTGACCCGGAAGGGATCTACCTGAAAGGATCGTAACAGGCAGAAAAATGGCATCTCAACAAAATATTGAAGTCCTTACCACAGTTCCCTTTCCTGAAGCGGTGGTGCAGCAGTTGCGCGGTCTATCTCCGCGCATCAAAATTACTTTTAATCCCGCTACCAGGGCGGAAGAAATACCCGCTGAAACCTGGCAGCGCACCGAGGTACTCTACACCGACATCCTGCTGCCAGACCTTGCGCTGGTGCCCAACCTCAAATGGGTGCAGTTTCACTACGCCGGTATCGATTTCGTCCAGGGCTCAGACCTGCTCAACCGCAAGGAACTGAAGATCACCTCCATGAGCGGTGCTTCCGCGATCCAGGAGGGGGAATACATCCTCCTGATGCTGCTCGCCCTCGGTCATCACATCAAACCGCTCATGGTCAACCAGGAAAAAGCAGAGTGGCCAGCTGACCGGTGGAACCGTTTCTCGCCGATTGAACTCACCGGCTCCACCGTAGGCCTCGTGGGGTACGGCAGCATCGGCCGTGAGGTTGCCCGGCTGCTGCACGCGTTCAATGTAAAAGTGCTGGCGGCAAAGCGAGACGTGATGCACCCGGAAGATCGTGGGTACACGGTGGAAGGACACGGCGATCCGAACGGCGATTGTTTTGACCGTCTCTACCCGATAGAAGCGTTAATTTCCATGTTGAAGGAATGTGATTACGTGGTGGTTACTGTTCCGCTTACCCCTCAAACCCGCGGGTTGATCGGGGAAGAAGAATTAAAAGCCATGAAACCCGGTGCTTACCTGGTGCATGTTTCGCGCGGTGGGGTCGTCGATGAAAAAGCACTACTGCAAGCGTTGACAGAAAAGCATCTCGCTGGCGCGGCGGTCGACGTCTTCACCCAGGAACCTCTGCCAGCAGACAACCCGTTATGGAAAGCACCCAACCTCATCCTCACCCCGCATGTTTCCGGTTTCAGTTTGCGTTACAAGGAACGCGCCGGAATCATGTTCGCCGAAAACCTCAAACGCTACCTGCGCGGCGAGGCATTATTGAACGAGTACCAGTCTGAACGTCACTACTAGAGGATTTGCGGGTTAATCAGTTTGATTGCACGAAATGTAATAATTAATTCAAAGGGCGGTAGATAAAGCATGTCAACAAACGCTCCAATCCGGGCAGTGTTGTTTGACCTCGGTTACACGCTGATTAACTTCGAGGGGGATTTCAGCCGGGTAATGCGTGAATCCTACCTGGTGCTTGCAGCATCCTTACAGGAAGCTGGTTATTCCTTTGATGCTGGAGAATTCGCCGACCGCTTTAATGACATCATCACTGAATATTACCGTTCCCGTGAAGAGGATCTGACGGAGCGACCCATTGAACAATACCTCTCCCGGGTGCTGGCATCTTACGAGGTCTATGACCCGCTCAGGAATGTCATTCAGGGCTCACTGGAGAGGATGTACCGGTTTACCGAGGAATACTGGCAGCTGGAGGAAGACGCAATATCCACCCTGGAGCAGTTAAAGGCGGATGGCTACCGGCTCGGCATGATCACCAACGCCGCCAACGCTGATAACGCCAACCGGCTCATAGACAACTGCGGACTCCGCCCCTATTTCGAGGTGATCCTCATTTCCGCCGTGGAAAAGATCCGCAANNGGCGACACCCTCACCGCGGACATTCTTGGTGCACAGAACGCCGGTATGCGCGCGATCTGGATCAATCGCCGTGCTGACCGTGAGGAAAACCAAAGCGTGGCAGACAGGATCGTGCCAGACGCGGTGATCGAAACCCTGGCGATGCTCCCGTCTACGCTGAGTTCACTTTAGTAAATCATTCAAAAATTTTTATGAATACCAGCCTGCGCTGACCGGT
>DIWL01000073.1 GCA_002428455.1 Anaerolineaceae bacterium UBA6107 | reverse complement strand
GCCGTAGAGTTTGGGCATCTGCGAATAGCCGCCTTCAGGAATCAGGTGCCCGCCGTATTCCAGCATCTGCCCGCCAGCCACCAATGGGGCGATCTGCGGATGCTTGAGGAAATTCTGCAACAGGTCGTAAGGCCGTACATGATGATTATCCAGCACGTCAAGATCCACGCCGATCCCAAGCGATAGGCTGTCCTTGCAGGTGTAAATAAAGCCGAGTCCGGTCAGCCCCAGCGAGATCTCACCCATCACGGAGACCGCCAGGCCGTGCTCAGCATCCGGCAGGCCAAAGCGGGCATTGATCGTCTCCGTCGGCAGCGAGATCAACTGCTTTACCACCAGGGCGACTGTTTCAGGTTTCAGATCGTGATCGATCAGGCCAGCCTTCTGGGTGAGCAGGTTGTTCACGCCCTCGCAGATGATGGTTACCGGCGCATAGATCTCGCCTTCCGGACGGTCGGTTTGTACGCCGATGATGCGTCCGTTGCCGTCACGAACAAAATCGACCACCAGTGTCTTGGGGATGAGGAAAACACCCTCCGCCTGCGCCTGGGCGATCCACCAGTTGCAGAACTTGGCCATCATAGCGATGTAGGCATCCGATGGTTTGCGGTCCAACTCTCCACCGCCCACCATGATGCGGGTTAACCCTGTTTTTGAGAGGAACCAGTAGCCGGCTTCGGTTGCCGGTCGCTCGAGGGGTGGCGTGCGGCTCCAAAAGTCAGGGAAGATCTCTTCCATGGCGTGCGTGTAAACGGTGCCGCCAAAATAGTTCTTGCCACCCGGTGCCTGCCCGCGTTCTATGAGCGCCACACTCAAACCTGCCCGGGCTGCCATTATTGCCGCGGTTCCGCCGGCCAGGCCGGCACCGACCACGATCACATCAAAACTGAGTTTCTCTTTTGATCTGGTATCCATCTCAGGCATGCTGAGCCTCCTTCGATGCTTTGATCTCATTGATCATCGCGGGAATGATCTCGAACAAATCGCCGACCAGTCCCACCTTCGCAACTTCGAAAATAGGTGCTCTTGGATCGCGGTTGATCGCCACGATAAAGTCAGAGTCCTGCATTCCGACCTTGTGCTGGATCGCACCGGAGATTCCTGCTGCGATATAAATTTTGGGCCGCACGGTTTTTCCGGTCTGTCCGACCTGGTGATCGTACGAGATCCAACCGGCATCCACACAAGGCCTGGTGGCAGCCACCACCCCGCCAAGGGCATCCGCCAGCTCTTTGAGCAGTTTGAACCCTTCCGGTCCGCCTACACCGCGACCGCCGGCGACCAGTACATCGGCATATTCAACGTTGGCAGATTCAGCTTCATTGCGGATCACCTTGAGGATCTTTGCGCCTACCTCTTCCTCTGTGATTTGAACTTCTTCGTAAGAAATCTCTCCTTTGATCTCAGTGACGATCTCAGGCATGGGGAACACTCGCGGACGAACAGATGCCATTTGCGGGCGGTGAGTGCGGCAGACGATGGTGGCGATGATGTTGCCGCCAAAAGCCGGGCGTGTCGCCAGCAACAATTTCGGACCGCCTTCCTTGATCGCGCCCATTTCGATCTTCGTGCAGTCCGCGGTCAAACCGGTACCCAACTTGGTGGCCACCGCCCCTGCCAGGTCACGCCCAAGGGTGGTCGCGCCGATGAAGAATACTTCGGGTTTATATTTTTGCACCACCTCAACGAGGGCTTTGGAATAAGACTCGTTGCGGTAATGAGAGAAAACATCCCCTTGAATGATGTAGATGTGGTCAGGTCCGTACTTTAGCCCTTCCTCAGCCACAGCTTTAACATCATTGCCCACCACCACCGCTTCCACCAGCACTTCCTCGCCAGAGACGGCTACCTCATCCGCGATTTCACCCGCCAACCGGCGAGCCACTCCAATCAACTCCCAGGAAACCTGGTGGGGTTTTCCGTTTTCCTGTTCAATGAATACCCAGAATCGCCTGGTCATTTTGCACCTCCAGCTACCGATTTCAGGACACCTGAAGCTTCGATCTTTGCAAACACCGACTTGACCGCTGGTCCGACTCCCATTTCCGTTACATTGATCACTTCGCCTGCCGTATGCAGCTCCGGCTGGGTGGTCTTGAACACCCAGGTGGGAGATCCTTTTAAGCCGACCTGGTCAAGCGGGAACTGGATCGGGGTTTCTGCAGTCCACACTTCAGGTTCGTATCTCAAGGAGTAGACCAGGTTGGGCAGTGATGCGTACGGAATATGAGCAATCTCTTTTTCACAGGTGAGACCGGCCGGCAACGGTGTGCGAATAATCTCGTTGTAGCTTTCCGTTTTACGTTCTGCTACCAGGTAATTCTCCTCAAGATTGATCTCGTGGATCTTCACGGCGTAGGTGATCAGAGGAAAATCGAGGCGGATGCTGACTCCCGGTCCAACCTGCGCCGTGTCACCATCAATCGCCTGCTTGCCGAACAGGACCATCGATAACGGGTCCTCTTCGTGAATGCGCTGGATGATCGAGGCCAGCACGTAGGAGGTTGCCAGGGTATCTGCGCCGGCAAATTGCCTGGCCGTGATCAGTACACCGCGGTCAGCACCCATCTCGATGCACTCCCGGATGGTGGTCACCGCGCTTGGCGGGCCCATTGAAATCACGGTGATCTTGCCACCCAGTTTTTCCTTCCACTCAACCGCTGCTGCCAGCGCGTGCGCGTCGTATGGGTTCAGGATGGTTGGCACCCCCTGGCGGATCAGGTTGCCGGTTTCCGGGTCAATACGAATATTGGTGGTATCCGGGACTTGCTTGACTGCTACGAGTGCATGGAACACTATTCACCTCCAAAATCAGGATAGCGGGAATTGTGGAAAATACGAACAAAGGGCTTCGATTGATTCAAGTTAAGAAACCGCCGACCAGCAGAGAAGTAAATTTGCAGGTATTGATCATATTTTGATATTGCCCATATTTTACGATATTAATTAAATTTACGATACCTAACCTACCAATTCACGATGGGAGTTATTCTTAGGGAGTTATTCTTAGTGCGACGCTTAATTTCCTTGAATCTCCTTGAAGACCATTTAATGATAAATGCCTACTCCCATGGTGTTGTTGTTCGGGGTTGTTGAATTCGTGCTATAATCATATTCGAATTTCTGAATATATATGGCTTGCACAGGACTGAATATGGACGTTATGGATTGGGTGATCAAGTTCATACAGGGCGGGTTGGGCAGCCTCGCCTCTTACCTCGCGGCGCACGTGTTGTTGTGTCTGCTGCCTGCCTTCTTCATCGCTGGCGGAATGTCGGCGCTGATCCCGCGCGAATCAATCATGCGCTTTCTGGGACGCAAAGCACCCAAGTACATTTCCTACCCGGCTGCCGCCGCGGCTGGTTCTCTGCTGGCCGTGTGCTCGTGCACCATCGTTCCACTCTTCGCCGGAATCTACAAGAAAGGCGCAGGTCTCGGCCCGGCAATCACGTTCCTGTTCTTTGCCCCCGCGGCAAACATCCTGGCGTTATCCTACACCGGCGTCGCGATTGGAGTGGACCTGGCTTTTGCGCGATTGTTCCTTTCCCTGGCTTTTGGCATCGGCATCGGCATGATCATGGCGCTGATCTTCCGCAAGGACGATGAAGCACGCTCCACCAGGGCGGATGACGCCTTTTCGCAGCATGGCGGGATGCGTAAAGGCCGTACCATCTTCCTGCTGGTCATGGTCGCTCTGCTCCTTTCAGGCACGTTAAAACTCGATTTTCTAACCAACTCGTATGTGGATTTTACGCTTCCCATCCAGGGACTGGACACGCTGCAGGACAGCCTTTACCAGCTGGTGCCTTTTGACCCGGCGAAGGGAGAGGAAGGCGTCAGCGCCCAGGGGTTGATCCTGATCACACTGCTGCTGATCATCGCGCTGTTCGCCTGGCGTGGATTCGAGAAGATCCATGACGGAGCGAACGCCTGGACCTGGGGCGCTTTTGGGTTCATCATTTTCACCCTGCTGGTAGCCTCCACCCGCATGGAACCGCTGTCGGGAGGATTGAAGGTAATGCTGACCGGCAGGACGGTGGCGGTGGCAATTCTCATGATCATTTTAGGATTGATGACCGGAAAGAATCTCACCGCGGAAGAACGCACAGATTGGATTTGGGAATCCTGGCGATTCGTCAAGCAGATCTTCCCGCTACTCATCGTGGGTGTTTTCGCGGTAGGCATCATTCGGCAATTGATCAAACCGGAATGGATCGAATTCCTGGCTGGTGAGAACACCATCCTGGGCAACCTGGCCGGTGTGGTGTTCGGTGTGTTCATGTACTTCCCCACCTTGGTGGAAGTACCAATCGCCAAGATGTTCCTGAGTTTGGGTATGCACCGCGGTCCGCTGCTGGCATACTTAATGGCAGACCCTGAACTCAGCCTGCAGAGTATCCTCATCACCGCCACGATCATCGGCAAGAAAAAAGCCTGGATCTATGTGTTCTGGGTGGCATTGTTCAGCACGCTCGCCGGTCTGCTCTACGGTGCGTGGACGGATGGCACAAGCCTCTGGTTGATCGTGCTTTACCTGGCAGGCATGCTGGCAGTGCTGTCCGGAATCCTGTGGGTGGTAAACCGGCGGAAAAACAAAGTTGTAACAGTTTAGACAAAAAACAGGCGTTGAGCCTGTTTTTTTTTATTTACTTCGCGCAACCGCAGCCGACATCCCCCTTGAGGATGTCACGCCATTCACCAATGACATCATGCGTCCAGCAATCATCCGCGCCGGCGGCTTCACGTATCACCAGTGCTAATATGTAAGTCAATTCTTCGACGGTTGCACCGGCGTCCAGTGCGCCTTTGAAGTGCTTGAGCACACACGGCTTGGAGCGGGCTTTGATGGAGAGGGCAAAACAAATGAATTGGTACGTTTTTTCATCAATGAAGCGTTTCTCTTTGTACAGTTCATCGATCTCGTCCAATTTTTCTGCAAATTCCGGGAAAAATTCAGCCAGCATTCTCATGGATAACTCCTTATTGGATCGGGTAAATCAGGAGGACAAAATTTTCTTGATCTCTTCAACGCCCAGCACCCGCCCGGATGACTTGACCTTCTCATCGATCACCAACGCGGGAGTTTTCATCACACCATAATCGATGATCGTTTCGATATCCTTCACATCCTCAATGGTAGCTTTAAGGTTTAACTCCTTCAAAGCCAGCATCGTGTTTTCTTCCAATTTTTTACAGTTCGCGCAACCACCGCCAAGAATCTTTATATTCACAATTCCTCCATTTTTTATATTCAGAATTCAGAATATATTATACAACTGCCAGGTTCGAATTTCAATACCCGTGGAAAAAAAGGATTACGATGCGGGGAGGGATTTACAGGAGAATTCAGGGGACAATTCTGGATGGCATTGCGGGCAGGGACAGGTTTCCAGTGGTCGCCGGGAGATGCGGGCAATCTCTGCAAAGGAAATCTCCGCGATCTGCGCAGCGGCTTCGAGCAACGGCAGCAGGCGTTTTTCGGCCAGGTGATAGTAAACAAAACGGCTGTTTCGGCTGGTGGTCACCCAGCCGGTGTCGCGCAGCGCCATCAGGTGCTGTGATACCGCCGCCTGGCGCAGCCCGAGGGCAGCGACGAGGTGACACACACAGGCGGGCTGCTCGCGGATGATGAGCAGGATCTGTATGCGCGCCGGTTGACTGAGCTGGCCGAATAATCCGGCGATCTTTTCATCATCTACCATTCCAACTATTGAAGTCATGGGGTTATTATATCCACAAGACCGGGTCGGGACAAGTTCGACGTGCTGGATGGGATAGACCACAAGTGCCGGCGTCACTTCCTGATTTGTTTTCCATATGCACGCCTCAGGACAATAATTGGGGATAAATCCGGGGAATCAACATGGACAATCACTTTCATTTTCGAATCCACATTGCAATGGAAAGATTGAACCTCAAATCAGTAAAACCAGAGCAAGCCTCAGGTTTGAAATATTCGCACCCCAATAATTTGACATGACCTGATAATCAAACTACAATCAGTATTAGGTAATTGTAGCGCAATCGCGCGTATACATTGGGGATTGATTCTCCCGGGGACAAGGAACATCGGACAGTCTCAAGACACTTGCAACCGGTTCGATCAAAAAACGTATATCCTATCAGGAGGTTAGAAAATGCCAAAATTCGAAAGAGAAATTGAAATAGATGCACCTATTGAAAAAGTATGGGAAGTGATGACCAACCCCAACTTCTGGCCGCAGTGGTTTCCCGGTATTGAAAGCGTGACCAACGCTGCTCAGACCGAGGAAGGCCCCAGCTTTGAATTCACCAACGAAAAAGGAACCGGCCGCGGGGTTATCGTTAAGATGGAACCCTTGCGCAAACTGGAGATCATCACCCAGATCGGCAACGATAAGGACAAGCATGAATTCGAATTGAAACCGAGCGGTGGATTCTTCGGGCTCAAGGCGGATGAATGCAAGGTTGAGTATGAGTTGGATACATTGATGGGCGGCGGCATCCTGGGTAATTTTGTGGCTGGCGGCAATCCCATCGATGCAATGAAGGTGAAGAAAACCATGCATCTGCTGCGGAAGCTTGTCGAAAGCCAATTAACCGCCTAATTACATTTTGTATTGCCAGTGCAAAGGGGAATGGGGCACGCAACGGGAAAAGCATTTAGGATTGATTACAATAAAACCTAAAAGAAGAATAGGAGAAAAATAACATGGGTTGGTTAGGTACTCTAATTGTTGGTTTAATCGCCGGTTTGATCGCTTCCAGGATCATGAAAGCGAATACCGGTGTGTTGATGGACCTGTTGTTGGGTGTAGCAGGCGCGTTCATTGGTGGTTTGATTGCCCAATTATTGACTGGGGTTCCCCTTTCTGGCGGCATCAATATATGGAATATATTAGTCGCATTGGGCGGTTCAATCCTGATCATCTGGGTATATCGCCTGATCAAACGCAGGAAATAATCGATCCACACCTGGAAACAAATACCAACTTTCCCGGGAGGAACTCCTCCCGGGTTTTTAATGTCAAAAGCAGTCACAGAGTGATCTATGACTGCTCATTGTTAACGCCGCCAGGTGTTTTCCCCGCTGCAATCCCTGAAATTGGCAGATATTGGTTACTCTCCCTGCAATTTTAGATCTACCTCTAGTTCCCTGCCGTCTCGTAATACAGCGACCTTGACCGTTTGACCAACTTCTGTCTTATTGAAAACGTACGAGACCATCTCTTCGTAGGAATCGACCGGCTGCCCATCCATTGCGATGATCACATCACCGTAAGTCACTGAGATCCTGCCTGGTGCAACCATCGTCTGATAGCTTCCATTCAAACCCGCCTCATCTGCTGCACCACCGCGAATGATATCCGTGATCAGGATGCCCCTGGTTCCTGTATCCAATCCCATATTCTCCGCCAGTACCAGGGTCAGTGAAACGCCGCTCAAGCCCAGGCTGGGATGTTTATATACTCCATCAGCAATAAGCACTGGTACCACCCGCTCAACGATGTGAGAAGGGATGACAAACCCGATCCCGGCGTTCGAGTCCGTGGAGGACTGAATAGCTGCTGTCACCCCGATCACCTCCCCGGAAATGTTAACCAGTACACCGCCGGAGTTGCCCGGGTTTATGGCGGCATCCGTCTGGATGATATCCGGAATGGTGTAATTGGTTCGCGAGAACATGCTGGATTCATCGACGGTGAGTGAACGCGAAAGTGCGCTGACGATGCCCTGGGTCATCGTGCCATCCAGCCCATACGGGTTGCCGATGGCAATGACCAGGTCACCAACTGCAACACTGTGGGAATCTCCCAGTATCACCGGCTGCAGCGATAATCCTTCCGGATCAACCTTGATAACCGCCAGGTCACTTTGCGGATCGGTACCAACGATCTCAGCTTTGGTGGTCGTCCCATCCGCAAAAACAACTGTGATATCAAATGCGTCCTCCACGACATGGTTGTTGGTGACGATGTGACCGGTCGTATCCCACACGAACCCCGAGCCTTCCCCCGATACAGTCGTCCAGCCGTATTCCTCCATCACCTGGATGTTCACCACGGATGGATTCACGGAGTTGTAGATCGCCTGGAAAGTCTCCTGCACCATCGTCATCACCTGAGCGTTGAGCGCTGAAAGTGTTTCGCTGGTAACAGGATCTACTTCCGCGGTTGCCACTGGTTCAATCGACTCAATTTCGTTGGTTTCTCCGTGGAGATAGGTTTGCGCATACTCAAGGATGGAACAACTCATTAAGAAGAGAAAAACAAAAATCAAAGCAATGATGATATTTTTCTTTTTCATTGATACTCCCTTCTTCATGTGCGGAACAACATTATTCCAATCCGAAGTTTATAACCATTTCGATCCCGCTGGTTTATTTTCTGTATAACCCGGTTCCCCTCGATACAGATTTTATTGAGAAAATTTTCCGCGGCAATGAATAAAAGAAGTGACTTTTTCCCGCAGAAACATTTGAAAAGCAAGCAGATGATTGTATAAATTAAAAGAACCACTATAATTAGAGATGGAAACACTAAGGGAGGTGTTTCCAGAATTTGTATCCCTAAAACTACAAAAGGAGATGAAAAGATGCATAAAAGATTTACGTTCGTTCTCGCGCTGGTGCTGATCAGCTCATTGCTGCTCGCCTCATGCGCACAACCGACCGAAGCTCCCGCCCCAGCCGAACCGGAAGCTCCGGTCGCAACTGAAGCTCCCGCCGAACCAGAAGCCCCTGCTGCCACCGAAGCACCTGCAGCTACCGAAGCACCTGCAGCCGAAAGTGGACAACTGGAAGTCTTCTCCTGGTGGACCGGTGGTGGAGAAGCCGCTGGATTAGACGCCATGATCGCCATCTGGAACGAAAAGTATCCGGATATCGAGTTCGTTAACGCGGCTGTCGCGGGCGGCGCTGGCTCAAACGCCAAAGCTGTACTTGCCACACGCCTTTCGGCCGGTGATCCCCCCGATTCCTGGCAAGGTCACGCCGGACAGGAACTCATCGGTGCCTACGTAACTGCCGGTCAGCTCGAACCATTGGATGAGCTCTACGAAGCCAACGGATGGTACGAGATCTTCCCTGAAACCCTCATCCCCCTGATCTCGCAGGATGGACACCCTTATTCCGTCCCCGTGAACATCCACCGCGCCAATGTGCTGTGGTACAACCCCAAGGTCCTGGCTGAATACAATGTGGCCGTTCCAACCGATTTTGCCAGCTTTGTTGCTGCACTTGAAGCACTCAAGGCCGCTGGAATGGAATCCCCACTCTCATTGGGTGAGGCATGGACTGAAGTTCACATGTTCGAGACCATTCTGCTCGCCACTGTTGGTGCAGATGCATACAATGCGCTGTGGGCTGGTACCGGTGACTGGGCTGCCCCCGAGGTGACCCAGGCAATCGAGAACGTGAAGACCCTGATGGGATACGTCAACACCGATTACGCGACTCTTTCCTGGCAAGATGCCAGCAAACTCGTCGCTGACGGCGATGCCGCGTTCAACATCATGGGCGACTGGGCGGATGGTTACTTCTACGGTGATGTCGCGGGTGGAAACCTTGGCCTCACCCCGCTTGAGGAATACGCCTGGATGCCGGTTCCCGGAACCCAGGGTGTCTACCAGTTCCTTTCCGACTCCTTCGTGCTGCCGGTGGGTGCCAAGAACCGCGATGCCGCCATCAAGTGGCTAGAGTTGTGCGGTTCCAAGGAAGGTCAGGATGCCTTCAACCCTGTAAAGGGTTCCATCGCTGCCCGCAAGGATTCCGATAAAGCCCTCTATAATGTGTACCTGCAGTCTGCCATTGATGACTGGGCGAAGGATGTTGTGGTTGGTTCCCTCGCTCACGGCGTTGTGGCCAATCCCTCATGGGCTACTCAGATCACCACAGACTGGGGCGCGTTCGTCATCAACTTTGACGTGGCTGCCTTCCAGGCTGCCCTGGTGGCTTCCTGCGACGCACTTGGTCCGTGCGGCGACTGATTGCAACGATAAACAAGTTACCAAGATCATCGGGGAGCTCACGCTCCCCGATGACGATTGCAGGAAGCTCACAAATCTGTAATAATTACTATCATCTCATCAAACAAGGAAATTCCCATGCAGGATCGAAAAGAGAAGCGGTTGGCGTTTTTGATGGTGCTGCCCTCCATAATCGCGGTGGGAATATTTGTTTACGGGTTCATCGGCTGGACGACCCGGGTTTCATTTAGCGCCTGGAGAGGAATGAACCCGGATTACACTTTCGTGGGGTTCAAGAATTACATCAACCTGTTTGTCAACAATCTCCGTTTTCAAATTGACATCAAGAACACACTGATATTTACCGTCGTTTTCGTGCTCGGATGCCTGATCCTTGGGCTTGCCTCAGCCTTGCTGCTGGACCAGGGATTGAAGGGGGAGAGTTTTTTCCGCAGTCTATTTATCTTTCCAATGGCAATCTCGTACATCGTCACCGGTGTGGTGTGGCGCTGGCTGATGAATCCTGCTGCAGGCTCGCGCATGAGCGGGCTTAACCTGCTTTTCGATAAACTCGGCCTGGATTTTTTAATCAACAGTTGGACATCCACTCCCACGTGGGGCATCGCTTTCCTGGCCATCCCGGCTATCTGGCAACTCTCCGGTTACACCATGGCCATGTACCTGGCTGGTCTGCGCGCCATCCCCGATGAATTGCGAGAAGCCGCGCGCGTGGACGGAGCTTCAGAATTCAACATTTTTCGCTACATCATCCTCCCGCTCCTGCGCCCGGTAACGCTTTCTGCAATGGTCATCCTGGGGCACATGTCGCTCAAGACCTTCGACCTGGTCATTGCTACAGTTGGAAAGCAGCTCGTGCTCGATATGCCATCGGTGCACATGTGGCAGATCACTTTTGATGGTCTGCAATACGGCAGTGGTGCTGCCATCAGTATCCTCTTGTTGATCTTCACCGCGGTGCTCATCATTCCTTACCTCTTCTTCTCGCTCCGGAAGGAGGTGAAGTAATGATCCGCAGCCGGACACGATACTGGAGTTACATTCCACTGGTTTTACTGGTCATCTTCTACCTGATCCCCATTTACATCATGGTGATCACCGGATTCAAAGCCGGCGATGAGATCAGTGTGAAGACGATGTGGGATCTGCCCAAAACCATGGGGGTGGAAAATTATCTGAAAGCCTTCAAACAACTGGCTCCCAACCTGTTGAACAGCTTCAAGGTGGTAATCCCGGCCGCGATCCTCTCCTCGATACTGGGATCTTTGAACGGGTACGTACTGGCAAAATGGAAATTCAAAGGTGCGGACGTTATCTTCACGCTGATCCTGTTCGGTATGTTCATCCCCTACCAATCCGTCCTTATCCCGTTGGTACAATTCATGGATTCGATCGGTCTTTATGGCAGCATCCCTGGCTTGATCCTGGTGCACATCATCTACGGCATTCCCATCACGACCCTCACCTTCCGCAATTACTACGCCAGCATTCCGAATGAACTGGTGGAGGCAGCCAAGATCGACGGGGCGGACATGCTGGGTATCTACCGTAAGATATTGCTGCCCATCTCCATTCCCAGTTTCGTGGTCGTGCTTATCTGGCAATTCACGCAGGCATGGAACGACTTCCTGTTCTCGGTGATCCTCACCCAGCCGCAAAACTGGACGGTTACGGTGGCGTTGAATAACATCTCCGGCGGGCAGATCATCCCCTGGAACCTGCAGATGGCCGCCTCGCTGCTGGCTGCCCTTCCCACCCTGCTGGTGTACATCTTCCTCGGACGTTACTTCCTGCGCGGCATGATGGCAGGGTCGTTGAAGGGGTAATGTTTTTATTACGAAAACGGCTTTCCTTTTGGGAGAGCCGTTTTTTTATATTTAGGTGCCTTCAGGCGGGTTTCTCCACGATCATCCAGGCTGTCCAGCCATCCACCTCTATCCTTTTAACAGACCGGTCATCGCCGAATAAATCAAGTATTCGACCCGGCGTTATAAAATGGGTGCGCATCAGGGCGAGTTTTTCAGCCAGTGCCATCATTTTCACTCTGAAATTGCGGAAATCTGGTTCTTCAATGATCACCCGTCCGCCTGGTTTAAGCAGCCGCCATAACTCATTTATCGTCGCGACCTGATCAGCCACATGGTGCAGTGCATCAACCATGACGATGCAGCAGAAATATCCGTCCGGGAAAGGCATTTCCTCGGTCAGTGCACACACTGCCGTGAGTCCTTCCTTTTTACTGACCTCCTGCAACATCTCAAAGGTCTGGTCTGCCACGACTACCCGGGCAACCTTGCCCACAAAGTACCGGGCGACCCGCCCGGTTCCCCCGCCGGCGTCCAGCACGGCTCCATCCGGTTGAGGCAATCCCAGCTGCGCAAGGATCTTCTCAGGTTCTTTGGGCTTAATGAAGCGTTCGTAGAACGGGGCAAGAAGTTTAAAGTGACCGGGCTCATTCTGCATGGCAACCTTTCATTTGAACAGATGCAAAATGGTTATCTTTTCGCAGCCACATCGTCTTTTGCGCGCGCGATGAAATCCGCGACCGGCATGGGACCAGGATTTTCACCGTTGCGCAGGCGCAGGGCTACCTGCCCGCCTTCCTGCTCTTTATCGCCAATGACCAGCATATAAGGGATCTTCTGGTTCTGGGCGTCACGGATCTTGGCATTCATACGTTCCGGGCGGTCGTCCACCATCACGCGCAGTCCTGCTTTCTTCAGTTCAGCTGCAACTTCCCTGGCATAATCCAGGTGGCGGTCGGCAATGGGGATCATAGCCGCCTGCACCGGTGAGAGCCACACGGGGAAAGCCCCGGCGTAGTGCTCAATCAGTACACCAAAGAAGCGTTCCAGGCTGCCCAGCAGCGCACGGTGGATCATGTAAGGGCGGTGCGGCTGCCCATCCTCACCGATGTAGGTCAGGTCGAAGCGCTCCGGTTCATTGAAGTCAAACTGGATGGTGGAGAGCTGCCATTCACGTCCGATGGCGTCTTTCACCTTGAGGTCGATCTTAGGGCCGTAGAACGCGCCACCGCCGGCATCCACATCGTAATCAAGACCTGAGCGATCCAATGAATCCTTGAGCGCCACTTCAGCTGCTTCCCACATGGCGGGTTCACCCACCGACTTTTCCGGCCGGGTGCTGAGGTAGGCGTGAATGTCGTTGAACCCGAAACTGCGCAGGATGTTGAGGCTGAACTTGAGCACGAAGTCAATTTCCGCCGGCATCTGATCCGGACGGCAGAAGTGGTGCGCGTCATCCTGGGTGAATCCGCGTACACGCATCAACCCGTGCAATACACCGCTGCGTTCATAACGGTAAACTGTTCCCTCTTCCGCGTAGCGGATCGGCAGATCACGGTAGGAGCGCATCGAACTCCTGTAAATATGCAGATGGAACGGGCAATTCATCGGCTTGAGGAAGTACTGCTGGCCTTCAATGTCCACCGGCGAGTACATATTGTCCTTGTAGAAGCCAAGATGGCCACTGGTCTCCCAGAGTTGTGCCTTGCCGATATGCGGTGTGTACACAAAATCATAATCATTGTTGATGTGTTCCTGCGACCAGAAATCTTCGATCAACTTGCGGATACGCGCGCCCTTAGGGTGCCACAGCACCAGCCCGGCACCGACCTCTTCATTGATACTGAACAGGTCAAGTTCCTGACCGATCTTGCGGTGGTCGCGTTTTTTAGCCTCTTCGAGCCGCCACAGGTAGTCTTTTAATTCCTCCGGCTTGATCCAGGCGGTGCCGTAGATGCGC
>DIWL01000007.1 GCA_002428455.1 Anaerolineaceae bacterium UBA6107 | reverse complement strand
TGCTTATCAGGCGATTATTAACAGCGCCAGCGAAAGCGGTGCTCCAAATGGAAAAGGACCTGGGAATTAAATAGACGTAAACTTCCTTGGGTGTTTCAAATCTGATCAATAAATGAGGTAGACACCCATAGAGCAAACAACTCTTCAGGGCAGGCAGACCGCGACGACGCGCATCACATGATTAGATCTCATTGGAGGCACACAAGAACCGCCCTCTCGGCGGTTCTTTCTTGTATAATTAATAGCAAGGTGCAGGCGTTCTGCCCTTTGAGAGAGTAAAAAAATCGGTCGACGGATAAACGGGAAAACATCCAAAATAAAGAGCCATTTTTCGCTGTTATTGAACTCAAAACCCTCTCGGAAGAGCGAAAATGGTCATTTTCCTGGGAAAAACCTTAAAATCCGTCGATGGTGACATCGTGAGGGTTCGACCCCCTCTCGCCCCACTTCTGAATACAGGAATTGATTCTAACGAGGGCACGCCCCCTCTCGCCCCACTAATTTCACTCACAATCCTGGTTGTTGATTTTTTTTATAATTCGCTATTTTTTAACGGGGACTATAGCCCCGCCCTTCACTAAGACCGTTCGGGTGCAGGCCTCTCGCCCCACAGAAACACTCCTCACCAAGGAGTGTTTTAATTTAGTTTTAAAGCAAGGGTTGAACGGGTGCAGGTCACTCGCCCCACTCAATTTGAATTGGCGGGTGGTTTCCAACCCACGCACTTTTTCATTTATTCGAAAAAATGAGTAATTTTCGACCGGATGTATAATTCCAATATCATTAATAAGAAACTAACAAGGTAGGAATAATTGAAAAAATGTCCTTATTGTGCGGAAGAGATACAGGATGAGGCAATTTATTGCAGATGGTGTAAGCATTATCTTCTTCCTGACGACAAAAGGAAGCAAGGGGAATTGGTTGATCCGCAAATCTCAGTTCATTCAGATGAAAAGCCGGTAAACCATACAGAGCGCAATCGAACCCGACAAGAATTTAAGAGAATTGAACATTACGAAAATAAACCTTCTCGCAAAGAACATTTGGTGAGAAATCTATTATTACTAATGGTACTCGCAGGCGTGGCGATAGTAGCTGCCATCCTGTTCATTCCGAGAGCAAAGACCAATACCACGATCCCTCTAACTCTGGAATCAACGCCTACTCAAGTCTTTACCCAAGCTGTGAATTTTGTGGCAACAAAAACCGCGGAATATTTAAAAACCCAATCCTGGATGCAAAAAACACCTCCTACCAAAACGCCAACAAGAGTTCCTACCAAAACGCCAACAAGAGTTCCTACCAAAACGCCAACAAAAACCCCCACCACTCCTCCAGCAACCCCTGTTATCGTTCAGCCAACTCAACAATCACAGGTTTTACCGACCGCTCAACATACAGCCTCCAATCTTGTCCTGGATATAACCATCAAGGTTACTAACCTGTGTTCTGACAGACATGTTGTGATTTTTGAAGGACCGCTTCGCCTCAAATATGATGTGGGACCTGGTGAAACAAAAGAGTGGCAGGGTGCAAAAGGCACATATTCGTGGACGGTCGATGGGGTACCCGGCCAACAGAGTCCAATGGATCTTTGGGAATCTGTGTGGACACTTACTTTGTGTTACAGTCCATAAATGTTTTAAATCTTGATTATTAGAATTTGAATCAGAGTCTAGTAACTTAATTCATTCCACAGGGCGGATTTTCAACCCACCCTGTGAATTAATCATGGAATCCCGCGGGCAGTCGTCAGAGCAACACCATTGACGTGTACCTAAACAATATTATAATTTAGATAATATTAGTCTTATTACCAAATTATATGTCTCAGAAAAAGGAAAATCGAAAATGGCAAAACTTGGGATGAGCACTTCTGTCGTGGGATCCATTGAGGATGTAAAGGAAAAAGTTCGAGCTTCACTCAAGACGCAGGGTTTTGGTATATTGACTGAAATCGATATGCAAAAAACCTTAAAAGAAAAAATCGGCGTAGAAATAGAACCCTACCTGATCCTGGGTGCCTGTAATCCGAAAATTGCGAATCGGGCATTGTCGGTTGACCGGTCTATCGGACTATTACTGCCATGCAACGTTGTCTTGCGGGAAACTGGATCATCGGTAGAGGTAAGTATCCAGGATCCGGAGGTGATGTTCAGCGTGGTGGATGCCGGAGGAAATCAAGATTTTAAGACCTTACCATTAGAGGCAAAACAACTTTTACAGGCAGTACTCGAACGTCTTGAATAGCATATTCAAAGGATTACAAAAAATTGAGCATCACTATCCATCGATGGTGATGCTCTTTCCATTACATTTGGATCTTAAACACCCAGGAAATCCCCGATTTTCATTAACTATCACGACTTCTTGCACAGCGGTTTGATTTCCGGCTGCTTGGGTACGATGAATATCTCGATTTTTACCTGATGCACAAGACACATGTTGAAGTGCTGGTTGCCTTATCACCTTTTGCCGCGCGGATGTTAAGAAAACAATAAGGGCTGATATTCAATTCCCACCATGGTGCGTTTTCAACACAGCTACACGCGAAAAAACGCTGCCTGACACCTGTTTTGTGTGGCATAATAACTTTGAATCAAAATCCAATAAAAATCATCCGCAGGTGAAAACATGACAAATCCCAACCTCGCAGTCAAAGTCTGGAATCATCAATTCCGAAATCCGATCATCCCTGCCGCAGGGCCCAACGTGGGTTCCGGCAGGATGGTGCAGCGCACGGCTGAAGGCGGCGCGGGAGGGCTGTTGACGAAGACCATTTCGCGGACGGCTGCCCTTGTTCCGCACCCCAACATGGTGCGCTTCGCCAAAGAGAATCTGCTCAACACAGAACTGTGGAGCGAACTTTCACCCGAGGAATGGTTTGACCGCGAGTACGATATCGCGCTCACCGCTGCGCGTGAATTTAACTTGCCGTTGATCGCCAGCCTGGGGTATACCCCCGATGACCTTGCTGCATTAGGTCCGCGCCTGGAACAAAAAGGCATTGATATCCTCGAATTTTCCATTCACTATCTTGATGAAAAACGCCTGACGGAAACCGCCAGGGCATTACGCAATTCGGTCTCAATCCCGATCATCGCCAAACTCAGCCCGCACTCCGGCGACCTGGGTGAGATCGCGAAAATGCTCGATCCATACGTGGACGGGTTTGCCTGCATTAACAGTTTCGGACCAACATTGATGATCGATATTGAACACGGAACTTCCCTGCTTGGCTCGCAGTACGGGTATGGCTGGCTGTCAGGTCCGGCGTTGAAACCTCTCGCCCTGCGGTGTGTATTTGAAGTTGCCCGGGTTACCGACAAACCCGTGATTGGTGTGGGGGGTGTGGCACGCGGAGAAGACGTGATCGAGTTCATGATGGCCGGAGCGTCTTTGGTTGGCGTTTGCAGCGCTGCCATACTCAAAGGATCAGATGTGTATGGGAAGATCGCAGCAGAAACCGCCCGCTGGCTGGAGGCACACGGTTACCGCGATATTGAAGAGATCAAGGGCTTGTATCTTAACAGATATCGGCAGGGGCAAAAAGTGGTCACCACCCTTGAGAAAACCGCATGGGTGAACGAGACAATGTGTAAAGCCTGTACACAATGTGAAAGAGTGTGCCAATTCGATGCGATCTCAGCACCACTAAAACAAATCGCCAAGATCAACAGCGAAAATTGCACGGCTTGCGGATTGTGCGTCTCTGTCTGTCCGTTTGGAGCGATCGAGCTGGTCTCGCGATAAGGGCAAAATCATTCGCCCGGATGATCCCTTCAGCCCCCTGTAACCCACAAGCGTGACATCTTGACCGGTCTCTTGATCTCCGGTTGTTCCGGTGCGTCGAAGACCTCAATCTTTACCTGATGCACAAGATCATTGTTGCATGGGACGGATATGGAAATTTCTGACACTGAACCGGGCTGCAGGATCTCCGGCTCAACCGTGTAATACACCTCCCCGATCGGCCGGGAGAGCGTGTTCAGCACATAAGCGCGGATGACCACCGCCTGCAGATTCCGATCGGTAATGTTGGTGACCATACCGGAAATCACTACCGAATCATCGTGAGTGAGCGTATCGATCGATACCCGGGAGATGGAGACCCTCGCAGACCATTGATTGTGGACAACGTTTTGCTTTTCGAGGGAGGCAAGCCCCAGGTTTGCGAGCAGCACAAAACAACACAAAACGAGGAAGTAGATCCCCAACTTGAACAGGTCGGAATTTAATATTGAATTTGATCTTTGGATTGGCAAATACGAGAATGATGATACATCGGTGTCTGCCGGGGAAAAATGCGTTTTGAACTGAACGATCCTCGCGCAAAACCTGCAGATGATCGCACCTTCCTGCAGCTCATTTCCACAGCCGGCACAATGCATCAAATGACCCCTGCTTTTCTATCCTGATTCCATTATATTGCAAATCAAGCTGGTTTTCACGCTGTGTTTTAATGAATATCCAAAACGAGGCGTACCACTTGAATCGCTTGATGAATAATGGAAACCGTCCGAACCGGACACGAGCGTTTTTTTCAAGCCCGTAAATCCCCTGACAATTTCAACCGAATATAAAAATGGATCATGCTTTTTTGCATCCTTTTGACTTGCATGAACATGGGTGGTCGATCCCGCTGTGCAGGTCACAAGTCAATTCAAATCCCATTAAACAAAGGAGAAGAGATGGGAAAAAAACTGGAAGTACAGCTGGTGAATTATCAGGGTTACATCCATAAAAAGGTTGTCGCGGGCATTGACGAAGAAGGCAGGCTGTATCTAGATGGTTATGACAGCGGGGACCTGCCGCCCAGTGACATTTACGATGATGACGTGGAATACTCGTTGTGCATCTCCGCAGACCAGAAGGAGAAAGTGCGTGACATTTTGATCCTGGCGCTGCAGGGCGTTAACCGACAAGTTCCAGAAAACCTCCAGATCAACAACGGGGATGATGCCCAACTTCTTGAATCGTTGGACTATCATTATCAAGGTGAGTACAATGCGTTCAGTGATTTCAAAATGCTGCTTGAGAAAAACGAGATCAAATTCATCTTCAATTGGGGATAATTGAATCATGTCAACATTGGAAAAAGCCATCACAATCGCTGCTGTCGCACACACAGGACAAATCGACAAGGCAGGTCAACCGTATATCCTCCATCCGCTGCGGGTAATGTTATCTGTATCATCTGAAGAGGAACGCATCACAGCGGTTTTGCATGATGTGATCGAAGATACAACCCTCACAGCGGATGATCTAAGGTCCGAAGGTTTTTCACCGCAGATCATTGAAGCAATCCTGGCATTAACAAAAACTGGTCACGAATCCCGTATTGACTCTGCCAAAAGGGCGACTTTGAACCCGATCGCACGGATCGTCAAGATCGCTGACGTCAGGGATAATATGGATCTTTCAAGAATCACTTATCCAAAGGCATTGGACCACGAGCGGATGAACGAGTACCAGGAAGTATTGGACTATCTGCAGAATCACGGCTAAAAAGGATCCCCCCTAATTGCTTAGAGAAACTATTCGACCGGCTGCCAAACCGGATCAGATGCCCACAAATCCGTTGTGAGTTCCAGGAACTCAAGGACTTCCTTTGATTCGAGGTTAATGATCTGCACATCATTGTGCGGGTACACATTACCACCCACCACCACCCATTTTCCGTCCGGCGACCATGACACGGATGCCTGCGCCGTGTAAAGCGGGGGGGTTACCCGTTCCAAACCGGAACCATCCACATTGATCACATAAAGCGCAAACAGGTTATAAGTGCCGTCGCGCTCGGAAAAGAAGGCAATCCTCTCCCCATCCGGCGACCAGACAGGGCTGATGTTTGCCCAGACATCATTAGTCAATGCCGTGTCGCTGCGGTTGGGCAGCACCTTCACGTGGAGCTGGCTCGAGCCGTCGTTGCGCTCCTGCTGCTCGACCAGTGACATATACGCCAGCTGAGAACCATCCGGCGACCAGGCAGGGGTTTGGAAAAAGGGATCATAAGATGGCGGAGATAATTCAGTGATCTCAAAAGAAGTGAGATCAACGATACGCCACCACCACTGGTCAACGCCGTCGTATGTGCGGAAAGCAATACGCTCGCCATCCGGCAACCAGACAGGTTTGTCGTTGAGGTAATCAGAGGTTAATTCCATGGGGTACTTGCCATCCGCATCCATCACGTAGACCTGACTACTGCCGTCCCGGTTGCTGGTAAAGGCGATGCGCTTGCCATCCGGCGACCATGCGGGGTCGGTATCACTGGCAACTACCTCGGTCAGGTTGGTCAACTGGCTGCCATCGGGGCAGACCGTGTAAATTTCCGAATTCACGCCATCCGCGATCACCAGCGCGATCTTTTGGCACCCTGTTCCACCCGCGCTGGTTTCGGTCGCTACGGGCTGCGGCGTGGCCAGCACAATGGGCGTTACCTCTCCGCGCCCGGGTCCCGACACGCCGCAGGAAGTCAGAAAAGAAAGAATGAATACGACAAGCGCAATCTTTATCATCATGTGGTGATTATACAAGCACTTACGACAAACCTGAATAATTCAGCCCGGGTGCAATAATAATACTAACCTCTCTACATCCCGTCTGTTTTGATTTAGAATAACATGGTTATATAAACCAAACCGACGGGAAATTCATCAATATGCACACGCTGCGGAAACAGCTCAACACCGTTTTAGATCCAGTTAAACGCCTAGCCATCAGTCCGCCAGTTTTGCTGTTGCTGACCACCACGTTGGCATTGCTCTACACCCTGTCTGAAGGAATCTTCCTCTTCACGCGCCCCTCTTTCCTGAGAACTGTACCGTTTGCAGAAAAACTGGAGGCGTTGAGCGCCACCTCCGCGCTGCTGGTCCTTGCGGGAGTGCTGGCAGTGGTGATCCTCCTGATCCCCGGGTTCTTCGTGAAGAATCCGAGTGCGCGCCGGGTGATTGCTGCGGTTGCACTACTGGTTCCCACCCTGATCATCACTGCTTTATTGCTGCTTCTCGTGGATAACTTTACCTACACAGTCTTCCGGTTTGGCATTGTGAGTACCCAAGGAGCATGGCGGACGATTTATGCCTTAATCCTCGTTGTGGTGGCACTTTACCTCTTCACCCGCCTGGCAGACCTGGGAAACCTGCTTACTGTCTTTTTCAATCGACTTAACCCGCGTGCCCGACTGATTCTCCCCGCGGCAATCATCCTGCTTGCCGGCCTCGGCGTTTTACTGCCGGCAAATTTATCACAAGTGAAGAATGAAACGCTCGTGCAGCGCACAGCCTCCAGCCGCAACCAACTTCCCGATATCCTGCTGATCACGGTGGATGGCGTCAACGCGGAATACACCTCCGTTTACAGCGGTGAACGGGACACAACACCTTTTCTGAGCGAACTGGCAACCCATTCCCTGGTCGGTCTTAACCACTTTTCCAACGCGCAAGGGACGATCGGATCGCTGACCTCGCTGTTGACGGGGAAATATCCCGCTGAAACACGGGTGATCTATTCCTCTGATATGCTGCGCGCGACCGATGCCTACCTGCACTTACCCGGAATCCTAAAATCCTACGGGTACTACACAGCGCAGTTCAGCAACGCGGTTTATGCTGATGCGTACAAAACCAATTTCCAGAACGCGTTTGATGAGGCAAACGGCAGGTCAATGAGCAAACACCCGGTTACCCGCCTGCTCACCAGTTTATACCCGGGAGTGACAAGCATCTTCCAGCAGGAGGTCATTGAACGGATCACTGACCGCCTGGGGCACCTTCTTCACATTCGTGATATGGCGAACCCATACCAGCAGGTAACAGAAGCCCCAACAAAATTCGATGATGAGGAAAAAATCGAGAGAACAATCTCTTTGTTGGAAGGAAAGCGCGAACCGGTTTTCATTCATTTACATTGGATGGGCACCCACGGTCCAAACTATTTTCCGGACCAGCAGGTGTTCTCTGCCGGTTTAGCTAGCGATGATCAGGGCAGCAACAAACAACTGTTTTACTACGACAGTATTCTTGAATTTGACAAGGAAATCTCAGGGCTTTACCAGTATTTACTGGAGCACAACCGGCTGGACCATACCATCCTGATCGTGACCAGTGATCACAGTCAAAAATGGACCAATTCGCGATTGCCGCTGATCGTGCATTTCCCTGAAAACGAGCATACCGGAGAGGTCCTCAACAATACGGAAAATATCGATATTGCACCGACGCTGCTGGATTATCTGGGAATCAACCAACCTGATTGGATGCCCGGGCAATCACTGGTCACACCGGGTTATCAATCTCATCCGATCTTTACCGCCAAGATCCCAAAATCGACCAAAGACCCCGCGACCGGAAAGGTCGTTTACCCTGAGTCCAAACCTCCCTTCTACCAATTCGGACGCATTTCGGTGGTTTGGTGTGACCAATGGTTCGAGATCGATCTAAACGAGTTGACATTGAGTTCCGGACAGGTGGTCGGCTCCGACACCAAGTGCAGTGCTCGGATCAGTAAGACTGAAGCCATTGACATGATCATAAAACACATGGAAGAGCATGGATTCGACACCATGTCGCTGGTTCCGATGCGTAAGTAAGGGTTTGTGTAACGCGCACCGGGACACTGACCAGGCAAAACTCGTTCAACGGTCAAAATGCAAGATCACGAGATTCCCGGAGAATGTATCCGCAAGCCGCTCCGGCAGGTTACCGACATTCGCGATAAAGCGCTTGCGCGATCCGAACCCCGGGATCACCACGAGATCACGTTCGGCGTTCACAAACAACTCATCCAGTCGCAATGCACCGATCATTTCTTTTACAAGTACCGAAACATTATTGTGGTTTTTCCCGATCACAGCCTGGATGATCTCAAGGTAACTCTTGTGAGCAAGAATCTCGCAAGGCACATTCAATTCCCTGGCGATGGTGAGATTAGCCTGTAGCACCCGGCGCAGTGCGGCCGGAGTTACCACGCCGGACGGGATCAAAAGAAGAACCCGCTCCATTCCGTCCAATGGATGGGATAATTTGCCCACCATCACCGGGGAATCAGAACCCCAGATCACTTCATCCAGTACGGTACCCAGGATGTTTTGCTTGAAAGTCTTTTTCCCACGCCAGCCCATGAGGATCAACGAACTGTCTCTTTCGCGGGAAACCTGTAAAATCCCCCTGGCATAGGAATCCGCCAGGCGTGGGACGAGTTCATAACGGGTCTCAGGGTCTCCGATCAGATCCGGCACCTTACCCAGCAATTCTTTTTGCTGATGCAGGTTCAAATCGAGGTTATCCCTATCCAGCACAACATTGAGCGCGATCACCTCTCCTCCCCCGCTTTTTGCCAACAGACCGCCTAATGACAGAAGATACTCCTGGGTAGCTGGATTTGCGATCGGTACCAGGATACGGTGGAATAGTGGGAGATCTACCATTTCATCTACTTTTTGACGTAATCCGGGGGCAAATTTTTGCACAAACAAGGGGGATGTGACAGAAGTCAACAGGATCATGACCATGGCAGCGTTGAAGATATCGTTGGTAAAGAGGTTAAGTTGAAGCCCGATGATCAAGGTGGGGATCGTGACCGCAGCCTGAGCGTGTGAGAGACCATACACGGTCCAAAGCTCTGCTCGACTATATTTGAATATGCGTGCAGTGATCAACGAAGCCAGCAACTTGGACACATACGCCACCAGGAGGATACCGAACCCGAGCAGTATCGCTTGCGGATTGCCCACCAGCGTGAATGGATCGGTGATCATTCCGCTGTACAAGAGAAACACCGGGATAAAAAAGGACTCTCCCATAAAAAGCACATGACCGGTCACAGGGCTATGGCGAGGCAGGGTAGCATTGATGGCCAGACCAGCCAGGAAAGCACCGACGACCTCGTGCACGCCGATCAATTTTGCGCCAAACGCGGCGACGAACAGTAACACGATCACGAACTGGAATTCCACCATTGAACCGGAAAAGCGTTGAAAGAACCACTTGCCCAACTTAGGGAGGACAAAAAGAATGACAAGGGTAAAGATCACCAGGAGCACAAACAACTTGATGAAATAACTTAGCTCCAGCTGTCCCTGGTCTGCTCCCAGGACAATGGCAAGAATGATGAAAGCCCCGATATCCGTCAGGATCGTTGCTCCCGCTGTTACGGCAATGGCTTCGTTGCGGGTGACACCAAGCTTATTTAACAAAGGAAATGCAAGTAGAGTGTGGGAAGCAAAAGCGGAGCCAAGGAGGATCGAACCCAACCAGGGCAGGTGGATGAGCCAGCCCAGCAGTGTTCCCATCGCGAGCGGTATGAAAAAGGTAAGGAGTCCAAACACCAATGACCTGGTTTTAACGCGCATGAACTGGTTGAAATCAACCTCAAGCCCGGCACTGAACATCAAATAGACCAGGCCGATCGTGGAAAGGAATTCCATACGGTCATTGGCCGGGAGGATATTGAACCCATGCGGTCCGATAAGAATGCCCCCGATGATAACGCCCACTATGCCAGGCAGGTGCACCCGCTCAGAAAGCAGGGGCATCACCAGAATCAACGTCATGACAACCAGGAAAAAGACAACAGGTTCAGTAATTGGTTCCATACTCACCAGGTCATGCTTAGAATTGGTAATTACCAAATACAAAAGATGTTCGTGGAATAAGAATTATCATCTAAATACTACTGGTTCGATTATAAGTCGATATGCCGGATAAGGGTGTGTTATCTGGTTCATTACGATTAATGCGAAAACCGCGCCAAATAGCAGCGCGGTTTCTGGTTAAAGCGAAATGGATTACTTACCGAGGATTTTATACATCCCGGTGCCGCAGACTGAACACTTACCCTTCATCGCTTTGCGGCCATTTTTCATGGTAACTTCCATTGTTTCTTTCATTTCTTGTTTCTTCTTGCATTTCATACAATAACCGATCACTGCCATTTTTACCTCCTGTGTAATTGGCGATCTCATAATTAGACCTACAAGTCTAATTGCATTATAGCATGCAAGTTTATTGAATTTGTCAATAGATTTTCAATAGATTTTCGGTGAATTCTCAAACGATTTTTACTGGTTATCTCTTGCTTTTCCTACCCTTTTAGTCTTTAATGATGATGACCAGATAATTAATCAAGGAGAGAATCATGACATCAGCATCCGAGAAATTCCACGGTCGCAAAGCATTCACCCCTACCCCATTGAAGCGACGCAAACCTGTCCCATCCGATATCGACATTGCCCAGGAAGCCACGCTCAAACCGATCACGTTAGTGGCTGAAGAACTGGGATTGCTCCCTTCTGAGATCGAACCCTACGGCGACACAAAAGCCAAGGTTCGCCTGGAGGTGCTGCAGCGTCTTCTGCACATTCCGGATGGTAAATACATCGATGTAACCGCCATCACCCCCACCCCGCTGGGAGAAGGCAAGACCACCACGACAGTGGGACTCAGTCAGGCGCTGGGAGCACATCTTGGAAAAAGCGTGGTGACCTGTATCCGGCAACCCTCCCAGGGACCCACATTCGGGATCAAGGGCGGCGCAGCCGGCGGAGGTTACTCACAGGTGGTACCCATGGAGGAGTTCAACCTGCACCTCACCGGAGATATTCACGCCATTACCGCAGCCAACAACCTGCTGGCTGCCGCCATCGATGCACGCATGTTCCATGAGAGCAACGCAACCGATGAGCAGATGTTTGAGCGCCTGCTACCAAAGGACAAACAGGGCAAACGCCACTTTACCCGGGGCATGGTCAGCCGGCTAGAGAAACTGGGCATCTCGGTTGCCGATCCTGATGAGTTGAGCCCCGAGCAGCGTCGAAAACTATGCCGCCTGGATATTGACCCGGACACGGTCACGTGGCGACGGGTGTTGGATACTTCCGACCGCTTCCTGCGGGGTGTGACGATCGGTGAAGGGGCGGAGGAAAAAGGTTTCACGCGCAAGACCGGATTTGACATCACCGTCGCGTCGGAGATCATGGCGATCCTGGCGCTGACCACCAGCCTGCAGGACATGCGTGAGCGGTTTGGCAGGATCGTGATCGGCATCAGCCGGGATGGTGATGCGGTAACGGCAGAAGACATCGGGGCAGCCGGTGCAATGACCGTGTTGATGCGCGACGCGATCAAACCCACCCTGATGCAAACAGT
>DIWL01000048.1:1332-15446 GCA_002428455.1 Anaerolineaceae bacterium UBA6107 | reverse complement strand
ATATCCTGCACGCGCAGACTGGCGAGGTGTGCCGGCCGGTAGTTCAGATAAGCCGGTAGCGCGTAAAGTTCCTCGCCGAGCAGCACATCACGGCTGGTGGCCAAGAAGATCGCCTGCCCCACAAGGGAGTGACTGGCGGCCAGGGTGAAAGTTTGCCTGCGCTCTGCGGCTGAGCTGAGCAAAGCTGCTTCCGCGCCGAAGTTGCCGACCAGAATGTTGGTTTTCACGATTGGATCTGAGATCACCTCCATCGCTCCCAGCGCGTAACTGAAGGGAGTGATACCGGTCAGCCATCCCTGGTCAGGGTCATAAGACTCGTAAGTGTTCGTTTCAACCGCCACCCCGCGTAATACATCCTTGCTGAGCAGGGCAAAAATACCCTCCCCGCTGGTGCAGACAGGCGGTTGATCGCTGGTCGAGCTTAATTGCCCCACGCGATGCAGGGTGCTCAGACCCACCAGCGCAGATGTACTGGCAGGCTCGGTCAGACCCGGGCTGCCAAGCGAAACATGCACACGACTGCCATCTTCCACAGAAAGACCGATGGCGCGCTTCAATCGCGCAATGGGTGGGATCTTGCGAATTAACGCGGGAAATTGCGCGCGGATTTGCTTAAGTGAAAAGAAACCGATGCCTACCGCGGTGAATAGCACGACTACGAAACCAAGCATCTGCTCTGCGGTCACGGCTTCTCCTGGCGGATCAGATCAGCGAACTGCCGGCTGCAAACCGGATCCTCCAGCAGCTCTGCAAAGGCGATCCATGCGGAATGCTCATTCGGGTGGATCAAGGGGGTTACCGCGAGCATCCCCTGTGCCAGCAGCGCTTTTAGTGGTCCGGCGCCATCCAATACCGGCAACATGATCGAAGTGAGATGTCCTCGCTGAAATTTCCCCATCCAACCAGACCAGTAATCAGAATTCATCGCTAAAAGTATAGCATAACCCAATTCATCATGTGTGATCTGTTGATGCACAATAACGGGACGATCGGGCAGGCGTAATCAAATCGATAATTGTTGTACAATTGAACAAGATCTATCAGTAAATAACTCAGGAGGAGCCGAAAATGTCATTCCTGGATATCTTCAAAAAACCCTATCCGCGGGAAAACGCGGGTGAAGTAGAAAGCCTGATTGAGGAACTGGTCAGGATTGGGATCCAGGATGATTACCTATCCGAGCATCCAGGCAGGGGGTTCAATGGCCAGTGCCGGCATATCCGCGCACGCGCGATCGGATCCCAACTTCAGCAGATCGGCGGCAACGATCTGATGTCATGGGCTTATCGCAAAGTGCGTAAACAGGCCGGAAAAATGCTGGCATCCCACCTGGAGTATGCCTGGAAGGACATCGGCGACTGGCAGCCATAATTGTGGATAAAAATAATCACGGGGCATTACACAAGCCCCGTGATTATTTTTTGGTAAGAGCCACCGCCGCTTTAATGATTCCGTCCATCCGCGTCCGCCAGTCATACGCTTGCGCTGCTTTTCGGGCAGCATCACCCAACCGTTTGCGCGTACTGCTTTCCGCAAGTAACCCGGCGAAACACCTGCATAATGCACTGAAATCTTCTGGCGGGTAAAACATAGCGACACCTTCATTCAATACTTCACGTAATACCGGCAAATCGCTGGCGAGGATGGCGCGTCCGCTGGCTATGTATTCGAACAACTTCAAAGGACTGCTCACATGGGCAATGTTCCCGCCGCCACTGCCCTCAAATTCGAGACTGTACGGCAGCAACAGGATATCCGCAGCAGCCTGGTAAAGCGGGAGGCGGCTATTCGCGATGTGCCCGGTCAGGGTTACGTTGTGTATCCCGTTTTCTGCCAACCGCGCAGTCCAGGTTTGGACCTGTTCAGTGTTTCCGCCGATCCACAGGAATTGAACCTGGGGAAAAGCCTGTGCCAGCGGCTCCAGCATTTCCAGTCCGCGGCCAGGATAAAACGCACCTGAGTAGACTGCCGTGAATTCATCCGGCAACCCTAGAGCTTTACGCGCCTGCGCTGGTTCCGGCAGGTCCTGATAACGGTCCAGGTCAACGCCATCTGCTGCCACGAGCGCTTCCGCAGGGATCGCCGCCACCCCGCTATTTTGATCCACCAGTTGTTTCAATGCCGTGGTGATGTACACGGTCAGTTTTGGTTTTTTCAGGCGAAGGTACCAGCGGTATACCAGGGAACCAAAGCGCCCGCCGGGTTGATCGTGCAGTTCCAGTACGGTCAGAAAACCGCCCAGCCGGGCAAACAGCGCTGTCCACACCATGCGTGTGTAAACCAGGTCCGCCTTTTCGCGGCGCGCGTGCGCTAGGCTTGCCAGGGTGAAGTCCATCCTTCTAAATAATGAGCGTGAGGGCAGCCGGGTTACCGGAAAGCGCTCCGTCAACCCGTAGTTTTCTGCCACTTCTTCCCAGTCAACAGATCGGCTTGTCGGCAGGTAAAGTTGAACAGAATGCCCCAATTGAACCAGCGCCTGGCATACCTTCATTACCTGCAGGCTATTGGCCTTGTTCGAAGGAACCTCAGCGGTGGAGATGTAATCAATCTTCATCTCATCCATTGTCCTGTGCAACCTGCCCGCCCCTCTTGATCATGCGCAACCCCAGCAGCACCAGGATCCCCGTAGAGATCACCAGGTAACCGGTAAGTAATAAGCCCTCACCGAAGGCGCCCATGCGCGGTACAACCCAGAAAGCCAGCCCTGTCTTGACGACCGCTGCCGCCAACAGGACCAGCAGCGGGATATTGGCTTTGCCAAAGGATAACAACAGGGAGCGATTCCAGAAGAAGATATTGGCAACGCCAAATCCCACCAGCAGGAGCATCGTCACCGGATAAGCCGGTAAAAATTCACTGCCATAAAATAACTTGATAAGCCATTTTCCCGCAATCAGCATCACCAGCATCACCAGACCTGTCCATCCCGCCGAGATGAGCGTGACCCGCTTGAGCAGATTTCGCAACTGCCCCCAGGCTTTGGAGACCACGCTGCGGGTCATTTCAGGGAAAGTGGTGGAGATGAACGGGGTGATGGGCATCATCAGGGGATTCACGATGGAAAGCGCCAGCTTGTACAGCCCCACTGCCTGCTGATCAAGGAAATAGCCCACGATGAGCGGTTCGCTTTCCGTTGCAACCATCTTAACCGTGCCGCTCAGGTTGGTGCTTAAGGTGTAAAGGGCAATTTCTTTAAATGGCAGTAACTTCGAAAGGGGCGTCTTCCACCAGCCGCGTTCAAGGTGCCTGGGCAGGTAATACAGCGACAGTATGAATGGGGCAACACCCAGGATGATCTTTCCCACCAGGTAAGCCATCAGGACAAAGTAGATATCGCCCTTCAGAAGAAAAGCCAGCAGGATCAGCAGGGCGGTGATCACGCTCTGCCCAAGGTTAACGAACGCCTGGGCACGAAAGTGATTGGTGATCTGGAGGATGCCGATCGAGGTTTCAGAAAACATCTTCGCCAGGATGGATACGGCAAAAAGCTGGATCAACGGCAATGCCTGTACGTCTTTGGCAACGTATTTTGCTCCCAGCGGCGCAAGGAGCATCAGAACGCCAAAAGCCACCAACGAGGTAACCCCTTCGACGAGCATGGCTAACTTCACCACTGCACCGGCTTTGGCTCGATTGTACTCGGTCAGTTCCTTGCCCAGGTAACGCATAATGAATTCACCCATGCGGAAAGAGAACAGCCGGCTGACATTACTGACAAAAGTGGTGATGATGCTGATCAAACCAAAAGCAGCCACCCCCAGCAACCTGGCCGCAAAGATGCTTTGAACCAACGATAACAGCAAACCAATGGAAGTGGCGCTGAACAGGTAACCGGTATTCTTCAATACGCGGCTGAGTACGCGGTCTTCAATAAGATGTTGCTTGATCCTGGCGATCAGGGCTTTCATGGAATGATGATATTACGCGCCCATGCACGCTGTTCGAGGTACCAGTTGACCATTTGAGCGATGCCCGCGTCAAGCGAAACAAGCGGTTCCCAACCGAGAAGTTGGCGTGCTTTTGTCACATCGGCCCAGTTCGCATCAACGTCCGCCGGGTGCCGGGCAATGTACTGAACATTGGCCTTTTTACCAACCAGTGTTTCGATGCGCTGCAGCAGGTCATTGATCGTGATCGTCTCGTGCCCGCCCAGGTTAATGATCTCGTAACCCACCGGCTTCAACGCTTTGATCACGCCATCCGCGATGTCGTCGAGATAAGTGAAACCGCGCATCTGGTTGCCATCACCAGTGATCATCACTTCGTCTCCCTCAGTGACCCAGCGCGTAAAGCGGAACATCACCATGTCCGGGCGCCCGGCAGGACCGTAAACCGTGAAAAAGCGCACAATCGTTGTATCCAGATCATAAAGGTGATGATAGGTGTAGGCCATCACCTCGGCTGCCTTTTTACTGGCGGCGTATATCTGCAGGGGATGGCAGGAATCCGCTTCTTCAGTGGTCGGGAGCGGCGGGTTGGCACCATAAATGGAGGAGGTCGAGGCCATGACAAGTTTCTTCGATCCGCCTTTACGGCACCATTCCAGAAGGTTTAATGTTCCGGCAGCATTGGTCTGCAGGTACACATCCGGGATCTCCACCGCCTGGCGCACACCTGCCCGCGCAGCCAGGTGAATGACCCCATCGAAAGCAGGTTGATTTCTTGATAAATCCTGAAAGAACCCAACGCGGCAAATGTCATCTTTGATAAAAGAGAAGCGGGAAAAGCTGGCGAGCTGCTGCAGGCGCCATTCCTTCAGGCGGGGGTCATAGGAATCATTGAGGTTATCCACACCTACAACAGTATGACCGGCTTCAGCCAGGCGTTGGATCACCGCGCGGGCGATGAAACCCGCGGCACCGGTAACCAGGTAGCGTGACATCAGAGCCTGACCACCTTGTCGGAATTTCGACCCGATTTACCCAGCGCATTACGTGTATCAACGATCAGTTTTGCAGTTGTCAAGATCGCGGGGTAGTCGTAAACCTTGTGGTTGGTCACAATGACCACACAATCAGCTTCCTGCACGGCTTGCATCAGATCTGCAACGGAGTGCATTTCCCAACCATCCTCCCTGATACTGGGGATGTAAGGATCGTGGTAAGTGACGCGGGCGCCTTTCTGCTGCAGCAGGCGCAGCACATCAATGGCGGGGGATTCACGCAGATCATCGATATCCGGTTTATACGCCGCGCCCAACACCAGCACGGAGCTGCCCTTGATGGGCTTGCCGTGTTCGTTGAGGGCATCCTGTACCTTGCCGATCACGAAACGTGGCATGTTGGTATTAATCTCTGATGCCAGTTCGATAAAGCGGGCGGTGTAGTTGAGCGAACGCATCTTCCACGACAGGTACATCGGGTCGATGGGGATACAGTGACCACCCAAACCAGGCCCGGGATTAAAGCGCATAAAGCCAAAAGGTTTGGTTGCCGCCGCGTCAATCACCTCCCACACATCCACTCCCAGGCGGTCGCACATGAGCGTCAGTTCATTGACAAAGCCAATATTGATCATGCGGAAAGTGTTTTCCAGCAGTTTTGCCATTTCCGCCACCTCGGTCGAGGACACCGGAACGACCGTGTCCAATGCCTGGCTGTACCAGGCGCAGGAAACCTCGGTGCATTTTTCCGTCATACCGCCCATCACCTTGGGGGTGTTCTTGGTGGTCCAATCTATGCGTCCCGGATCAACCCGTTCCGGGGAAAACGCCAGGAAGATCTCCTCGCCAATTTTCAAACCGCTCTTTTCGGTCAGAACAGGCAGCACCAGTTCGCGGGTTGTGCCCGGATAGGTACTGGATTCAAGCACGACCACCATCCCCGGGTGCACGTAGGGAGCGATTCCTTCAGCTGCGCTGATGATGAAAGACAGGTCCGGATCACCGGTGTGGCGCAGGGGGGTAGGAACGCAAATGGCTACGGCGTCGATATCGCGCAGGACCGAATAGTCGGTGGTGGCACGTAATTTTCCATCGGCTACCAGTTTCTTTACCACTTCTGTCGGCACATCCAGGATATAACTCTCGCCCCTGTTCACCATGTCCATTTTTTCCGAAATTGGATCAATACCGGTGACCTCAAATCCAGCCTTGGCAAAAACTGTCGCGAACGGCAGTCCAACATATCCCAAACCGAGCACTGCCACCCGCGCTGTCTTGTTGTTAAACTTATCGATCAATTGTTTCGCGTAATCCATTCAGTCCTCAATTCATTAAAATAAGGTCAGTTGTTCAGGTTTTTCTTCTTCATGTTTCACTTCATTCGCAGCCGTTGAAACCTGTGCGGGTTGATTCCTGCCGGCTGCCCTGGCACTCGCGATGGCCTTCGGCAACACCCGAAAATCAGCGATGATCACGGGTTTTAATGAGGGCTGATGCAAAGCGGCGGCGGGATGATACATTGGTACCACCAGGCGATCCTGAACCCATATGGGTTTCCCGTGTACCTCGCTGATGCGGGCATTGGGCAGGAATTTTCCCATCGAGATACGGCCCAGGGTGACGATCACGCAGGGGTTGATGACCTCAATCTGCCGATCCAGGAAGCGGCTGCAAGCGGACAGTTCATCAGGCAACGGGTCACGGTTGCCGGGGGGACGGCATTTGACCACGTTGGCAATAAAAACCTGCTCACGCTGATAACCCGCTTCTGCCAGCAGTTCATCCAGGAACTTGCCGGCTGGACCCACAAAAGGCCGACCTTGTTCATTTTCGTGGAAGCCGGGACCTTCACCAATAAACATGATCTCCGCCTGCGGGCTGCCTTCGCCAGGAACGCCATTCCTGCGGGAATGAAACAACGCGCATGCTTCGCATACTTTTACTTGCGCGCTGATCTCACGTAGAACCTCTACCGGATCCACCTGTTGCCTCCATGCTGCGTATATGAAAAATTATATGCGATATTTTACCCTACTGCAGAGGGATTAATCGCTCTAGGTCGAGCGGATCGAGGTCCATTAACACCGCGTCCTCTCCATTATCCTGGTAATACTTGCGGCGCACACCCACCTCGTGATAACCAAAACGCTGGTACATGGAAATGGCGGCATCGTTACCACGCCTGACCTCAAGGAAGGATTTCTCCATCCCGGCATGGTAGGCGTCAATCAAGGCAAAAGCGAGCAAGCGCCGGGCTATCCCCTTCCGGCGAAATTCAGGGTGGACGGCAATGGTCGCCACGTGAGCTTCGTCTATGATCAACCAGATAACGATCATTGCCACCATCAGGGGGGCATCTGCTTCCCGCGTCGCTTCCGCCACCCAACAGCGCGCGAGAGGATTGCTCTCGATCTCAAATTTGAATGAGCTCTCCGGCCAGGGTAAAGAAAACGACTGTTGATCAAGCATGATCACAGCCGGCAGATCGTCCATTGTCATCGGTCGAATATGAATAGGTAACAAGGAATTGGAAATGGTCACTCCCGGATCATCCCGGCAATGTGCAGGTACACCGGGGAAAGTAGAACCGGGTCATCCACCTGCCCGGATTTCCAACGTCGCCAGGCCAACTCAGCCAGCACAGCAGGGCGGCGCATGGCCAGCGCGGGAGGCACAATCATCGCGTTCTTCCATTTACGTCCGATCAACTGGCGTTCGTTCGCGTTCATCTCCCCACAGATGCGCGTCGGGCCGCTGACACGGTCTGAGATCTCCTCGGGGGTCATCACTTGAGGTGTGTCCAATGGCTGCCATTGACCTTCGACAGTGTGGAATTCCTGCACCGCCATTCGGGTACGCCCGGCAGGGATGACAGTGAACAATGGTTCATCGCTGACCGGTTGCGCGGCTGCCTGATACTCAAACGTGGGAATGCCGATAATGGGAATACTCAACGAGAAGGCTAGACCCTTGGCAAACGCCAGGCTGATGCGCAAACTTGTAAAAGAACCCGGACCCAACGCAACTGCCACGCACTTGAGTTCCGCCGGGGAGACAGAACAACGCCGCAGCAGATCAGAGACCGCAGGAGCCAGTTCAACCGTGTGATGGTTAGCCGTGCGCCACATCATCTCGCCCACAACGATTGGCTCGTCATACAACGCGATACCGCAGGTCAGGGTTGAAGTATCCAGGGCGAGTAACATGTCATCCTCCGAAAGCAAGCCGTTTAAATTCCTGGAGCAACTTCTCATGACGGCTGCCTTGCGGCGTAAAGAGAAGCCTGCGCTGTTCATCCCCAAGCCAGGTAAATTCGATCTTGAGATAATCATCCGGAAGCACCCCGGCAATGCGGTCAGACCATTCAACGACCAGTGGTCCATTGACCAGCAGTGCTTCGATGTCCAGGTCTTCCGCTTCGAGCAGTGACTCGATCCGGTACGCATCGAGGTGATGCAGCTGGCCTCCCCCCGGCTGACGGTACAGGTTCACCAGTACAAATGTCGGACTGGAAACCGCATCCACCGAGCCCCAGCCTTTGGCTAATCCCTGCACAAAGGTGGTCTTACCCGACCCGAGATCGCCATTGAGGCAGATCACATCGGCCGGTTTGAGCAGCGCACCCAGGCGGATGCCCAGGCGCCGGGTCTGTTCCGGGCTGCGGCTGACAAAATCAACATTGTTGTACGAAAGGATCGGCATCTTCTACATTATATGATAGCGGAAGCAGGCGAACAAGTAATTTTCAGGGTAATCCCTGCCCCTCACCTGCCCCAACCGGTGTGTGAGTTTTCATGCGGTGGGCAAGTTCGCGCCTCGTTAGCAACACACGATGTCCACACGTATCGCATTCAAGGCCAATATCTGCGCCAAGGCGGACAATCTTCCAGGTAAAACCACCGCATGGATGCGATTTACGCAGACTTACCCGGTCTCCAAGATTCAATTCGGGCAGCATGTTGGCATTATAACCCATGTTATAATTTTCAAATTACCGATTCGTTATAACCGGGCCGTGGAGGAACCGCCAATTATGTTAAACATGTCCCCAAGCCTGTTGATCTCCCGCATTATCACCCTAATTATTGCGTTAACCGTTCACGAATTCGCGCACGCCTTCGTGGCGTACCGTTTTGGTGACACAACTGCGCGCGATGCCGGCCGGCTGACCTTGAATCCATTAAAGCACCTTGACGTGGTCGGTTCACTCATGCTTCTGGTCGCTGGTTTCGGCTGGGCGAAACCTGTTCCGATCAATCCGTATGCTTTGCGCAGAAGGGCGGACTCAGCTGTCATGTGGGTATCGTTGGCGGGGCCGGCTTCCAACCTGCTTTTAGCGATCATCTCCGGACTCTTGTTACGCCTGCGTGTATTCCCCTGGGTTACCTCGACCGGGGTGCTGCCCTCACCTGCGGAATTTCTCTTCACTTTCATGTCAATCAACCTGGTGTTAATGCTCTTCAACCTCATTCCGCTGGCACCGTTGGACGGAGAAAAAGTGTTATCCAATCTGCTGCCCGCCAAATGGTCTTCCGGACTGGCGAGCATTCAGCGTTACGGTCCCATCCTACTGCTGGTGCTGCTGTTTGTGTTACCCATGGTGGGGATCGATATCATCAGCTGGATCATGACCCCTGCATTAACTCAATTACAAAAATTCATCCTGGGAGTATCCTGATGACCACAAGAATCGCAATCGTAGGATTCGGTCAGATCGGCGCGTCGATTGGCCACGCCCTGGCTGGTTACAAAGAGAAGATCGACCGGGTTGGTCACTCAGCCGACGTCCGGTTGATGAAAAAAATGGAGAGCCAAGGAGCGTTTGACAAGACCGAGATCAAGCTCCCTGATGCGGTGCGAGGTGCAGACCTGGTGATCATGGATTATCCGATGGATATGATCAAGGATGGTTTGGGCATCATCGCGAAAGAGGTCAAAGCGGAAACCGTCATCATCTGCTTCGCTGTGGCATTTACGAAAGTTTATGAATGGGCGCGCGAGATCCTGCCGGCTGGACAACCTTTCATTCTTCTGCATCCAGTTATTAACCCTGAACGGTTGGCCGATTGGAATGACACCCTCCTCAACGCTCACGCCGACCTGTTTGATCAACGCGAAATGATCATCGTTTCAGGATCGGATACCAGCTCCCGCGCCTTGCAAATGGCGACCGATCTGTGCAGCCTGCTAAAAGCCAAGCCCTACTTCACTGAATCGATGGAGGCTGACGGAATCTTTGCCAGGGTGGCACAGCTTCCGATTCTCAGCGCGGTAGCAGTACTGAACACATTGATCCACAGCCCTGGTTGGGGAGACGCCCGTCGTATCACGTCTCGCTCATTTTTCCGTACCGCATCCATCAGTGAGTTGTATGATGAGGAGGAATATTTTGGCATTACCAGCCTGCTCAACCGGGAGAACACCAGCCGCGTGCTGGATGAGATGATCGTTGAGCTGCAGGAAATGCGCAAGATGATCAGTGAAGATGATGAAGAGGGGTTAAGACAGACAATGAAGGAAGCCCGGCAGGGTTATGAGTTGTGGCTCAAGCAACTTACCAGCGGAGAATGGGACAAGGAAGCGCAACCAGAATTACCTGAAACGCGCAAAATCCTGGGACGCTTATTTGGCGGAAGGCAACCAAAAGACAAAGACGCTTAGACAAGATGGCATACTATTGCTATATCGTTGAATGTGCCGACGGCAGTTATTACACCGGCTGGAGCCTGGATCCGGTGCGGAGAGAAAAGCAACACAACCACGGCAGAGGGGCAGCCTACACGCGCATGCACGGTCCGGTACACCTGGTTTACGTGGAGGAGCAACCTGACCTGCACGCTGCGATGAAACGCGAACGCGCCATCAAATCGCTCAAGCGCGAACAGAAACAAAAGCTGATCGATAAACAAAACGGAGGGGAGTAAAAATTGTCCATCGATAGAGGTCACGTCATTTCACCAGGCCGTGTGAACCTGCTGGGTGAGCACGTGGATTACAATGATGGACTGGTTTTGCCGGTTGCCATCGACCGGGCAGTCAACATCCATTTTCGCCGTACTGAAGAAAAACAAATCACCCTCCATGCCCACGACCTGGGGGAGGAATGCAGTTTCGTTGCGGAGCAGCTTGACGAAAAAACCACTCTGGATGGCACTCCGCTGCCGGGTTGGGCATTATATCCGGCAGGCGTGATCTGGAATCTGCTTCGTTATGATTTTCGCATTACGAGTTTTACTGCTGGTTTCCGCTCCAACATTCCGATCGGTGCCGGGTTGAGCAGCTCGGCAGCGGTTGAGGTGGGTTTCGCTGTCGTTTGCGTAGCGCTGGGCGGTTGGCAGCTCGACCGGATGACCATGGCGCGCATTTGCCAGGAAGCTGAACGGGAATACGTGGGGGTAAACTGCGGGCTGATGGACCAGTTCGCCTGTGCCTGCGGGGTGCAGGACCATGCGCTTGTGCTGGATACCCGCAGCCTGGCATACCGGGCATTACCTTTACCTCCAGATATATCAATCGTGATCGCAGATTCGATCATGCGCCGTTCCCTGGTCACCTCAGCCTACAATGATCGGCGGCGCGATTGTGAAGCAGCCGTGGCGCATTTCCACGCGATCGATCCATCCATTCGCGCCTTGCGGGATGTCACCCCGGAATGGTTCCTCACTGCGGAAAATGAGCTTCCGGCAGGCATCTTCCGCCATGCACGGCACGTGGTGGAGGAGATCGCTCGTGTGGATGAAGCCATACGCCTGCTGGAGAAAAACGATCCGGAAGGATTTGGCAATTTAATGGTTCAGACCCATGCCTCGCTGCGTGATCTATACGAAGTATCCAGTCCTGAACTCGATATCCTCGTGGAAGGCGCAATTGCCATTGAAGGCTGCCTTGGTGCACGCCTCACCGGTGCGGGGTTCGCCGGCTGCACGGTCAACCTCGTGCGCAATAATTGTGTTGAACAGTTTATCGGGCAGCTTGAAACAGATTACCGTTCGAAAACCGGTCTGCAGGCTGCGATTTTCGCGACGCGCCCCGTAGACGGTGCCCACCTTTCCTGAACATTCCAGGCGGAAATATGACCACTGAGCAAAAAGCCATCACAATCAACCAGTTGCGTAAGACCTTTAAGACACGGCATGGTTTCTGGAAGCGCACAACCAGGGTGACGGAAGCAGTACAGGATGTGAACTTTGATGTGGAACGCGGCGAATTATTCGGGCTGCTTGGACCCAATGGAGCAGGCAAGACCACCACGGTAAAGATGCTCGCTACGCTGCTTATCCCGACCAGCGGCACGATCTCGATCTTCGGGCAGGATATCACGCAGCACACCAACGAAATCCGTAAACGCATCGGGTTCACCTTTGGCGGGGCTCGCGGCTTGTACGGGCGCCTCACCGCCAGTGAGAATCTGCGCTACTTCGCTGAACTCTACGCACTGCCCCCGGAAGTAACCCGCAAAAGAATTCCGGAATTACTCGAACTCGTCGGTTTATCCACTCGCGGGGATGACAAGGTGGAAACATATTCAAGCGGAATGCAACAGCGTCTGCACCTGGCACGTGCACTGTTGCATGACCCCGAATTGATCTACCTGGATGAACCCACGGTTGGCATCGACCCAGTCGGAGCGCGCGAATTACGTGCAACGATCAAAAACCTGAAGGCTATGGGTAAAACGATCCTGCTCACCACACATTACATGGCTGAGGCAGATGAACTATGCGATCGCATCGCCATCATCAATAACGGGCGCATCATCGCTTTGGATACCCCCTCCGCCCTCAAGAACCGCATAACTGCGGATACCGTGATAGAGTTGAAGACCAGCCTGGAGCATCTACCAGCGCTAAAAACACTGCTCGATCAACTCGACCCCCTAACGAGTGTCACCTACACGCAAAATACTCACGAAGAAGCAGTGAGCATTCACACCGTACAACCGGGAACGGTGATCGAGCTGCTCTCTCCATGGTTGAACACGGATTTGGTCCACAACATGGAAATGCGCAACCAGACTTTGGAGGATGTTTACATCAACATCATCCAGGGCGATGGCAAATGAAAACCAATTTCTTCCGGCTGATGCTGCGGCAGATGGATGTTCAATTGAGGATGCGGGTACTCAGTTTATGGAGTCTCGGATTATTCATCACCCAGCCGGTGATCTTCAGCGCGGTTGCCATGTTCCTTTCACGAGCAGCCGGCAACACCAACCCTGATCTGATCTACACCGTCATCGGCGGCGGGATCATGGGCATGTGGAGCGGGCTGGTATTCACTTCAACATTTGACATCCGTGCTGACCGGCGCGAAGGCACACTGGAATTGATCGTCGGTAGCCCCACGCCGTTACGCAGAGTGGTGGGGTTTCGATCCTTGCTGAACATCCTGGCAGGATCAACCAGTATGCTCGCAGCGATCCTGGCTGCTGTACTGATCTTTGATTATGATTTTTCAGGGATCAATCTACCCGGGGTGGTACTCTCTTTCCTCCTACTCTTTTTCGGGCTCTGGTGCATGGGGATATTCCTTGCCAACCTGCTGGCCTGGTCGCGCCTATCAGGCACTTTTGTGGATCTGTTGGAAATACCGGTCGCTCTTCTGTGCGGGTTCATGTATCCGATCAGTGTGCTGCCGGGATGGATGCAGAACATCTCCACCATTTTCCCGATCCGTTGGAGCCTGGAAGCGATGCGCGACGCCATGAAAGGGATGCCCTATAACGCCGAGTTATTGACCAAATGGTTGATCGCGCTGGGCATCTCCCTGGTGTTCCTGCTCATCGCACGCTGGCTGGATGGCAAGGTGCACGATCACATCCGCATCACCGGAGAGCTGCATTCGATATGATCCGAAATATCGTGCGCATCGTCCGGCTTTACTTCTTCCAGGCTTGGTTTTCCTACCGGTCCTTGTTCGCCTGGAGTACACCGTTCAGCTATATCACGAGCAAATTTGGTTTCCCCTTTTTCTCCATGCTATTTTTCGTTTTTATTGGGAAATTCGTGGGGTTTGACGACCCGGCATACATCGTCATTGGCAATATTTTACTTATGCCAACGATCAACGGCCTTTACGGCATATCGATGACCATCGGAAACGAACGGCAATTCGGCGCGATGTCGTACCTGCTCGGATCCCCCGCTCCACGCGCTCCCCTTTTCCTGGGCAGGGCTTTTTTTCACATCATCGACGGTTTCATCACCGTGGCGGTAGCGCTTCCAATCGCCAT
>DIWL01000048.1:0-1317 GCA_002428455.1 Anaerolineaceae bacterium UBA6107 | reverse complement strand
TGGAAAACCTGCCCGCTTTCCTCCAACCAGTTTCCAATTACCTGCCCATGACAAGGGGAATCATGGCTGCGCGCATGGTTTTGCAGGGCGCAGGGTGGGATGCTGTGAGCGGATTACTGGCTGGAGAGATCCTGGTGGGGTTGGTTTATGTTCTGATCGGGTACACCCTGTTCAGAATAGAAGAGAGAGCCAGTCTTTCCACCAGCTCTCTCGATAGTATCTAAAGTCAAGTGAACTGAACGATCAGTCAGATCAATCTGTGAACACGGGCAGATGCCCCAGCGCAACCACGTCCCGCCACTTGGCACGTTCACCCTCGGTGAAAACCGCTGCTTCTGCCACAACCTCAGCCCCGGCCTTTTGCACCAACAGGCGCATCCCCTGCAGCGTCGAGCCGGTGCTGATCACATCATCAAGGATTACCACCTTCCTGCCTTTCATTGCGTCCACATCTTTTTCATCCAGGTAAAGATATTGCGGTTCGCCGGTGGTGATGGACAGCGTCTCGGTTCTCAGGGAGTTGCCCATGTACGGCTTGTACACTTTACGCAACACGACATAGGGTTTGTTGGTTTCCACCGCCAGTGCATGTGCCAGGGGAATGCTCTTGGCTTCAGCGGTTAGTAGAACATCATAATCAATCGAGGCGAGTTTTAGTGCCAGGGCTTTCGCGCAAGCCTGCACCAATTCAGTGTCACCCAGGATGTTGAGGATGGCGATCTTCAGACCGGGTTTGATCTCAAACAACGGTAACTCACGGTGAACACCTGCGATATCAACCGGATATGTCTGCCGATTTTCCATAGTTCGCTCCAAATAAATAGTATCTGGGCTAAGCTGCCCGCATGCAAGAGTTTATCACAAATTGAATTAGCCTTCCTTAAAAACTTGGATTCCCGCGCTTCGGTTTGCGGGAATCCGGAAAGAAAGAGTGGTTGTGGTAAAATCATCGAGTGCCGGGGACGCCGACCCCGGCACTCTTTACTAAGGAGGAGAAGAAAAGAAGTCGCCCTGTAGATATAATAGCAGGGTATCCATTATTCAACTTGACTCTTCCCCTACGATTACCCTACGAATATCCGCAATTATTGGATATTTTTTATTTGAAAAGAACCTGGTGACAGATCCATGGATATTTTTTTGAGATTTCAGAGCCCGCTTGGAGCCATTTTGGCCGTTTGCACAAAAAACGGTATTTCGCGTATTGAAATTGGCGCGGCTGCCGGTCTTACGGATGCAGAGTCCACCTCTGACGAGATGCTGGACAAGTGCAAGCAACAGATACTCGAATACCTGGCTGGTTCGCGCAGGGATTTT
>DIWL01000031.1 GCA_002428455.1 Anaerolineaceae bacterium UBA6107 | reverse complement strand
TGATCGAGAACATCATCACCAGTACGCCGATCATGGTGATCAGTGATGTGATGATCTGTGTGAGGCTCTGGTTAAGGGTCTGGCTGACGGTGTCCACGTCGTTGGTCACTCGCGAGAGTACCTCACCCTGGTTGGTGCGATCAAAATAGCTGATCGGCAGGCGGTTGATCTTCTCCGAGATCTCCTTGCGGAGGCGGTAGGTCATCTGCATGGAGACACCGGTCATGATCCAACCCTGGATAAAACCAAAGACTGTTGCAGCGATATATAAACCTGCCAGCAGCGCCAGAATATTACCGATGTAAACAAAATCGATGCTCTCGCCGGTTCCCGCCAGTATGCCAACCGCACCTTCAAAAAGCCTGGTTGTCGCCTTACCCAGGATCTTGGGTCCGATGATATTGAACACGGTCGACGCAACCGAGAAGATGATCACAACCAAGAAATGCCATTTGTACGGGCTGAGGTACTTCAGCAGTTTTACCATCGTGCCCCTGAAGTCGCGGGCCTTCTCGCCTCCGCGCAGCATTCCGCCCCGCGGTCCGCCAACTGGAGGTCCGTGCCGTGGAGATGTCTGCTGCCTGGAATTCATGCTGTCGTGGCTCATCGCAGCACCTCCTCGCTGGTCAACTGTGAAGCGACCATTTCACGGTAGGTATCACAGGTTTTCATCAATTCCTGATGATTGCCTTTGCCCACCATCTCGCCATCATCCAATACGATGATCTGCTCGGCATGCTGGATAGTGGAGACCCGCTGGGTGACGATCAATATGGTGCTCCGGTTTGTTTTGCGGCTTAATGCACGGCGCAGTGCCGCGTCCGTTTTGAAGTCCAGCGCGGAAAGCGCATCATCAAAAATATAGATCGGCGGGTTTTTCATCAGCGCGCGGGCAATCGATAAGCGCTGCTTCTGACCTCCTGAGACATTCGACCCGCCCTGCGAAATGGGCGCGTTCATGCCGCCATCCATTTCCGCGATAAAATCCGCCGCCTGGGCAATTTCAACTGCTTTCTGCAGGTCCTCACCAGTCGCGTTCTCGTCTGCATAACGCAGGTTACTCTCCACTGTGCCGGAGAAAAGCACACCCTTCTGGGGTATGTAACCGATGCGGTCTCGCAGGTCTGATTGCGTCACTTCGCGCACATCCCTGCCATCCAGGTAAACAGCGCCTTCCGTCACATCGAAAAAGCGGGGAATCAGGTTGACCAGTGTAGATTTTCCCGAACCGGTGCCGCCAATGATGGCAGTGGTCTCTCCCGGTTTCGCGGTGAAGCTGATGTTGCACAACACATTTTCCTCCGCGTTGGGGTAACGGAAGGACACATTGCGAAACTCAACCAATCCGCGCGAATCTGAATCAAAAGTCTTTGGCTGCGGCGGGTCCTTGATCACCGGTTCGGTGCGCAACACGTCATCAATACGCTTGCCGGATACCGCTGCGCGTGGCAGGAAGATAAACATCATCGACATCATCAGGAAGGAGAACACAACTTGCATGGCGTATTGCAGGAATGCCATCATGTCACCCACCTGCAGGTTGGATTGTGCGACCTGGTGGCTGCCCACCCAAATGATGAGTAACGACAACCCGCTCATCACCAGCGTCATAAATGGAAAGACGATCACCATGACGCGGTTGACGAATAACATGGTCTTTGTCAGGTCAGTATTGGCTTTGTCAAAACGCTTGAGTTCAAACTCCTGCGTGTTGAAGGCCCTGATGACCATCAATCCGGAGAGGCTTTCACGGGTCACCAGGTTCAAGCGGTCAACCAGGTTCTGGATGATGCGGAACTTGGGCAGGCTGATGGAAAAGACCACTACGATCATGGTGAGCAGGACAGCCACACCCAGCCCGATGATCCAGGTCATGGATGGACTTTTCTCCACCGCACGAATGATCGCGCCCACCGCCATGATCGGTGCGAAGAACAACATACGCATCATCATGGTAACCACCATTTGCATCTGAGTAACATCGTTGGTTGAACGGGTGATGAGAGAGGCAGTGGAGAAAGTCTCAAACTCGGCTTTGGAAAAGCTCTCCACCTTGGCGAACAGTCTCCTGCGCAAATCACGAGCAAAACCGGCGCCGGTCCGTGAAGACAGCAGGCTGATGATGACCACACTGACGATCACGCCGAGAAGGACCAGCAGCATTAACCCGCCAATACGCAGGATGTAATTGGTCTGCAGGCGCTGACCATCCACCCCTAATGCAGTGTTCTCCGCTTTCACTGCCGCAGCGGCTGCCTGGGTGATCATTTTGCTGTCCATGGCAGCGAAAGGTGTGCCCGCTGCGCTCATCATCTGCTGTATTTGATCCGGTGGCAACTGCTTTAATACTGAAAAAACGTCCATCCCGGCGGGAATCTTTGAAAGATCTATACCGCTCATCGCACTGAGCTCGGCCGCTTTTTGCTGGTCATTGACTGCCTGCTCCAGGGAGTACACGATTAAAAGCGCCTTTCCGGTAACGGGGTTGAGCACCGCGATCTGCTCACTACTGAGGGATTTAAGGACGTACACTGCACCCGATTCCGCAGCAGGATATTTTTTGATCAGCGCGGAATAATTTTCCAGGGAGGGGTCAAGCATAACGTAGGCATCCTGCACGGCCGTCTTCTCGTCCTCGCTCATGAACATGTACATCTTCTCGAGCTGCTCCGCGCGGATGGCTTCGGGCACGGCGTTTTCAATGCCTCCCTGCTGGATCCCCACGTTGACGATATCCGACATGTAATTGGGCAGCGCCAGTTCACCCATCGCCTGGGCAAAGAGCAGGATCAATACAGCAATGATTGAAAGGGTGTAAGGTTTTAGGTAACGAAAAATGCGCAACATACGTGTAAATATCTCCTCAGTGCGTGACGCTCACTGGATTTCTTTGGGTGTGTTCGGCTCAATGTAAGCGGACAGTGAGCCGTGCAACTTGATCAATAACCGGATCAGGTCATCCTGCTCCGTAGTGGAGAGACTGGAGGTCACCTCATTCATGAAACCAAAGCGCAGCGGCGCGGTGGAACGCACGAGCTCTTTACCCGCCGGGGTGACGCGGATGAGAGAAGCGCGGCGGTCGGTCGGATGCGAGTTGCGTTCAATCAGCCCGGATTCCTCCATGCTTTTAAGCAGCGCGCTGATGGTATTTTTTTTGACGTCCCGGAAGCGCCCGAGCGCGCTGGGGTTTACCCCTTCCGGGTTGCCGTGTTCCGCTTCCATATAAAGTCTCAGCAGGATGCCCAGGCGCGGACCAGAAAGGTCGCCAAATTGTGGGGAACGCGCCACCGCCATATCAAACATTTTTCCCAGAACGCGAATATTGTGGGCGATCTGCATTCCGCGTATGTCCTGTCCGCCCGCCATTGCGCTAAGGTGAGCGCGAACTTCATGCATCTTTTCTTGCTGGGATTGGTAAGTAAATTTTCGCATCGCTCCTCATAAAATAGTACGATGGCGAACTATACTACCGTGAAAGTCACCTGTCAAGTATCAATACCCGGCATTGCGAGCAGGCAATGCCGGGTATTCGGATATTACAGGAAAATGGTCAGAATTGACCGCTTAAATATCCGCGGGTACGTTCCTGCTGTGGATCCTCAAAGACCTGCCGGGCGTGTCCGGCTTCAACTACTTCACCCATGTACATAAAAATGACGTAGTCTGCCAGGCGTTTCGCCTGGCGCAGGGTGTGGGTAACCACCACGATGGTGTAATCCTTTTTCAATTCCAGCAGGCGGGCTTCAATGTGTGCAGCAGAGATGGGGTCCAGGGCTGATGTGGGTTCATCTCCAAGCAGTATCTCCGGTTCCACCGCGAGACCGCGTGCCAGGCACACCCGCTGCTGTTGACCGATGGATAGCCGAGTGGCAGGAGCGTGCAGGCGATCTTTTACTTCGTCCCATAGACCGGCAATCTCCAGGTAATGGCGTACAGCCAGGTCAAGTTCCCTGCCGCGTTTGATCCCGTGAATGCGCAGCCCGTAGGCTACATTCTCGTAGATCGACATCGGCAGCATGTAAGGGCGCTGCGCCAGCAGACCGGTCTTTTTACGTATCTCGGTAACATCCTGGTCGGGATCATAGATATTTACTCCGTCAATCAACACTTCGCCTGCAATTCGTGTTCCATCTGTCAATTCCAGGAACCGGTTAAAGGTTTTCAACAGGGTGGTTTTGCCGCACCCTGATGGTCCCATGATCACGGTGACCTGGTTGCGCGGAATGGTGAGGTTCACGTTGACCAACGCCGGCTGCTGATGCTCATAGAATGTGTTCAGATTTCGGATCTCAATATGGGGTTTCGTGATCATGTTTTTCCGCCTTACCTGTTGATGAAACGACCCAACCGGGCAGAGACCAGGCGTGAGCCCAGGCTGACGATCAGGACAATGAGGGTGAGGACCAACGCAGATGCGTACGCCCGTTGCTGTACCTCGGGGTAGGGTGTGCCGAGCTGAAAATAGATTGCCAGCGGGAGTGAAGCGGTGGGACTTGAAAGTGAGGTGGGAATGCGGTCAGTGTAACCGGCCGTATACAGCACCGAAGCCGCATCACCAATCCCGCGTCCGAACGCGAGCAATGTGGCCGTGACGATCCCCGGCAGCATCTGCCGGACAGTCACCCTTATCGCAGTTTCAAGTTTTGAAGCACCCACCGCCAGTGAAGCCTGGCTCAATTCCTCCGGCATCAGGCGGATCACCTCATCCATGGCGCGGGTCATGATGGGAATCTCCAGCAGAGCCAGCACGATAATCCCGCCAAGCATGGAAGCACGCAATCCCATTGCAAGCATCAGCGTGAAGGCAAACGCCCCGTACACGATGGATGGGATCCCCCACAGGATGTCGAGGGTCAGCCGCACGTAGCGTGCCCAGCGCGTTTTCATTACATAAGTCTCCAGGAACAACGCGATCGGCAGGCTGATCACCAGCGCCACCAGCGTACCGCCGCCCGCCAGGAGTAGTGAACCAATAATGGCATTTAGGATCCCGCCCTCCTTGCCCAGGTAGTACCCGCCTTTGGGCGTCTGGCTGATCATTTCCCAGCTGAGCGCCGGCAAGCCCCTTGAGAGGACAGTCCACAGGATCGACAGCAGGCTGGCCGCGACGATTAAAAAGGAAAGCAGCATGAAGAACTTCGCCACCGTTTCAGCGACGTGACGGGGTTTAAAATGCCAGGATCTCACCATGCCCTCCTCACCCTGCCCATCAACCTGCGCAAAATGAGCGTTGAGGTAATATTCAGGATCAACACCATCGTCAGCAGTAGCAGGGCAGCGCCCATCAGGGCGGAATCGTACTGGGGAATCGACATCATCTCACCGTAATTGTTGGCGATCAGCGCTGGCAGCGGATAGGCGGCGTCCAGGATCGACCCGGGCATTTGCACCACGTTGCCCACCACCATCAGTACGGCCATTGTTTCGCCGAGAGCCCGTGAAAACCCCAGCACCACGCTGGCAAAAATACCCGGCAGCGTTGAGGGCACCAGCACCCGGCAGATGGTCTGGAATCGGGTGGCTCCAACCGCCAGCGATGCCTGGCGAATGCCCTGCGGTACAGCGGTCAGCACCTCGTTGGTCACCGCGATGATGAAAGGCGCTACCATCACTGCCAGCACAATCGATCCAGACAGGATGCCAAAACCGGTGGGATTGCTGGTCTTAAGCAGCGAAAATCCGTCCGGTAATCGGTTCGCCAGGGGCAGTACCCTACCCTGTACCCACGGCACGATCACCACCATCCCCCACACCCCGTAAATGACCGATGGGATCGCAGCCAGCAGGTCAAGGATCGGTTTCATCACCGAACGCAGTGTCTTCCCGGCATATTCCGCGAGGTAGATGGCGGTTAATATGGAAGGCGGTACCGCGATGACCAGGGCGAGCAGTGTGACCCATATTGTGGACATGATAAACGGCAGGAAACCGAATAACCCTTTCATCGGTTTCCATTCCGTACCTGAAAGCAGACTAACTAGGGAATGATCCTTCAACAAGGGTAGTGCTTTGATGACCAACGCCATCGTGATCGCAAGCAGGAGCAGCACGGGAATCACGGTCAGCACCAGCAACACCTTTGATCCGGTGCTGTCATGCTTGCGCCGGGGAAACAGGCGTTGGCTCAGGGGAAGGGAAGGCGTTCCCGCTGTCATTGCACTTTCAGCAGGGCTTCAGCGAGCTTTTCTGGCGTCAGCGCGATGTAACCGCTTTCGGTTACATATTGCTGTCCGTCGGTCAGGATCCAGGTGATGAAGTCACGGACTATCCCCGAGGGTTCGCCGTGCGTCACCAGGTTCAACTCCCGGGCTGGTGGAGAGGGGTATTTGCCATCAGCCACCGCACTGACCGCTTCAGTGGTGGAAGTGAGCAACTCCTCCGCATCGGTCACACCGTTCTCGTTCACATCAATGGGCACCACCAATGAGCCGGTCACATTCGCACCGGTGGTGATATCGAAGGCGTAGTTGAGATTGTTGTACCCGATACCCAGGGGGTCCTTGATCACGGCGTCGAGCAGCGCCGGGTCAGACCCCACGCCAATGCCCAGCAGGTCTTCCTGCGCCCCGCCCAGGTACTTCGCCCAGGTATCTGCGGCACCGCAGGCATCGGAGCGCGTATAAACATGCACCTCGGCAATGATCGTTGGGTCACCTATCACCTCTCCCCAGGTTGTGTATTCACCAGTGATAAATAATTTGGTAAACGCCTCCCGTGTGATACCTGCAGCCAGCAACTGCTCTTTCACCGGGTTCTGGTCGCTGATGGTGGGGAAGACCGCGTCAATGACCACCGGTACCCAGTATGCCCCTTTAGCTTCCTCTTCAGCACTGATGGCGCGCGAGACCATGCCAATCTCCACCGTGTCAGAGAGTGCGTCGGTCATGCCTTTGCCAGCCCCGCCTGCCGACACATCGAAGAGTACCTCAGGATGCAGAGTCGTGTACTCCTCTGCCCAGCGGGTCATCATCGGATAGAGCGCGAACGCACCTGAGATCGCGATCGTCCCGCCGTTTTCTGTGTTGGATTTTGGGGTGCAGGCGCTTAGCGCTACACCAATGATCATCAACAGGGCTAGAAATCGAAATAATTTCTTTTTCATTGTTCTCTCCGTTATATACACTACTTAGTCTATTGTATTAGTAGACTTTATTTCGAAATAAAAAATCAGCTTTGGCGGGCTGCCCTTGCTCGCGCTGACACATCCGCCAGGGATGTGTTATCCAGGATGTCCGCAATGGCATTGCGTACATCACCCATCACCATGCGCAGCCCGCAAGAGGATTCATCCGGGCAACCGCAGGGTTCGTATGCCATCTGGCTGACGCAGCGGATGGGTGCCAGGGGGCCATCCAAAATGCGAACGATCTGCCCCAGCATGATTTCATCTGCCGCTTTCGCCAGGTAATAACCACCGGTCACACCACGCTTGCTTTGCAACAGGCCGGCATTTTTGAGCGTGAGCAGGATCTGTTCCAGGAACTTGACCGGTATCTTTTCCAGCTCGGAGATCTGCGCGATCTGCAGCACCGCCAGTCCACCCTCCGGGGCGGGATGAGCCAGCTGGATCATGGCGCGTAAACCATATTCACCGCGTTTGGAAAGCCTCATTTGAGCGATTGTCCTTCAATATACACTACATATTCTATAGACATTATAGATATAGTATATTCATAGCCTAGATTTGTCAAGGATTTAAAATCTACATCCTCGCGGAATCATACCGCGCGTTCTAACGTCAATGGTATAAATAACCATTCGTATATACCCGGAGGGATCCCAGTGCGACATACCCTAGTTATTCTCACCAGTTTACTCCTGCTTGCCCTGGTCGGCGGGTGCGCGAAAACGATGGAACCCGCCTTCCCCACCAGTACTTTCCCTCCGCCAATCACCACTGAATCCTCCCCTCCCACCGAAACCCCGTTGCCCACCGCCACTAAAACGCCCGCACCCTCGCCCACCCCCACCCCATACCAGCCCTTTGAGGCCGTTGTCACCATTGATGATCTGTTCCTGCGCAGCGGGCCGGGATTCCTCCACGAAGCCTACTGGACCTACCCGGAGGGAGAAACCGTGGAAGTTCTCGGCCGCGCCCCCGGTTGGAGTTGGGTGTACGTAAATACTTCCAACAACCTGCTTGGCTGGATGAAACTTGAATTGCTCGATCTTAAGGGTGATTTCTACGACGCCCCCGAAGTAATCCCGGATGGTTTCGTGATTGTGAAAGGTCATATGTATACACCAAACGGTAACCCGGCTTCTCATATCACCTTGTCATTAACTCCCGCGGGTGGTGAGCCCGGAGATGAAGATGCCGCCACCACTGACGTCCTCGGTCAGTTCTATTTCTTCCTGCCGGAAAACAGCCGGGGGGTGTGGACGCTGGAAGCGGGTGGATACGGTTGCGACAGCAGCGCGGTCAACGCGGCCTGCAACCTGATCGGTGTGTTTCCTCCCGCCCGCGAAATTGATGTAAAGGAAAGCGCCGAGATCTGGATCAACCTGCAAATGACAAGCGATTGATCCTTTTCCCCTGCTTTGATTGAATAATCAGACAATTCAACTCAAAAACAAAAGATCGGGGCACAAAATCCGTGCCCCGATTGTTGTTATCCCGTTTTCGCCGGTTTATTCCGGTGAAGAATTCGGGTCAGCCCAGTCGACCGGTTCACCGATCACCGAGGTCACCGACATCCCATCGTAAGTTGCCGGGGTAGCCACATTGCTGACCTTCACCCAATCTACAATGAGAGGTGCTTTCGTTCCTGCGCGCCACATACTGAGGGCAACCTTACCAACACTGTGCGTGCTGTCGCTGCCCGCTGCGTGCAGCACACCGTTGATGTAGAATTCCATGTTATCGCCGTTGGCAACCACTTTTAGCGTGTTCCAGCCAAATGGAACGATCGTCGGTGAATAGGTCCAGCCGACCACCGGTGAGAATACGCCATCGACAACTTTCCAGACGCTAAAGTATCCGGCGTTGGTGTATTGGAACATGTAACCGTTCGTCCATTGACCATTCGCATCCAAAGCAACTGGTGATGTGCGGAAGTGCAACCGGTTGGGCAGCGAAGCCTCACCGTATTTTCTGCGCATCCTGGTCTCAAGCGTCAGCATGCCAAAATCGGTCTTATGGATCGCGCTGGCGATTTCGTTAACAACGCCCTTGGTCTTGTAGTAACCCATGTCAGTAATGAACCAAACCCCTTTCACCGGTGTCCATCCCTTGGCATTTTTGGTGAACTTAGACTCGAAACTGGTGGTAAATACAGTGAAGGTCACTGATTTACTGCTCGCGTTGCCAGCTTTGTCCACCGCGTAGACCGTCAGCGTGTGCGGACCGGCGGGCAGGGTCAACAAGTCGATCAGTTGACCGTTCTGCACCTCAACACCGTCCAGTTCAGCCCATTCCTCCATTATTCCTGCGGCGCCCACTTCCCCCACCTCGTAGTCGATCGTCAGGGGTTCCAGCACGAGATATTCCATCGCAACAGGTGCATTGATCGTGATCACCGGAGCCGCCAGGTCATGGATGAATGCCAGGCGCCCTTCGATCGCGGGTGATACTGTTCCTTCGTTCTTGACGTATTCGATCACAGCGTCGCGCACGTAGTACTGGGTATCCGCAACAATCTGATCCAACGGCCATAGCGTGACGCCGGCGTTGTTAAAGTTGCATGAACCTGCCGCCAGGTAGTTCACCGTGGAGACATTGTAGTAAGTTTCCGCGTCAGTGAAGTCCACCTCCTCGCCACCGATATTCAACGAAACCACGTAGCTCTTGGTTGGATCGTACGCTGCTTCGCTGATGTCGTTGTAGGTGATCACGTTGCCGAAGTTTGTGTCGATCATGCAGGTGGTGTAGTAACTGTAGCCGCCGTAACCCGGTACATACTTGTAGTAGTAGTAGTTACGGTAACTGCGCTCCAGTACCGCCTTCAGTTGCGGACCGTTCATGCTGATAACCACCAGCGAGTTCTCATACGGCATCAGGGAGAACATGTCGCTGATCTTCAGGTCGACTGGTGCGGCAGGTGTGGCGGCGTTGGCAACCTTGCGGTTGCTCATCGCACCGGAGAGGTGGAAGTCCACATCAATTCCATTCTTTTCCAGCACGTACACTCCCGCGTCTGCCTGCAGATTGGCACCGTTCGTTTCCTCTGTGTAAGCAGAAAGCGTATCGATGGGCACGGTAGTCTGTCCGATCACGGCGTTATTGTAGGCGTTGAGCATCGTGACATACGGATCCAGCACCGATTTGACCTCTGCATCCTCCGCGATTTCCATTGTGACGGGGATGTAACGACCGGTTTCGCTGACAACTTCATAGTTACCACCACCCAGGTCGCGCAGACCGATCACCACTTCGCCCAGTGTGTTGTTGTAGCGGTAAGCCTGGTTGACGATCACTGGCTCACCAACCGCGTTTTCAATGATGGTGGGCAGATATTTATAGATCCCTGAGTAAGCGGTCTGTTTGGAAGGATCCGTGTGGCTGTGTCCGCCGATGATGGCGTCGATGCCGGAGGTGATCATGGCCAGGTTGGTATCCACATTGGCGTCCACTTCAACACTACCGGGATTCTCCGTAAAGCCGATATGTGTCAACGCGATCACCACATCATTGGTGGGATTGAGCAGATCAGCCAGCTCCTGTGCTTTCGCGATCGGATCTGTAAAGGTGAGTCCTGGAATGTTGCTGGGTAGTTCATAGTTGGGTATACGGTGGTTGCCTATGCCAAGGATGGCGACATCGATATCGCCCAGGCTTTTCTCAACGTAATCCTCAACCGGCACCAGGTCCAATCCATATTCGCCGGTATCCTCCACGTTAGCCTGCATCATGGGATAATTCGCACCACCCAAGGCGCTCACAAATACATCCTTGCCAAAGTTATACTCGTGGTTTCCAATGGTCATTGCATCATAACCAAGCAGATTTGTTGCCTTTATGAAGGGCACTTCCTGCATGTCAAGCGGCAGAGGTGTACCGTCGGAAGCATAACCCAGCCCAGCGGTGCGGAAGTAATAACTCATTGCGTCACCCTGGATACTGTCACCCGCGTTCAAAAGCAGTGTGCGCCCCGGGTTGTGCAACTTCTCCTGCTTGATCAGGGTTGCCAGTTGTGTGAGTCCAACGTAGGTTCCTTTCACCAGATTGCCATGTGAGTCGTTGTGGTGCAGGATGGTGAGCGGGACGATTGAACCGGTAGCATCTGTCCCGTCGCGGGTGATGCGTCCATCCAGAGTTCCATCACCGTCGGGACCTTTATAAGCTGTGGCAGGGGTGCCATGATTGGCTGCCACATAGGCATTGACCGCATCGAGCATGTCTCCCCAGTAGGAAACGTTGGTCATGTACTTAAAGGGAGTGTAGCCGTCCTGCCCGGCGGGGGCGAGAAACTCATTCGTGCCCACGCGGTAGGTCTTGTTCAGGTCGAATCGCTCACAAACGCCGGTGCCTTTATTGATCACGCAGTAATCATAAGCGCCCCAGGCGTAAGGTTGCGGACCGGGAAGCGCGTCGGAGTAACGATAGAAGCTGTAGCGCATGCCCGCCGGTTGGAGGGCACCCTTGAACAGGGTGGCACTCTGGTTTAACAATTCCACGATCTGAGCGCCGGTCATATCACCGACGATAGTGGCATTGCCAAAGGGCAGAATCTGGAACATCTGCCCATAGGTGAGCAGCATCGGGTCATGCGTCCATAAACCTTCTGCCTGGCAGTCTGCGGGAGTGCTGGTCCAGATGTAAGTACCCGGATTCGCTATATCCTCCTTGTCGCACCAGTCGATACGGATGCCACCGGCGTTGTTAAAGAACATGTCCACATCGTTGGTCGTATCATCGTCAGAGTTCAGGAAACCATAGATGGCATCATCGACAAAGTCACCCATCATGGCGTCGCCATTGTAATTGCGCAGCAGGTCGGTCTGCACATAGCCGATCGGTTCATTGATCAAGGCCACGTATTCCGGATCACTCGCATATCCTGCAATGAGTGCCTTGACCGTCGGGTCCTCCACACCAGTGGTGGAGATCGTAATCCTTGACCAGGTAATTTGAACACTGCCATCGGTCTTTACTGTAATGTCAGCACGGCCTAATTTTCGCCCATTGTAATGCGCCTGGGCGATGGTCGTGCCGCCTTCCACTGTAGCTGCGGCAAGATCTGTGTGGCTATGACCTCCCAGGATCAGGTCAACGTGCTTTCCAGCGGTGTTAAGCTTTTTCGCCAGTGTCACGTCGCCATAGGTCGGTATTCCATAACCATAACCGCCATCCGGGTAACCCAGGTGGCTGAGCACAACGATCACATCCGCGCCAGCAGCTTTCATCGCATCGTAATGATGGATGATCGACTCAGCGGCGTCCTTGAAGCACAAGCCTTCGGTCGCTTCCGCGATCGTGATGATCGGGGTCTCCGGAGTGGTCACACCGATCACGGCCACTTTAACCGATACAGGAGACCCGACGGTGATGATCTCAAACGGAGCATCAACAAACGCCGGGGTTCCCCACCCCGCCGTGGCGCAGTTCCCTGTGTCATTGACCACGATATTGGCAGAGACATAAGGATAATCCGCTTCGCCGACACGGGTGCTTAATACATCCTTGCCCCAGTCAAATTCATGGTTGCCAAAGGTGGCTACATCATAGCCGATGGTGTTGTAGGCATCAATGACCGGCTCACCCTGCCAGATGTTGGAGAGCAGGCTGCCCTGCATCTCGTCGCCTACATCCATCACCAGCAAGTTG
>DIWL01000012.1 GCA_002428455.1 Anaerolineaceae bacterium UBA6107 | reverse complement strand
CTGTTATGCCCGGATTAACAGACTCAAAAGAAGGGCGGTTCCTAAGTTGTGGATCAATCAAAGCTGACTTACATACCCGCCATCTCATGCTGGATAACGATGTAGTCGCTTTGCCACCGTCTTCATTTGATTACCTGGTAACGCTCATGCGACATTCGCCCGATACCGTCACCTTTGAAGACCTGGTAAAAGAATCCCAGGGATACAATTGCACAAGAATTGAAGCCCGGGATATAACGCGCTGGCATATTCACAAAATCCGGAAAGCGATTGAAAAAGATAACTCAGACCCACAGTACCTGATCACTGTGCGTGATATTGGCTACAGATTGGTAGGATAGCGAACAGGGCGGCTTAACAAGCGACGATAAGTGGTTGTGCGTTGCGCTTGATAGAGGCACCAATAATGGCTTGGATGCTTTTTAGCAGAAAGCCAGGTTCAAAGGGTTTGCGGATGATCATCCAGGCTTTCTCATCTTCAAAACAAGGAATGATTTCGTTTTCTGAATTAGGTGAGAGCAATATGATGGGCAATAGTGGATAGTTTTTCTTAATTTTGAAAAAAAGTGATAGATCGTGATCGCTGCCAGGATGCAGATCGAGGACGACTAAATCAAACGGAAATTGCGACAGGATTGCCAAAGCAGTCAGATCCTGATTGCAACTGACTGAATTGTAACCCCCGCGTTTGAATATTTGTGCAAAAGTCTGCTGCAGGGGCTGGTGATCTTCGATTATGAGAATTGAAAAGTCATCGTTCATAGTAAGCTCCATTGGTTACTTAAATTTTATAGAAAACAAGCCCTTGTACCGTTTGAGAATATTTACAATCATTTGCATTAATCACTATTCCAGCTTTTTTGCTAATTTATTAAGAGTTCACTTTTGCCAAATTGCGAGTGACGAATTGATTTGGTTTTAAAGAAAAGTCAGATAAACCTGCAAGACGACCTCAAGAATCCCAAGGACACAAGGTAGTATTTTTTGATTAATATCCGGATAAATTTGCGGATATTCTTGATAATTTGTTTTAATTTGCATCAATCTCCAGAATTTAGTCTTTTTCGCTAATCTTTACCTATTAAGCCAAAACATCTCAAACAGCACAGGAAATTTCTATCCCTATACTTTGATTGAGGTAAGTTTCAATGGATCGTTCATTCCTACATTTCAGCCTGGTTACACCCCATAAGAAGAGGAAATGATCATGTCTGCCCATTTTCCCGCTAACAACAATCCACGCAAGATCGTATCGATCAGTTTATCTTCCCAGGCAGTCAGACCTGTTTATGGCTGCCATCCAAAAAAGTATCTAGTAAAGGAGTAAATAATGACTAAGCACAAAATTCTCAACACAACAGTCCTTATGCTGTTGATGGTCTCCTTAATTTCAGGAGGCTTTCCAGCCAAGGTCGAAGCGATCCCGGTAGTCCTTCCGGCTTTGCCGGTGGATGAAAGCGTTGTCCCACACTATTTTGGTCCCTATCCCAACTGGGGTCTCAGCGCGTTGACAATGCCTGACGTGGTTGTCACGATCGATGGCGATGGTACTGGCGCAACTGCCACCGCCACGGTTGGGGCTAATGGAGCTATCACCGGCATCACCATCACGAATCCCGGCAGTAATTACACTGCTGCCAGTGTCAGTTTTACGGGTGCTGGAGCTGGTGCCGCTGCCGATGCAGTGGTCACCTCCAGCAATACGGTGGTGGCTATCAATGTCACCAATCCAGGCATGGATTACGCTCAACCTGCTGTTGCAATCACTGGCGGTGGAGCAACTACAGATGCAACGGCAACTGCTTACGGCGGCGTATATAGCATCAATCTCACCCATGGCGGCAGCGGATATACCCTGCCCACTGTAGATTTCGATTATCCTGACGGTGTGGGTGGAGTTCAGGCGAAAGGTCATGTTATCTGGGACACTGTAACCGGTATGATCACGGGTGTGGTCATTGACAACCCGGGATCAGGCTATTCCCGGGCACCGAAGGTGGTCATCCGGGATGGGACCTTGTCTAACCCCCTTAATCGCCGGCAGTTTAACGCTGCACAGGAAGCCCGGCAAGAAAGCATCCTGGACCCTCAGGAAGGACAACTTCAAACCCTTCCGCGTGTAAACGTTTTGGACGACGCGATCGTAACCTCCACTATAGACGTACAATCGATCGTATTGGAGACCTATGGAGCAGGTTACACCAGCATTCCCACCGTCACCATTAGCGATACTCTCGGCAGTGGATCAATGGCAACCGCAGATGCTGTGATCGATGTTGGTGCAGTTACTGCCATCAACCTTACCAACCCGGGTTCCGGCTACGTGACCGGTACTGGAATTAAGAAGTTCCAGAATGAACTCCCCCTGATGTGTGACCCTTCGGTTGCCGGCAGCTGTGCTGCAGCTTCAAACAATCTCGGTCAATACATACCTCTGGGCGTTCCTGACCAAACCACTTTCCCGGAAGCTGACTACTATGTAATAGCACTTGTGCAGCATCGCGAGCAGCTGAACTCTTCACTCCCTGCCCAAGGAACACTTTTACGCGAATATGTCCAGCTTGAAACGACTGCGAACGCGGGTTGGAGCAAACATATACCTTTGGTCAACCACTTGCTCGATGGAACTACCATACCAGCCCTGATGCCTGATGGCACACAAGCCTATGCCGTTGATGACCCTCACTACCTGGGTCCTATAATCCAGGCAAACAAAGACCGTCCGGTTCGTATCGTGTTCTACAATCTTTTACCAACAGGCGTTGATGGAGATCTTTTCCTGCCTGTTGACGCTACTTTCATGGGATCTGGTATGGGACCATTGGAGATGATGGAACCAGTTGATGAAGGTTCAGTTCTTGATGATGTTCGCAACCCAATCTGCGGTGAAGCAGACCGAAGCATGATGGATCGGATGATGTGCTTTGCTGAAAACCGGGCGACTTTGCATCTGCATGGTGGAATCACACCCTGGATCTCGGATGGAACCCCGCATCAATGGATTACTCCTGCTGATGAGATGACCAGCTGGCCAGAAGGCGTTGCTGTAAGGCAAGTGCCTGACATGGTCGGTCTTGATCGCCCTGCAGGTGTGCCAGACTGTACTGCGCCTGATGATGGGTGTATGACCTTCTACTACACCAACCAACAAAGCTCCCGCTTCATGTTCTACCACGACCACTCCTGGGGCATCACCCGCCTGAACGTGTATGCCGGCGAAGCCGCCCCCTACTTGATCTCCGACCCCACCGAGCAGGCGCTGGTCGACAGCGGCATCCTCCCGGTCGATCAGATCCCTCTGGTCGTCCAGGATAAGACCTTCGTGCCGGCCGTCTCTCAGCTTGCCGTGGAAGACCCCCTGTGGGACGAATCCCGCTGGGGCGGCTACGGCCAGCTGTGGGTCCCGCACGTATACGTTCCTGCCCAGAATCCTGGCGATCCTTCGGGCGTCAACGCGTTTGGCCGCTGGGCTTACGGCCCGTGGTTCTGGCCGCCCACCAATGTCGACTATCCTCCCGTCGCAAACCCGTACTACGACCCCGCCTGCGACGCCAACACGACATGGTGTGAACCGCCGGAAATGCCCTCTGTGCCGTACAACTCGATGGGCATGGAAGCCTTCAACGACACCCCGCTGGTCAACGGCACCCTTTACCCGACAGTCACGCTTGAACCCAAGTCGTACCGCCTGCGCGTTCTCAACGCGGCCAACGACCGCTTCTTCAACCTCTCGCTCTTCGAGGCTGACGCCAGCGGCACGGAAGTGGCGCTGAACGCCGCCGAAGTGGCGGCCGCCCTCACCGACCCGGCCGGCGTCTTCCCGACGCCCGATACGGCCATCAGCCCGCCTGGCCCTGACTGGGTCCAGATCGGCACCGAAGGCGGATTCCTGCCGGCTCCAGCCGTCATCCCAGCCCAGACCATCACCTGGGTCACCGACCCGACCGTCTTCAATGCGGGCAACGTTGACCAGCACTCGCTGCTGCTCGGCCCGGCCGAACGCGCGGACGTGGTCGTGGACTTCTCGGCATATGCCGGTAAAACCCTGATCCTCTACAACGACGCCCCGGCAGCCTTCCCTGCTCGCGATCCCCGCTATGACTACTACACCGGCAGCGCCGACTTAACCTCCTCGGGCGGCGTGCCCCCGGTCATCCCCGGCTACGGTCCCAACACCCGCACCGTCATGCAGATCGTGATTGCGCCTTCGGCCCCCGCCCCGGCTTTCAACCTGGGCGCGCTCGAGGCTGCTTTTGCCCACCATGCCGACGGTTCGGGCGTATTTGAATCAGGCCAGAATCCCATCATCGTCGGGCAGGCTGCCTATAACTCAGCTTACGGCACCAATTTTGACTCAGCCGGCGCGCTGGCAGGCCTGGTGCAGATCTTTGACAGCAATATCGCCTTCAAGACCCTGCTGGGCAGCACCCTCACCATGCCCCTGCAGCCCAAAGCCATTCAAGACGAGATGGGCGAGGCCTTCGATCCTGTGTACGGCCGCATGAGCGGCAGCTTCGGCGTGCAGAAGCCGAATACCCAGGCGGGGGTGCAGCAGAACCTGGTACTCTACCCCTATGTCAACCCGGCCACGGAGGTGCTCGACGGCGTGGAGCTGGCAGGCCTTGACGCGACCCCGATCGCCTCGGCCGACGACGGCACCCAGATCTGGAAGATCACACACAACGGCGTGGACACGCACCCCGTCCACTGGCACCTGTACGATGTGCAGGTACTCAACCGGGTGGGCTGGGACGGCATCATCCGCCAGCCCGACGCAAACGAGCTGGGCTGGAAAGACACACTGCGCGTCAGCCCGCTGGAAGATACCATCGTCGCATTACGGCCGATCATTCCAAAGCTGCCCTTCGGCCTGCCCGACAGCATCCGTCCGCTCAACCCGATGATGCCCCTCGGCGACACGTCGACCTTCAACAATACCGACGTGCTCGGCAACCCGATCGTGCCGGTCATCACCAACGTATTGGTCAACAACGGTTGGGAGTACGTATGGCACTGCCATATCCTCAGCCATGAGGAAATGGACATGATGCGCCCGGTCACAGTCGCAGTAAGCAGAGTACTGGCCACGCCTCCGGCAGTGACATACGCGCAAAACGCGACAACCGGCGCGGTCACCCTCACCTGGACAGACGGCACACCGGTCAACTACCTGGCCCCCGCAACCTGGGGCAGTCCGGCCGGTGAAATCGGCTTCCGCGTTGAACGCGCCCCGGTGGACAGAAGGGGCAGAGTCGGGACTTACGACACCATCGGCACCACGCTGGCGAATGTCACCACCTTTACCGACGCCACCGCCGTGCTGGGCACCGTCTACAGCTTCCGCGTGGTGGCCTTCAACGCCGCCGGCAACTCCACTTCCGCGCCGGTGGGCGGGACGACCGAAACAATCCCCAGCGCCCCCACCAACTTCGCGGCCACCCTGGCAGCCGGACCGGTGATCAACCTGACCTGGCGCGATAATGCCAACAACGAAGCCTACTACCTGGTCGAACGTTCGGTGGACGGCGGCGCTTACGCGCTGATCGCCAACCCGCCGGCCTTCGCCAACACGGGCAACGTCAGCTTCAGCGACCCGGCTGTTTCTGCCGGGCACAACTACCAGTACCGCATCTCGGCGGTCAATTCCGCCGGAGCCTCGGCAGCCGTGCTGTCGAACCTCGTCACCATCGCTGCGGTGCCCGCGGCGCCCTCCAACCTGACCGGTTCGGCGGTGCGCCAGGCCAAGAAGGCCAACGTCACGCTCAACTGGGCGGACAACTCGCTGGATGAGACCAATTTTGTCATCCAGAGCGCCACCAACGCGGCCTTCACAACTTGGGTGGCCCAGGTGTCCGTGCCGGCCAACACCGTCACATACCAGTGGAACGGCCTGTACCGCGGAGTGAACTACTTCTTCCGCGTCAGGGCGGTCAATGCAGCCGGGACTTCGGCCTGGTCGAACGTGTTCAGCATCATCACCCCGTAACCGAACTGCAATGCAGAGAGCGCCGGCCATTGGCCGGCGCTCTTCATTTCCGGTGAAGACGCCTGTCCGTTCTCAGCTTCCGGCCCGGCGGAGCCGAGGACGGGCGGGTCTGGTTTGACGGCCGGCACGGAAAGCAGGTCATGAAGGTTGGTTTGCATGGAAGCCCTGCAGCTGGTGAAGAACCGCCCCTACCGGAGGAAAGAAATGTATAAACGGGTCACGGGCGGGTCTGGTTTGATGGCCGGCATGATTTGCAGGCCATGAAGGTTGGTTTG
>DIWL01000020.1 GCA_002428455.1 Anaerolineaceae bacterium UBA6107 | reverse complement strand
GATGCAACGGATATTTCGCCACCCTTCGCTGACGCAGTCTCGTAAGCTTGCCTGGAGCCGCGTGCTGGAGACCATTGCCCCGCTCACTGACAAACCATTCATTATCCACCCGAATCCTAACGAAACTGGTTTCGACTGCGTGGAAAACCCGCATCTGCTGGCCGCCAACACCGCTCAGACCGGGCACACCCTGGAGGCGCGATTGCGCCTGCACCAGCTTCCGATGGCGCACACTGCTAAGAAAGACCCCGCCGATCGGGGTTACATCAACCTTGAACCCTGGTACGAGGGCATCCGGGATAGCTTTTATGCGGCTGACCAGTTATACGCTTACTGGGTCAGCATGCTGGCAGGCGCAATCAGTCACTGTTACGGCGCACACGGTATTTGGAACGTGGGGGATGGACAATTCCTGGGTCACTGGGGCGGTCAAACCTTCGCGCAAGCGCTTGCGTTGGATACCCCGCGCCTGCTCGGACTCTCGCACCAATTGCTAACCCCTTATCTTCAGCTCAAGGCTGAGGTGGAGCTGCAGGAAGAAGCAGGAAAGGTCTTGAGCCTGCGCAGAAGGACACAGAGTGCTTCCTTTACATACATTCCAGAGATCTCTAGCATGAATTCCATACCGCAGGGAAAGATCTGGCTACCGCTGGAGGGATGTTTCACAGACCAACTGCCAGCGCAAGGCCAGGTGGTGATCATCGGTGGGGAATCCTAATCTTCTTAATAATAGATTATGGTTACGGGGATGTGCTGGGGTCAAGCCACCAGTAGCGAAGCAGTTGTTCATCCCGGAAGAGGTAGACAGCCATTAAGCGATCGTCTGGAGCGTACTCGAGCAGCACCGGGTCGCCGCTTTCCAGGCGGGTGTTCATCAGCATGTCTACTCCCGGCTCCGGCAGCAGATCAATGACGACCTCACTGGTTTTGTAACCCCGATAGAGATCGAAAATCAGCTTACCTTCTCCGGTTGTGTAAACGGGATACAGGGCGATTCCAGTGAAGTACTTGCTGTCAGCCTGGCGCTCTGGTCCCAGTGAGTCAAACAACTTGTTAGCGCGATCAATGGGGGATCGGGTTACCCACAGCGGTACCAGTTGATTTGCCACCGGTACCAACATGGCCACAATCACCAGTCCGATCAAAACCGGGAGAATGGAGGCGTTTTGCGGCAAATGGCCTGTAGATTCTGCCCGGGGTGAAGCAACAGATTGGGGATACAGCAGGCACAGAAAACCCTCAAACAGGAAAACGATGCCCAGTGCATAGTACAGAAACACCACCCAGATGATGGGAACGATGTATCGCCCGCCGGAAGTTAACGAGATGCTGATCGCCAGGTTGTACACCAGGAAGATACCCAACGGCAGCAGCCCGCGCCAGCCGTGATTTTTCCAACTGCGCGCAATGCCCAGGGAAACCAGGGTCAGGTTGATGATGATGAACCGGATCAAACCACCTGACAGGCTGCCGTCCCAAATCTTCATGTCATCCCAGTAATCGCGTTGGGCCAGCACCCGCACCCCATCAGTGCTCAACACATCCGGCAGCGGAATCACGGACGCAGTGATGTTGTGCAGGAAATGGTTGGTCAGGAGCTTGAGATACTGCGCCACACCGTCAGCCCCTTTGACCGCAGAGAAACCATCCAACAGGACGGATGGATCGAAGAATCCTGACAGATCCACCTGAGCGGATGTAAAACTTATCACCCCGCCGGGATCATCCAATTTCGCCGGATCGCGGAAAGTAATCGGTTGTGCGTTTTCAGACAATGCAAGCGACGGCGGATCAACTTTCTCCACCTGTGGAGCTATGCGATTCTCAAAAATGTCGCGGATCTTGACAAGGAAATACGGCTGACCCTGCGCATCCCTGCCGCTGAGGACCCAGGGTGTGAAAATGATGCCAAACCCCAGCAGGAAAAGCAGTAAGCGCGAGAGCATCCGTTTTTTGCGTTTCCAGTAGTAAATGATGATCAGAAGCCCGATGGATGGGATGAACAGGAGCGGATTTAGACGGATGAGCGATAAAGCCCCCACTACGCCCCCGGCGAGCAGCATGATCCGTCTGTCATTTTGATCCTGCCATCTAAACAGGAGATGGGTGAGAAAAAGTAACCCCAGCAGGACAAAGGTCTCGGTAACCAGGATCTTGACGTTCACCGAAGAGATTATTCTGGAGAGGAGCACGGCGTTGCGCTGCTGGAGGATTATCAGCACAGCCAGCAGAACGCCGAACAGCGTGGAATGGAACCGCTTTCCAAGCAGGTATGCCAGCACCGGGATCAGCGCAAGAAAGGCGATCTGCACCCACTGCAGCAACCGGTAATCGTAACCGGTGATGAGATGGAAAAGCGCCAGAATGACCATGTACAACGGTTTATCGGTGTATTCCTTGAAATTGATTCCCTGGCCAAACAGGATGGACAGAGCACCCATATCATGCACCCTGGCGTCACGCTGCGGGTACGGTTGCAGGTTAGCGAGTGTCGGCTCAACCGCCAGGCTGTCTCCTTGTAGGGGGGTGAACCCCCACACCAGCACGGCGGTCAGAAAGATTGAAACCAAAATGATCACCGCAGCAGGTTTGCTGGCCAATAATGCACGAAAGCGCTCTGAAACGGTCTCGAATAGCAGGAGTAGCGCGAAAGAGATCACCAGTAATAACATTTGCGTTCCGCTGACCGGCACACCAGGAACGTTCCACAGCGGCGTATCCGCCACCAGTCCGAATTTTGTGCGGTAGGAAAACGCGAACAGGAGGAGGGCAATGATGAAAGTGACGACAAATATCCGTGACCAGACCACTTGCGCCGGTTGCTTTAATTCGGTGTATTTGCCTGACCGGACCAGGTAGAGGATCCATCCGTGCAGCGTGATCAACCCCAGGGCGAGACCGGCCGGACGCAGCCACTGATAATAACCGGCGAGACGCCCGAAAAAGGTTGGTGGGATGGTGGCCACCGCCCACGCGATGGTCAACCCGAAGAGGAACAAAACCAGGAGAAGGATTTTATTCGTCCGAAAAATCTGATTGAAGTTTTCCAGAATTCGCGGCCAATTTTTTAACGAGCGGAAAAACAGCACGAGAAAGAACAATGCTATTAATGCGATGATGACAATTTCAATAGTTCCGTATTTTGCCAGCCCGAAGAGAAAAACGCCGGGATAGCGGTCAGCCGTCAACGCCAGGTAGACTACAGCAGCAGCCAGCTCAATGAAACCAAGCAGACTGAATAGCATAGCATCTACTTGCTTTATTGGAAATTCCGACCTGGAATTCATGCGCATATCATATCAGTGAATTGGGGAGATCAACGATCAGGAAAATTATAATCGAAAACGGTATTCGCCCCGCAGTGCGAATTGACTCACAATTAATCTTACTATAGGAAAGTACGTTGACTCAAAATAACTGTTACCCTAGAGCGGATTTCAGGTCCGCAGAGGGAGAATATGATGAGTCACCGCAGCAAACGCGAGATGATCGAAGCGATTCATCCGCGGTATTTGAAAGCTAATAAAGCTGGAAAAGAACAAATACTAAATGAATTCATAGCTACAACCGGATATCACCGAAAATATGCCATACGAGTATTGAAGCATGGACCAAAACCCAAAGGACTGAAGAAACCAGGTCGCCGAAAGA
>DIWL01000080.1:99223-99729 GCA_002428455.1 Anaerolineaceae bacterium UBA6107 | reverse complement strand
TGTTCCGGGAGTTCATCCAAAATGGTCTCGACATCATCGATAAAGCCCATTTCAAGCATTTCATCCGCTTCATCGAGCACCAGTACTTCCACCTGGCTGAGGTCAAGCTTGCCCTGCCGGATAAAGTCCAGCAAGCGCCCGGGTGTCCCCACCAGAATGTCCACTCCGCGGCTCAGCCCTCTGGTCTGTATCTCGTACGACTGGCCACCGTACACCGCCAGCACCTTGCTGCCTGAAACCCTGGCAAAACCTGCAGTCGCATCCGCGACCTGCTTGGCCAACTCGCGGGTAGGCGCAAGCACCAGCGCACGCGGTGTCCCGTTGCCCTGTCCCAAGCGTTGCAGGATCGGCAGCATGAAAGCCGCCGTTTTCCCCGTCCCGGTCTGTGACTGGGCCAACACGTCTCTGCCGCTCAACATCAGCGGGATCGTCTCCACCTGGATCGGTGTCGGTTGGTTGTAGCCCAATTTTTCCACCGCCTGCAGATATTCTTCTTCTAAACCTAA
>DIWL01000080.1:0-99149 GCA_002428455.1 Anaerolineaceae bacterium UBA6107 | reverse complement strand
GATGGCTGGTTTACCTGCGGACACAAAATTTCTCATCCACTGCCGTATAATATAGAAAATTCAGAACAAGGAGCGTGCGAATGGCAAAGCGACTAGTCCTGGTTGCGGGAAATATCGGGTCTGGCAAGACATCCCTTACCGAACGCATCGGTGAACGTCTCAAGTGGCACACGGCTTACGAGTCAGTGGTCGATAATCCTTATCTACCGGACTTTTACCAGAGCATGAAAGACTGGGCGTTTCATCTTCAGGTTTACTTCCTGGGTCACCGTGCCCAGCAGCACCTCGACATGTACAATGACCCGCGCCCTGCCATTATTGACCGCAGCATCTACGAAGACGCCTACATCTTTGCCCGCGCCTTGCACGAAATGGGCAACATCAATGAACGCGATTACGCTACCTACCGTAAGGTTTTTGACCTGGTTACCCGCAACCTGCCCAACCCCTCCCTCCTCGTTTACCTGAAAGCCCCGGTGGATACCCTCATCGAACGCATCCAATCCCGCGGGCGGGATATTGAAACAACCATCACCCGCGATTACCTTGCCCTTCTCGACAGCTTCTACACTGACTGGATCAGCAACTTTGACCTTTGCCCGGTATTGACCCTGCGCACTGATGACCTCGATTTTGTCCACGAACCCAGGCACCTCGATACAGTTGTTCAGAAGATCAAAGAGAAACTCTCCGGCCGGGAAGAGATCATATTCAAGTAACACCTGCAATTTTGGGAATTTGCCATGTTCCGTGTATTTTTGGCTGCAACTAAACTCATCTCTGTGCGTATATTAGCTAGACAAAATAAACTCGCGGGGCTACAGTGACGCAATTGGACCCTCAATGGATCGAAAAAGCCCGCCATGGAGATGATGAAGCCTTCACCATGTTGGTAAATACCTACCAGACTCCGGTTTACAACCTGTGCTACAGGATGCTTGGAGAATCCACCGCAGCGGAAGACGCCGCGCAGGNNGCTGCACATTACTGCATCGATCAGCAGCGCAAGCAAAAAGCGGGCATCTTCGAACTGGATGAATACCCTGATTTTGACCTCGCCGACCCGGGAATCCCAAATCCTGAAGTTGAGGTGATCAACAATGATGAAGATGAAGCGCTGCACAGAATGATCAACGAGCTTAACCCTCCGGATCGTGCAGCAGTGATATTGAAATACTGGTATGGATGTTCAGAGGAAGAGATCAGCCAGATCCTCTCCCTTACGGTCAGTGCGGTAAAGAGCAGGTTGCATCGTGCCCGCCGCCAAATGGCCGCGACAATCGCGTCAAAGCAGTCAATACCGGTTAAGGAAGGATAAAAAATGGAACATCAACCCTTTAAAACCTGGATCCTGGATGACGAAAGCCTTTCAGATGAAGAAAAAGTGCGATTGAATGATCACCTGGCAGAATGTCCTGAATGTGCGCAATTGAGTGAAAATCTCAACGCCGCACTCCAGGCAATCCGTGTTGCTCCTGAAGTGGCAGCGCCGGTGGGCTTTACCCATCGCTGGTCTGCGTCACTGGCAGCCCGCAAACGGGAGGAGGAAAAACAGCAGGCTCGTTCTCTAGCGATTGCGCTATCTTCTTCAGCGCTGGTAATCGCTGTAGGCGCGTTGCTGATCTTTGTGCCCGAACTTTCTCTAATCTCCATGACAGCCGGCTTGATCACAACGGTGGTCAACGTTCTGAGTGCAACACAGACAGCCCTATCATTCGTCACAACGTTCTTCAAATCAATCAACCTCTCCACCACGATTCTACTGTTTACAATCCTGGGTGGTTGGTTACTGCTGGCCAGCTTTACGCTTGGGTTATCCGTATGGAAATTAGCAATTAAAAAGGTGGAAAACAAATGAAAAAATCACTGCTAATCTTACTTGTATTGATCCTGGCTTTAATGGTAGCTGCACCGATACCCGTGCTGGCCCAGGACGACAACCCGCCAACCGGCAGCACAATCACCGGCGATCAGGTTGTCATCGGCAACACCTTCCGTCTGGCATCAGGTGACACGCTGGATGGCAGCATGCTCATCATTGGGGGTACAGCCACAACTGCGAACGGATCCGAAATCAATGGTGACCTGGTCCTGATCGGTGGCACGCTCGGCATCGATGGTTCTGTGAACGGTAACATCGTGTCGATCGGCGGGGCGGTAAACCTCGGCGATAGCGCAATTATCAATGGCAATCTATCCATGCTGGGTGCCAACCTGCAGCGTTCGTCCGGGGCGGTAATCAATGGAACGATCGAGGAGGAATCCCCAAACTTTATCGGTGAAGAGGCGGCAAACCAACGGATGCGCTGGATACCTTTTAGTGATTGGCGTGATCCATTGAGAGGACTTCTAACCACCATTTTTGAAGCACTCGCGATGGGAGTTCTGGCTGTTTTGGTTGGGCTGTTGTTACCCCACAATGTTAAGAATATTGCAGCAAACGTGGTGTGTGAACCGCTGGTCAGCGGTGGGATTGGACTCTTGACCATCATCGTCGCCCCGATCATGCTGCTACTGCTCGCGATCACGATTATCCTTATCCCGGTCAGTTTAGTCGCTTTCATCGCCCTGGGTCTTGCCCTGCTCCTGGGATTCATCGCTGTAGGTTACGAAGTCGGTCAACGACTTGCCACACTGTTCAAAACCACCTGGCACCCGTCAATCTCTGCCGGTGTCGGTACCCTTTTACTCAGCCTGGTAACCGGTATCGCGGGTCTGATCCCGTGTATGGGATGGGTAATTGGCTTTATCGTGGGAATCGTCGGGCTTGGCGCAGTGATCACCAGCCGGGTTGGTTCAGAGAAGTATGTTAAAAAACTGTATCAGGCGGTGATTCAACCGGAAGCAGAGGTGACCCCGATAGATCCAATTGAATCCCCTGCCCCTCCCACACCAACGGAACCACCCACTCCACTTGAAAACCAGGAATAAAAAATTAACAGAGGTGTCACATGAAAATCATTAAAATCCTTACTTTATTGACCGCCGCGTTAGTTCTAATCGGTTGCTCCTTCACTGTCAATTTACCGACAGTAAAAACCGGCCCAACTCAAACGATAACAGTTGCTGAAGCACCAGAGGCTGGTGCAGATGTATCGAACGTGATTATTGAAATGGGTGCCGGCTCCCTTGATATTGATGGTGGTACTGACCAGCTTGTAGAAGGAACCATCACCTACAATTTTGAAGCCTGGAAACCCGTGATCACCCGTGACGGCAGCACAGTCACCCTATCCCAAAAGACCTCCTCTACTGTTTCACTGCCATCGGACATGAAGCTAATGAATGAATGGCAACTAAAACTTGGTGCCATGCCCATCTCCCTCAGCCTGTCCACAGGTGCATATGAAGGGAACCTGAACCTGGGCGGTCTCGCGATCACGAGTCTCTCAATTTCAGATGGTGCAAGTTCCTCCAAGGTCAGGTTTGATGAGCCGAACACAAGTGCGATGAGCAATTTCACCTATACAACCGGAGCTTCTAATGTGGAATTGTACGGCCTGGGAAACGCAAATGTCAGCCAGATCGAGTTTGGCAGTGGTGTCGGAGATTACACACTTGATTTCTCTGGTGAAAACTCCACTGATATAAACGTCAGCATTAAATCGGGCGTCAGCAGCATCAAAGTCATCATCCCGGCAAACGCGCGCGCTGAGGTGACCATTGACGGCGAATTGAGCAACGTTGATCTTAACGGCACTTGGACTTCGGAAAACAACCGCTATTTGGCTGGAACTGAAGGGGCATTGATCACAATCAATATCGACATGTCAGTAGGCGATCTTGAGTTGATCAAGGAGTGATTTTCTGTTACTTTACAAAAACCGGCTGTTCATTCAGCCGGTTTTTTTGTGATTTGCGTTTTTCCGGAAGATTGCTTATAGTAATTGTATGGGGAACTTCTCAACAATAGATCAATCACAACTCCCACCGATACTCGAAGTACGCGGAACAAACCGCGCGATGGGTCAACAGATCGGGGAATCCATCCGCGCAAAAGTGCAGCATGGGGTGGAAAACACGCGTGCCTATTTTGGTCACAATTTTTCTGCGTTGCAACTATCATGGGATGGCGCGGTGCTTCAGGCGTTGAAATACATGTTTTTTGCACTACAAACTCACCCGCAATACATTGAAGAGATCCGTGGGATCGCAGAAGGTGCAAATGTTAACTACGCTGACCTGGCCGTGGTGAATGCCTTCGAGTGCGTGGCAGTTGACGCCCTGCACCTGCAAAAATGCACCAGCCTCGCCGCCGGCAGGTCGCGTACAGCGGGGTCTGTCATACTTGGCCACAACGAGGATTGGTTGGCAGAGGATGAGCCGGATGTGTACTTCCTGATTGCCCACCCGGTGAACGAACCCGCATTCATCGCCATGTCCTACGGAGGGCTTTTGCCCAACATCGGTTTTAACGAGGCGGGTATCGCCCAAAGCTGCGATTCGGTATATCCGAACGACCTCAGGGTCGGAATTCCACGTGTAATTGTGTCCCGGGCAGTTTTAGCTGCACGAACGATGGAGGAAGCAGTGAATCGTACCCATCCACCGCTGAGGGCAGCAGGTTATAACCATCTCCTCGCTCATCCCGATGGCGAGATTTACAATGTGGAGGTTTCAGCGAGTACGTACCAGGTGATTCCCGCAGAAAATGGCTGTCTGGCGCATACCAACCATTACCTTTCGCCGAAAATGCAGCAGATGGAAAAAACGCGCACAGGACAGGAGAAGACTGACCGCCGCTATTCCCGGATCATTTCCCTGCTTTCCCAACATGAAACGCATTCAATGCAATCTTTCCAATCCATGCTCGCAGACCACGAAAACTACCCGGATTCGATCTGCCAACACCTTCCGGTCGAAAACCAGACTTCAACCCAATCGAAAACCATCGTCAGCCTGGTGATGGATTTGGGGGAAAGAAAAATGTCTTACAGCTGGGGAAATCCGTGTTCGAACACTTACCAAGAGATAATTCCCGGTTTTTAATAATCCGGAATTATTTATACATACCCATCTCAGTGATCGCCTGATAAACGGCATCTCGCAGGTAGTACCGGTAACCCATCCCTTCCTCAATCCTTTGGCGAATCTGTTTTGATGAAATTTCCAGGATAGGCGCTTCAACAATGTGGACCTTCGCAGTGATGCCCGGAAGAATTTTTTCCAGCGATTCGAGGTCCACCTGGTCAGCATGACGGCGCATCACGCCGATGCCGGAGCAAGTTTGGATAAAATCGTGCGGTTTATTCCAGGTGGGCAGATCGTGCAACGAGTCGCCTCCCATCAGGTAATAAATTTCAGTCCCTGGGTATTCCTCTTTTAATATGTTCACCGTATCAATGGCAAAATGCGGTCCAGGCCGGTCGATGTCTACCCGTGATACCTCGAAGGAAGGATTACCGTGAATGGCTTTTTCAACCAGCCTGACACGGTCCTCGATCGGGCTGACATTTGTGTATCTTTTATGCGGCGGATTATCTGTCACAACCCACAACAGCAGGTCAAGTGAGAGCTGCGTGCGGCACTCTTCCGCCAGGATCAGGTGGCCAACATGGGGAGGATCGAATGTGCCGCCAAAAATACCCACACGCTCCACTTTTCGCATACTAATCCTGCCATTCCAGTTCATAATCGAGGATATAGACTGTGTTCCCATTTTGGATGCCCTTACTGCGCAAAGCTTCATCCACACCGAGCTTCTCCATCAGATATTGAAACCGCCGGACAGATCCATCATGTTCCCAGTAGGTCATCTCCGCCGCCCGTTCGATCGCGGCTCCTCTCACCCGCCAGCCATGTCCTTCCTGCTCAAGGGTGAAATCTCTTGGATCCTCATCAGGTTTATAAACCGGCAGTTCCAGTGTGACCCCCTGGACAGGTGTAATCTGCAAGAGTTCGTACGCTTTCCAGAGTACCGGTTGCAGGTTTTCGCGGGTTAACGCGGAGATCGCGAAGGCTTCATAACCGTGTTTTTTTAACCCCTTGCGCAGATTCTCCCAATTGTCCTTTACTTCAGGCAGGTCGATCTTGTTCACCACCACCACCTGGGGTTTTTGTGCCAGTGCCGGGTCAAACAAAGCCAGTTCACTATTGATCTGGCTAAAATCCGCCAACGGGTCCTCTGCGCTGCCATCCACCACATGGATCAACACACGCGTGCGTTGAATGTGCTTGAGAAACGCATCACCCAGACCTACTCCCTCGTGTGCGCCTTCGATCAATCCGGGGATGTCTGCCAGGATCAGGTCAGTTTCAAGATCAAGCCGAACGACGCCCAAGTTGGGGTCAATGGTGGTAAATGGATAATCTGCGATACGGGGTTTTGCATTGGATACCGCAGCCAGAAAACTCGATTTGCCTGCATTGGGGACTCCTACAATCCCAATGTCCGCCAATAGTTTTAATTCAAGGCGGATCGCACGCTCTTCCGGGGGTTCTCCCTTTTCAGCGGTACGGGGCGCCTGATTGCGGGAGGTGGCAAAATGCTGGTTGCCGCGACCGCCCCTTCCACCCTTACAAACCGTCAGTTCCTGTCCATCATCAACCAGGTCACCCAGTAATTCACCAGTTGTGGCATCGTACACGATCGTGCCTGGCGGTACCGGAATGATAAGATCGGGAGCACTTTTTCCTGTCATATTACTGCCACCACCGTTGCTGCCATCCTGTGCAACGTATTTATGGTTGTAGCGGAAACTGGTTAGTGTGTTCAGTGTTTTGACTACGCGAAATATAACGTCGCCCCCCCTACCCCCATCTCCACCATCAGGACCGCCGCGGGGTACGTATTTTTCACGGTGGAAGTGCACCATCCCTGCTCCACCGCGCCCGGAACGGACGAATATCTTCGCTTCATCAATAAACATTATTTACTTCTTTCAAAAATGGCTCAGCGATCACGTTTTATCGCTGAGCCTTGGATTATCTGGTATTATCTGCCGAATTTCTTTTTCAGGATATCTTCGAGATCAGGCTTTCCGATCTCCTGCAGCTCATAACGTACACGCTGCATGGGTTTGTTTACCTTGATGATGCGGGTCAAGTCGATCGGGGTAGCAGAAACCACAAGGTCTGCATCCGCATTATTGATCGTCTCTTCCAGGTCCTTCACCATCTGGTCACCGTATCCCATCGCTGGCAGGATCGCTCCGGTATTTGGATATTTGACATAGGTATCATGAATTGAACCGACCGCGAATGGACGCGGGTCAACGATCTCACCGGCACCAAAACGCTTGGCAGCCACCCAACCGGCGCCATAAGCCATTTCTCCATGTGTCAGGGTCGGACCATCTTCCACCACCAGAACGCGTTTGCCGCGAATGGCTTCAGGATCATCCACAAATAACGGGGAAGCGCCTTCAATTACAACTGCATTCGGGTTGAGTTCATGCAGGGTGTTTCGTACTTCAATTACCTTGGCGGGATCGGCGGTGTCAACTTTGTTGATCACGAAAACATCCGCCAGTTTCACGTTTGTTTCGCCTGGATGATAGGATTTTTCGTGGCCGGGTCGATGCGGGTCAGCCACAACGATAGCCAGGTCTGATTTATAGAAGGAGAAATCGTTGTTTCCACCATCCCATAAGACGATGTCAACTTCCTTCTCTGCTTCGCGCAGGATCGCTTCGTAGTCAACACCGGCATAGACAATAACACCGTTGTCGATATGTGGTTCGTATTCTTCGCGTTCCTCGATCGTGCACTCGTGCTTATCTAGGTCGGCGTAGGTCGCGAAGCGCTGAACCTTTTGCTTTACCAGGTCTCCATAAGGCATGGGGTGGCGGATGGCAGCCACACGGTAGCCCATCGCGCGCAGGATCTCGGAAACCCGGCGGGTTGTTTGGCTCTTGCCAGAGCCGGTGCGTACGGCACAAACTGAAACAACCGGTTTAACCGATTTTACCTGGGTGGTTTCAATACCCATCAACCGGAAATCTGCTCCAGCTGCCAGAACTGTCGAGGCTTTGTGCATGACCACTTCGTGCGGTACATCACTATACGCGAAGACAACCTGTTGCACATTGAACTTCTTGATCAATTCAACCAGGTCGGATTCTGGAAAGATGGGGATCCCGGCAGGATACAACGATCCGGCTAATTCCGCTGGATACTTGCGTCCTTCAATGTTCGGAATCTGTGTGGCGGTAAATGCGACGACTTCATAATCTTTGTTGTCGCGATAGAAAACATTGAAATTGTGGAAGTCGCGACCGGCTGCGCCCATAATGAGGGTCTTGATTGGTGTCATGTAATTCATACTCCTTTGGTTATAAGATTATTTTCACATCGCTTGTGGGGCTGTGATGCCCAGTAACGCCAGACTGTTCGCAATCGCCTGTCGGGCGGCTGCCACAAGACGGATCCGGGTCGAACGCTGAGGTTCTTCCACACCAAGCACAGGACATTGCGTATAAAAATCGTTGAAAGCGCGCGCAAGTTCATAAGCCTGGTTGGTGATAATCAATGGCTTAAGATCCCTGGCCGCTTTCTGGATATCATCGGACATTCGTGCAATGAGATCGATCAGGGTAATTTCTGATTTGCTCAATTCATAATCAGGTGCAAGATCTTCCGGAATGATATTGTCCACTTTGCGCAAGATCGAGTTCGCCCGTACGTAAGCATATTGAATGTAGGGCGCAGCTTGCCCATTGAAGTCAAGCGCGGATTCCCAATCAAAAGTAACTACTTTATTGCTGTCACGCGAAAGCATCGGAAATTTGATCGCACCGATCCCTACCGCTTTGGCAATTTCCTGTTGGTTTTCTTCAGCGAGTTCGCGGTTCTTCTCTTTGACAACGGTCAACGCACGCGCAGTCGCTTCGCGGATCAGATCCTCCAGCAGTACCACTGTACCCTCGCGAGAGGCCATTACAACATTACCGGGCAGGTTGACCAGCTCATAAGGCAGATGCTGGCAACGGGTAGCCCATTCATAACCTGCAAGCTCAAGGGTTTTGAATACCTGTTGGAAGTGTAAAGATTGGCGCACATCCACCACGTAAAAAGATTTCACCAGGTCGGGGTAATCCAGGAATTTCTGGCGTGCCAATGCCAGGTCTTCGGTCGCGTAAAGGGCAGTTCCATCCGAACGCAACACCACCATTACACGAAATTTTTCCTCCGGCAATCCAAGCATTTGATCGATCTTGACGATCACCGCTCCGCCGCTGGCGCGCTCATCTTCAGCAATCCCTTTAGCCAGCAACTCAGTAACGATCTCTTTGCCTGGTTTTTCAAACATGGAATTGAAATAATACCGGTCAAAATGAATATCCAACAGGTTGTACATTTCGTTGAAGCCGTCGAGAGACCACTGGCGGGTTTCCTTCCAGCAATCCACGACCTCGGGGTCACGTTTGTCCCAGCGGGCATACATCTCGCGGATCTCTTCTTCAAGCGCGGCGTCCTGTTCAAGGCGTTTAATCGCCTCAGAATAAATTGTCCCCATCCAGCGGGTAATATCTTTATCAGGTTTCTCGCCTTTGTGGTACTTGAGATAGTTCCATAACCACTTGATCACATGCAACCCGATGTCCCCCGGGTAATTGGCGCGTATGACATCATACCCGGCAGCCTCCAAAATGCGTGCCAGAACATCGCCCAGGAACGCGCTGCGCAGGTGCCCCACGTGAAAAGCTTTGTGTGTGTTCGGATGAGAAAACTCGACCATCAAGCGCTGGTTCAGTCGTTGACCGTGCCCGTACCGTTCACCTTCTTCTAGCACACGGGCGATGATGCGCCGGGAGTAATCTGATGTCGAAAAAAACAGGTTGAGATACCCATTAACAGCTTCAATGCGATCAAATCCCTCAGTACCGCTCAGCCGCTCTGCAAGGGCAACAGCTATCTCATTGGCGCGCTGTGCCACATTTCCCCTGGAGCTGCCAAAAGACAATGCAGCAACTTGGAAGAAAGTGGTAGCGATCCCCCACTGCCCGTTGAAAGGAATCCAGGTCCATTTGACCTCAGTCAATGGAAGACCAGTCTCCCGGTAATATTGGTGGATCTGCGCTTCTGCTAGTCGCTGTTCGAACTCAAACATAGTATCCTGATTTCTTAAGATTTCCAGAAGGATTATATCACAGGCAATAATCAGCATATCCCGGAATAGCATAAGCGGGAGATATGCCTATCTCCCGCTTTTTTAACCTGAAAAAACGATTGTTACTTTGCCGCGTTAAGGCGTTTCATTAACCTGCTCTTGCGGCGTGCGGCGTTATTTTTGTGAATAACACCCTTCTGCGCAGCCTTGTCCAAAGCTGCAATGGCAGCCATGGTCGCAGCCTTCGCTGCTTCGAGATTCTCACCTTCGATCGCGATACGTGCCCGCGCAATGCGGGTGCGTGCAGAACCGCGGTAGACCCGATTCAAGAGCCTTCGTTTTTCATTCTGCTTGTTGCGTTTGATTGCCGATTTGATATTAGCCAACTCAATTTCTCCTAAAAACAACTGTCAGTGCGAGGGTCGAGGGTAAGCACTGTTTCAGGTGGCGGAAGAATTCTACCTTAACCTCTTTCTTCTGTCCAGATGTTTTTTTGGACTAAATGTTTTGGACTAATGTTTTGGACTAATTATCCTGCAAAGCCGCAACACCAGGTAATTCCAAACCTTCCAGCATTTCAAGTGATGCGCCACCGCCAGTGGAAATGTGCGTGATCTGATCAGCCAATCCGGATTGTTGAATGGCGGCAACTGACTCACCGCCACCGATGATGCTCACCGCCTTGCTATCCGCAACCGCCTGGGCAACACCGAAAGTGCCTTTGGCAAATTGAGGAAATTCAAACACACCCATCGGTCCGTTCCAAACAACTGTGGCGGCTTCGCTGATAACCGCCCTAAACGCCTTGACCGTCTCAGGTCCAATGTCCAGGATGCGCCAACCTTCCGGTACGTTACCCACCACCTCTGTGCGGCTGGCAGCTTCGGCATCAAACCGATCTGCCAATACCATGTCCACAGGCAGGTGCAATTTTCCGGTGGATTTATCCAGCAATTCCCTGGCTACAGGCACTGCGTCATCTTCCACCAGAGAATCAGCCATGAAATAACCTTGAGCCTTGAGGAAGGTGTTCGCCATCCCGCCGCCAATCAGTACGGCATCCGCTTTTGTCAATAGATTATTGATAACGCCGATTTTGTCACTGATCTTAGCCCCGCCAAGGATCGCCACAAATGGCCGCCCGGGATCCGTAACTGCCTGGCCAAGATATTTGATCTCTTTTTCCAGCAGAAAGCCTGCCACACCCGGTTTGAAGTGGGTTACGCCTTCGGTTGAGGCATGGGCACGGTGGGCAGTACCAAATGCATCATTCACGAAAAGGTCTGCCAGGCTGGCTAATTGGGCAGCCATCTCCATACCGTTCTGCTCTTCTTCAGGATGGAAACGGGTGTTTTCCAGCACCAGAACCTCACCTGCCTGTAACGGTCCAGCAACCGCTTCAGCTTCCGGTCCAATACAGTCGGGAGCAAACTTTACAGTTTTTTTCAACAAGCCTGCCAGGTGTTCCGCAACCGGCTTGAGGGAGTACTTTGGATCAGGTCCACCCTTGGGACGCCCGAGATGCGAACACAGGATCACAGCAGCGCCGTTATCCAGCAAGTATTGGATGGTTGGCAAGGCAGCGCGAATGCGTGTGTCATCCCCCACGACTCCATCCTTCAGCGGGACATTGAAATCCACACGTACCAGGACCTTTTTTCCATTCACATCAATATCACGAATCGTCTTTTTATTAAACATGCTGCATCCTCCTGAGATAAATTGATGCGCAACCGTTCTTGTTTACAGGGTTGCGCATCGTGATTTTCAATAAACTCCTGGGTACTGAACCCGGTGGTAAATTAGAGGTTCTTCCCCATCATCGCCGCCAGGTCAGCTGTGCGGCAGGAGTAACCCCATTCATTGTCATACCAGGCAACTACCTTGATCATATTACCACCCATGACCATATTGGTCGGCAGATCAACAATGGAGGAGCGTGAGTCACCCTTGAAATCCATCGAAACTAAAGGATCACCGTATTGACCGGTGGTGAACCCAAGGATTCCCTTGAGCTTGCCATTCGCCGCTTCGATAAAAGCGTTATTTAAATCATCCTTGGTAAGAGTCTTTTCAACGACTGCAACAAAATCGACGATGGAGACTGTGGGCGTTGGCACGCGTAGTGAATAGCCATCAAACTTGCCCTTAAGCTCCGGAATGACCAGCGCCAGCGCTTTGGCAGCCCCGGTTGTTGTGGGGATGATGTTCAAACCGGCAGCGCGGGAGCGGCGCATTTCCTTCTTGTGACCCTGATCGAGAATAACCTGATCGTTGGTGTAAGAGTGGATGGTGGTCATCATGCCGTGCACAATGCCGAAATTGTCGTGAACGACCTTGGCTGCGGGAGCCAGACAGTTGGTGGTGCAAGAGGCGTTTGAAATGACATGGTGGATCGTACCATCGTACTTGTCATCGTTGACGCCCAATACCAGGGTAATGTCCTCATTCTTGGCCGGTGCGGTGATGATCACCTTTTTTGCGCCGCCTTTATCAATGTGAACCCGTGCGCCGGCTTTCCCCTTGGCAGGGTCACCAATGGCATCGGTGAAAACGCCGGTGGATTCAATGACGATATCCACACCGAGGGCCTTCCAGGGCAACAGCGCCGGATCTTTTTCAGCAAATACTTTGATCGATTTGCCGTCAATGATCAGTTCGTTATCTCTGGCTTCCACCTGCCCGGGCACGATCCCATAGTTTGAGTCGTACTTGAACAGGTGCGCATTGGTTTTAGTGTCAAAGAGATCGTTGACTGCGACGACTTCAAGTTCAATCCCATGATGCTCATTGATGGCCTTCAACACCTGCCGACCGATTCGGCCGAATCCGTTAATTCCAACTTTAATTGCCATAACTAACCTCCATTCGAATATCCATAAATTTTACCATTACTGTTTGTACAGACAATGGTTAAATTGTGGATCCTATGTCCCTGGTGTTCAAAGGGCCAGTGCGTTCCATGTAGAGGTCAATGATCGTTTTCGCAACTTTTGCTGAGTTATGCCGCCAGGGGTTTTCTTTATCAATCAGGTCTGCTGCATAAACCTGGTAATGTTTGTCCACTTCTTCCACTTTCACCCAATCAACGCCATTCGGCATATTTCCGTCATAGCGGTTGTTGGCAACTACCATGTCAAATAAGCGTGAACCGGCATGCCGTTCAATCGTCCTGATGTGATCCTCGCAATTGTAACCATCCGTCTCACCCCTCTGCGTGGCGATGTTACAAATGTAGAATTTATACGCCCGGCTCGCTCGGATGGCATCCACCAGGTCAGGAACAAGCAGGTTGGCAATCAGGCTGGTGTATAGGCTGCCCGGACCTACCAGGATGAGGTCAGCGTTCAGAATAGCTTGTATTGTCGGCGGGAACGCCGCCGGATTGGCAGGGTCCAGCCACACACGATGCACCTTTCCTCCCATCTTGCTGATCTCGCTTTCCCCCTTAACATTGATCGTTACCTTACGTTCCGGCAATTCCACTTCAGCCACCAGGTTGATATTCTTCAACGTGGAGGGGAAAACATTCCCCTGCACCGAAAGCACGCGCGCCGATTCGGCGATGGCGGATTCAAAACTGCCGGTGATCTCCGTCAAGGCGGTGATCAACAGGTTGCCCAGTGAATGACCCCCCAACCCAGCGCTCTCGGCAAAGCGGTATTGGAAGATCTGGGTAATCATCTCTTCATCGTCAGATAAGGCTGCAAGGCAGTTGCGCAGGTCGCCGGGAGGGAGGATGCCGACAGTCTTCCGGATCTCACCGGAAGATCCTCCGTCATCAGCAACTGTTACAACCGCTGTTATGTTCCTGGAATAAGCCTTCAATCCTCGCAGGATGGAGGTCAACCCCGTGCCACCGCCGATCACCACAATGCGCGGACCTTTGTCTTTACGCCTGTATTCTGCCACCGTATCGATCACGTCCTTACCCGGACGAAGGAAAGGCCTTAGCAGTGCACGGTTCAATCCAATAATGCCTACGATGATTAGTGCGATTCCGATGAGACCAAATATTAAGGCGCGCAACACACGATTGGTCACAAATTGAAGCGCTACCACCTTAATGAACGGGATCCACCAGCCTTCTGGCACCGTGTGATAAACGTCCAGCAGAAATACAGTCAGTCCTAATCCAAGAATGGTGGTGCCGATGAGGATAACCAAAACCCAGCGTTTTACACCAATGCCAGGCAGCAACCAGCGCAGTTTGAGGATCGCTGATTGTAATAATCTGCGAAAATTTCGTGTTCTCTTGGAGACCATATTTTATTATCATAGCAGGGTTTATTTGCATCGTCAACGAATCGACTTGCATGCAGGGTGAACACGTCCCCGCCCTTGTAGCCGTAGCGATCAACGCAAAAATCCTCCATGATATAATGAGGAAAGTACGCGTAATAGCAAAAAACACCCCGGTTGACCTGCTATAAAACCGAAACCATCATCTACTTCAGGAGGATCGATTGGAACCACGCAACTTACCCGGACCTAATGCAAGCAGTCTCATCGAGCGTGATCACAAAGTGGTCTCACCGTCATACCCTAGAGGTTATCCATTTGTCATGGATCACGGAAAAGGGGTCTATGTTTGGGATGTGGACGGTAACAAGTTTCTTGATTTTGCCGCAGGCATCGCCGTAAATTCCACCGGTCACAGCCACCCCGCTGTTGTCAAGGCGATCCAGGAGCAGGCAGAAAAATTTATTCACATTTCCTCAGATTTTTATCATCCAAAATGGATCGAACTTTCTGAGTATCTCAACCGGATCGCACCTTTTGAAGAGGACGCGGTTATTTTTGTAACAAATTCCGGTACTGAAAGCGTTGAATCCGCGTTAAAACTGGCGCGTTATCACACCGGGCGTACTCAGTTCATCGGATTTTTAGGCGGTTTTCACGGTCGCACGCACGGATCGGTCACTCTTACAGCATCAAAACCGCATTATCACCGCGGTTTTTATCCGTTGATGAACGGAGTAACTCACATACCTTATCCTGACCCTTATCGCCCGGTTTTGAATATGCTCCCTGGTGAAGACACTGGTGACGCTGTCATTCGTTACCTGGAGGAGAATATCTTTGCGCATCTTGTACCCCCGCAGGATGTGGCAGGCATCATCATTGAACCGATCCAGGGTGAGGGTGGTTACGTGGTACCACCGGCTAATTTCCTTCCACGCTTACGTGAAATGTGCACCCGGCACGGAATCCTTTTGATTGCAGATGAAGTGCAATCAGGTGTAGGCCGCACCGGTAAGTGGTGGGCAATAGAGAACTTCGGCGTCGAACCGGATATTGTCACAACAGCGAAAGGAATTGCTTCAGGTGTGCCATTTGGAGCGATGATCGCGCGAAAGAGCATTACCACATGGAAGAAAGGCGCACATGGAAACACATTCGGCGGCAATCCCCTCGCCTGTGTTGCTGCACTGGAAACGCTGAAGCTTGTCGAAAACGAATTTATGGGGAATGCAGGCAGGGTTGGCAGCTATTGCCTGCAAAAGTTAAGTGAAATGCAATCCCGCCACCCGTCCATTGGTGTTGTCCGCGGTATCGGGTTAATGATCGGAATTGAGTTTGTAAATAACCGTGAAACCCGTGAACCGGGAGAAAAATTACGCGATAAAGTGGTGGACCTTGCATTTGAGCGCGGACTGCTCACGTTGGGTTGTGGGACCAGCACCATTCGCGTCTCACCGCCGCTTTGCATCACCGCGGAGGAAATAGACGAAGGCTTGGCAATCTTTGAGGAAGCGGTCACCCTGGCGGAAAAAGCCGGCTAATTCTTTTTGAATGATGAATCGCTTGACAACCTGTGAGATAGAAAATGCTGCCTGATTTTCGTGTTCGCCAACGTGATTACTTACTGGAGATCTCCCGTGCCATCTCACAGGAACTGGACCTCGACAAACTGCTGGAGAGGATCCTGCAAATCTCTCTGGAAATGCTCGCCGGTCAGGCTGGATTGATCGCACTACGAAACTCAGAGGGGTGGCAGATCAGGGTTTCCTCTGGCTTGCCCCCTGCTTTTTTGCACTTCCTTGAACCTCAATTTGCCCAGATAACCGAGGAACAGGACCCTGAAGATTCTGAATTGAAAGAGATCAACCGGTTGCTGGGCAGCTACACCCAGGCGATCACGATGGGCCGCCTGAGCAGTGTAGGGCTTCCACTCATCACCGGTCAGCGTATCCTGGGAGTGATCTTCGTCTTCCGTGAATTTGCCGCTTTTTCCACGAATGACCGTACCCTGCTGTCCAGTTTTGCTGACCAGGCAGCAATTGCTGTTCAAAACGCACAGCTGTACACCCAGGTGGAAAATGACCGACGTAGGGTAACCGGTCTTCTCGATTCTGCCGCCGATGGTATTCTGATCCTCACCCAGGATCTGCATATTGAAAGCGCCAATAAATCGTTCTCATTCATTTATGGAGAACCTTCCAAATCCCTTATCGGAAAAGCACATGATGAGATCATACAATGGGAAAAGCCCCCCCATGGCATGACCCTGTCTGAAGCGATCGCCGACGGTTGGCCACTTACACCTCACGCATCTCTATACGTTGAAGGAGATCTCAAAAGGAAGGATAACCCCATTCCAATTCCGGTGGGCATTACCTACGCCCCGTTGATCTCACAGGAAGGCAAGCTGGTCAACATCATAACCACAATCCGGGATATCACGCGCTTCAGGCAAGCGGACGAGCTGAAAGCGACATTCATTTCGGTGATCAGCCATGAACTAAAAACACCGGTCGCTTTGATCAAGGGATATGCCGGCACGTTGCGCCGCGATGATGCCCGTTGGGATAAGGACGTGGTTAATGAAAGCCTTCAAGTTATCGAGGAGGAAGCTGATCGTCTCAGTGAGTATATAGAGAATCTACTCGATGTAACCCGGCTGCAAGCTGAGGGTTTCAGCCTCAAGCGTAATGACACGCAAATTGCGGATATCATCCAGCACGTGGCGGAAAGAATGCAAACCCAGACTAGCGGGCACAGAATTATTGTGGATATTCCGCAACCCCTGCCGATCATCATGGCGGATGACACCCGCATCAACCAGGTGATCACCAACCTTGTTTCCAATTCGATCAAATACTCACCGGATGGTGAGATTCGCATCAAGGCTGTATGCAGAGGAGAAAACCTCATCGTGTGCGTAAGCGATGACGGTCCGGGTATCGATCCAAATGACGCGCCGTACATCTTTGATCGTTTCTATCGGTCTCCCAATGCGACCCGCCAGACAAAAGGGGCTGGACTCGGATTATTTCTGGCGAAATCCATTGTCCAGTCCCACGGAGGAAGGATCTGGATTGATTCAGATCACAGTAAAGGCACCCGCATCTGTTTTTGCCTGCCGATGACCACAGTGGATTGAACAACAAATTTTTCAAAAATCGACTGGGTGCTGGATGGTATAATCACCCTGTTAAAATTTAAAATCTGAGAGTGAAACCATGCCAAGAATTCAAACCGTGTGTCCACGCTGCAAACAACCTATCGTGACTGATGTTCAAATCCTCTTTGACATGACAACTGATCCAACCGCCAAACAGAAGCTGTTGAGTCGTGCTGGCAACACTGCCAGGTGCCAGTCCTGTGGTTACGAGGGATTGATCAGTTCGCCGGTTGTGTACCACGATCCCGAGAAAGAATTGCTGCTCACCTATTTTCCCCCGGAACTGGGTTTACCGATCAACGAACAGGAGAAACAGATCGGACCTTTGATCAACCAGATCGTCAATGCGCTACCGGCAGAAAAGCGGAGGGGATACCTCTTCCAACCAAGCACAATGTTCACCTTTCAGACCCTTATCGACAAGGTTCTGGAGGCTGATGGGATCACCAAGGAAATGATCGAAGCACAGCAGAAAAGGATCAACGTATTGCAGCGTTTATTAACCATTGCCAACCCCGAAGATCGCGTCACGGTTATCCACCAGGAAGCTGACCTGATCGACGGTGAAACCTTTACCCTGCTCTCCACTTTGATCCAATCCACTGCCATGCAAGGTGATGAAGAAGGCGCAAAAACCCTCGCTCAACTCCAATCCGATATGCTGCGCGAAACAGAATTCGGTCGCAAACTTCTGGCAGATAGCCAGGAAACACAAGCTGCGCTAAAAGAGCTGGAGCAAGCCAACAAAGAAGGATTGACTCGTGAAAAACTGCTCGATATCCTTTCATCTGTCAAATCGGATTCCAGCCTGACCACATTGGTCAGCCTCACCCGCAACGGACTGGATTACCAGTTCTTCCAGGTGATTAGCGAAAGGATCGAAAAAACTGACGGGGAATCAAAACAAGCACTGGTTGATTTACGTGCCAAGCTACTCGATCTGACCCGTAAGATCGATGCCGAAATGAAGGAAAGACTGGGTAAGGCTGTTGCACTGCTGGATAAAATAATTGCAGAAGAAAATACCGAGCAAGCCATAGAAAAACACGCTGCGGAAATTGACGAATACTTCTCTCAGGCTGTGCAGGTGGAGTTCGAAAAAGCCCGGGAGAATAACGATCTCACCCGTATTGAAAAGGTCCAAAAAGTGGCCGCGGTTCTCGATAAATTATCAGCGCCTCCCCCTGAGGTTGAGTTCATCCAATCCCTGTTGGAAGCCGGTGATGATGCGCAGCGCAAGCAGTTATTGAGTGACAACCCGGACCAAGTGAATGAACAGTTCCTGCAAACAATCAATGCCATCATCACCGAAGGAGAATCGCGAAAGCAATCGCCGGAACTTATCGAAGCACTGCGCTCAATATACCGGATGGCACTACGTCAAAATATGGAAAAGAATCTGAACGCATAATCCTTCAGACACCAATTTACAAAATAACGGTTTTACCAGAACCGTTATTTTATTTAACTGTCATGAAACGGCGGATTATCCAACCGTGTGCCGTGACCGCGGACGGTCACGATGAACCGATGGGTATTGTCCATTTCCAGTAAGCGATCACGTAACCTTCGAATGAGTGCATCCAGGGCTTGCTCTGATACCCCTGAAGACTCCTCTTCTTCCCAAATCCTCCGTATCAGCTCCTCCCTGGGTACAACCTTTCCGACCTGCTCATACAGACAGAATAGCAGGCGGAATTGAGCAGCTGAAAGCGGGGGATTGATCTCGTTCCCTCTCACCCAAACTCTGCGTGATCTTTCATCCAATTGCAACGTGCCAACAGATCGAAATAGGGATTGGTCGAGATCGTCGATGGGCATGGTCGCATCAGAACTGTAAAAGGCAAATTTCTGGATCAATGCCACCTGGATGATGTCCCCATCGCTGAGATGAGTAGGTTGGGTAACAGTCTCACCAGCGAAAAAGGTGCCGTTCTTGCTGCCCAGGTCCTCCACGTAACATACTCCGTCTTTCAGGAATACTCGCGCATGATGTCGGGAAACCTGGCGATCTTCGATCGTGATCGTACAGTCTTCATCCCTGCCGATCACTACACCATCCTTTACGATCCACCGCCTCCCCTCCAACGGACCTTGCAGGGCAACAATTACTGGGAATTCATTTGTAATGTGATCCTGTTCAGTTGCCTTGCTCATCACTTCCCTCACCTTTGGAAAAATAGCAATATTCATCAAGTATAATATTACAAAATGGGATTTTTTACAAAATGATTGTTCGTGTCATCAAGGCAATTGCATGATTACACCACTTAAACCAGGCGATACGCTGCGTGGACGCTACCGCGTTGGCCAAATTATTGGTCAGGGAGGAATGGGCTGCATCTACCTGGCCGATGACCTTCGCCTGGAAGGCCGCCAGTGTGCGTTAAAAGAGGTGGAACACGACAAAACTATGCCCCAAAACCTGGTCAAGGAAGCCCGTGAGCAGTTTTTAAGAGAGGCTACTGTCCTGGCCCGCCTTGACCACCCCAACCTCCCGAAAGTGTCCGATTATTTTTCGATCGGTTTAAACGATTACCTGGTGATGGATTATGTTCCCGGAAAAGATTTGCGTACCGTTATGCTCGAAAAAAGGGAAAAAGGGGATTTCGTCGCAGAGAAGGATGTACTCAACTGGGCACATCAACTGGCTGATGCGTTAAGCTACATGCACAGCCAGGATCCGCCCATTCTTCACCGTGATATCAAACCAAGTAATCTGAAGATTACTCCTTCCGGACTGCTTAAACTGGTGGATTTTGGTCTTGTCAAATTACTCGCTCCCGGCGAAGTGACCATCACGATCCTGCAGGGACAGGGAACTGCCCTCTATACCCCACTTGAGCAATATGGCGGCGATATCGGTCACACGGATGCCCGCAGCGATATTTATGCCTTTGCGGCTACCCTGTACCACATGCTCACTGGAAAACCGCCTGCAGATGCCCGTCAGCGTTTTATCGATCCATCCTCCCTACAGCCAATACGAGAGATCAATCCTGCAATCACAATGAAAACTGAAAATGCCATACTGTGGGGAATGTCATTGCATCCCGATGACCGGCCGGAGACTGTGGAACATTTCCGAGAGGGATTGATCGGCAGCCGCCCGGTTGCCATTCCTTCCGGCGGTAACCGTGTGTCGATAAAAACCCCCTCCCTGCTGCAGCGTCCATTGTCAAAGCAATGGATCATACTGGCAGGATTGAGCCTTTTGTCTTTACTTGTCACGCTACTTCGATAAACTACTCCCGGCTCGGTTCCGCCAATAGAAGAAAAGACTAACAGCCAGTCCAACGACCATCCCTATCGTTACACTGATCAGGATGTAGATAGTACCTCGCGTATTTATCGAACCCTGTGAGCCCGGTAAGCCCAGGGCCAGGTACAGGTAAACCAGGTACCCTCCCAAACCCATCGCGAGGATTGTGATGTAATTCCACTTGCGGCTTAATTGTCTGTGCGCGAGCCAACTGAACATGAAACAGAATCCCCATATCAACAGGTTGGCCAGGAACCAATCAGAAAAGCCTGTTTTTCCTTCCTGATGGCGCTGCTCGATTGGTTTTTGAGGTGTTGGTGTAGGGGGCACCTCGGTGGCAGTGGGTACTGCTTCTTCTGTAACCGCAACAGTTGGTTCAAATGAAGTTACAACCCCGCCTGCATCAGTGATATCCAGCCGAAGAATTTGAGAGGTAAGCGCAGGATCGGCAGTCACGCGCAATTCCAGGCTGCCGATGCTTGGGATGACGTACATCACACGAGCATAACCGTCCACCGTTTCAGCTTGCAGCTGCTCCACACTGCCGCTGGTAGACATGGTATCAATTACAAAATTAACCCGGGTTCCATCCGGAACAGGATTACCATTGTGATCCAGGATCTCACCAGCCTTAACGGGGATCGTGTCACCCGCCTTGTAGAGTAATGGTTGGCTATACCCGGTCGGTGGTGTGCTGACAGGCGTGCCGATCTCGATCGGGGCTTCGATCACTAATGGAATAATCTGACCCGGATCAGGAGAAGTTTGCGTGGTTAACTCATAACCAATTCCGGGCATCGAAACCGGTAAATTTCCCATCGGAATCAACTCCTGCAGCAACACCCGGGCAGCGAGTTCATAGGATTCCGGCAACTTATTGTAGAAAGAGTAATACGCAGAGAACTTGGAGATATCCGTCGCATCAAGATAATACGGTTCACTATAAGCTAACCCAATGATCTTTTTGTTGCGGACTAGATCAGGCCTTTCATCAAACAACCTTCTGAACACGGTGGTGTCCAATTTCTCAGTTCCAAAATCAGTGAAAGCAAAAATGATCCAGGTGGCAGAATTGAGGGTAACCTGAACCTCTTCGGTTCCCTCAGCCCTTTCGAGCAGCAATCTCAACCTCTCATACGAAAACGCATTGAGGTTCGAGCTCTGGATTGGATCGCCAGCCCCGGATCCGTATAATCGGATCAGTGCAGTGAGAATGGACTCTGCTGGAAATATGGATTGAGTGTCACAGGTGCTGCACTGAGAATATGTGAGCAGGTCCGAAATGATTACAATTCGATCTTCATAATCCGGCGGATTCGGCAACACAGATCCCAGGTCTTCAAAATCCGGGCTGATCAGGGTCACAGCAGTCTGGAGAATGTCAGTAGCTTCCTCCTGGCGCTGACCGATCGAACTGAGACGTTCCGGATTCGGGAGGATGCTACCCTCATCGAAACTCGGGTAAAGCTTCAGTTTTAGTGCAATGATATTAAGCGCAGCCTGGTCCACGCGAACCCGGAAAACGCTATCCTCCTGGTACTTTTGAACGAAATAGTCGATCGTCCTGACCACAGTTGTATACGAATCCTGGTCTCCGCTGGCGATGATGTTACCCAGGTAAAGCATGTCATTTCCAGCCATTAAAGCCGTTCTGGCCACCTGCCGGGCATCGTAACCCGTACCCAACGGGTCAACAAATTTTTTTATCGCATCACTGCTGAGATCGTCACTGATGATCACCCCGCCATTTTCTCTCCATGGGTTAAATTGCGTTAGCCCCATGATCATCTCGAGCGCATTTGAATCAAAGGAAACCGGTTTGGTGGAGGTAAGAATGTTTCCCTGGAAGCCCTGGTAGCGTGTGTGTGAAACCAGTAAGCCATCAACGATCTGCGATTGGTCCAGTTCCAGGTCGGTTACCGTGAAGAATGGTGCTAATTCAATTTGCTTTAGTTGTTCCAGCGATTTCCTGACGGTAGCAATCTCTTCCTCAGGCTTACGGTCCGAACTGCCGATGCCGGGGAAATGCGTGGCAACCACAGCGATGCGATTTCGGCTGCCCTTGTGAACCCCTTCGATGAATGCCTGCCCCATTTTGCCCACCCAATACGGATTTCCGCCAAATGTACTGGTACCCAAATCTTCTCCGCCATCTGTACGGATAACATCCAGCACATCAAGGGATGGGCCTAACAAAAGGTTCACCCCGAGGGCACTCAGGTCAGCCCCCAGTATCGAACCAGCAACCAGGGCATTATTCGTGTTCCAGGTCGCCCCGATCGTCATCGCGTTGGGTAAAACCGTAACACCGTTGAGAATCTGATCACCGGGATATAGATCACCGTCCTGTCTGATCCCGATCAGTAGAGGAGTATAAGAAAGCGTTCTGTTGTTGGCTGTCGCGGATTGCTTTTTTGTTTCCTGAAGTGTGATGATCAATTCCTGGAGAGCAACAGCAGTGTTTTCCGGCCCGGTGAGATTGTCATTGTCCCGCTGCAATACAACACCCCCAATGTGTTTCTGTTCCACCATATTCAGGATCTGGCTGCCCTCTTCAATTTTGGCACCATTAAACGAAACCAGGAAGACCTCTCCTACCTTTTCCTCAATGGACATTTGCTGCAAGATTCGCGAAGCCTGGTCTTTGTAATTAAATCCTTGCGCCTTAACGTCCACATTGGCTGCCATCTTTGGGGGGATAATGGCAGAAAGCATAATTAATAGCAATAATACATGGATCGCTTTCTTCAATGACTCACCAGGTTCTAATTTCGGCGTATGATCGTGTTGAACAATTCGGGCTGTATGTTCCCACCCGTGATGATCGTCAACACCGGTGACAGATTTATTTTACCAGCAAGTCGGGCAGCCAGACCTACCGCAGCTGATCCTTCAATAATTTGCTGGTGGGTTTGCCAGGCATAGCGGATAGCCTCCCTGATTTCGTCTTCTGTTACCAGCACAATATCATCCACGTATTCCAGCATGAGCGGTATGGTGATGGATGCGTGGTCGATCTCACCCGCCAAACCGTCAGCAATACTATCCACCTCGACCACACCATTCTGACTGCCTGTACGGAAAAGTTGATGAGCAAAGGGTGAAGCTTCGGATTGCACACCGATAATCCTGACATTCCTGTCGAAGGCTCGCAAATAGGATGCCACTCCGGAGATCAATCCACCTCCGCCAACTGGTATGAGTAAACAGGACGCATCACTCTCAGTCCGTATCCAGTCCCGTATCTCCAACCCAATCGTTCCCTGACCGGCAATTACGTCAGGATCGTTGTAGGGCGAAATGAAAGTCATACCGGTCTCACCAGCGCAAACAATGGCGGCTTTTTCAGCTTCTACGTAGCCGCCATTGACCAGGCGAACTTCTGCTCCCAGCTTGCGCATCGCATCAAGTTTGACCGGTGCGGCATGGTCAGAGGCATATACCACGCATTTGGTTTTGGTCTGGCGGGCTGCCACAGCCACACCCTGCCCATGATTTCCCGCTGAGGAAGTAACCAACCCATATGCCCGTTCTTCAGGCGTGAGAAACAGAACCTTATTTAAAGCACCGCGAATTTTGAAGGAGCCGGTTACCTGCTGGTTTTCCCACTTGTAATGGAGGTCGAGATTTTCATCAAAAGTAATGGGTGTGTGTGTGATCTGCCCGGCCATTCTGCGGCTGGCAGCCTCCACCCATTCTGCCGGGATCATTTTCCCCTCAGTACTCGCAATGCCGTGATCGGATCATCGGTGAAAACACCGTCCACGCCTAGGTCCTGCAGCCGCCTCATATCAACCTCGACATTAACCGTCCAGACGTGCACACGCCTTCCGCGAAGTTGTTCGCGAGCCATTAACTCCGCATCGACATCTTTGAGATACGGATGAATGATCGCAGGTGAGAGTGATAGGAACAAAGATGACCTGTTCAGGGCACCAAGCAGACCATCCAGTGCCAATAAACCCACTGGCACCTCTGGCAATAGCTCTTTCATGCGTCGCAAGTTGATAGGCGCAAAAGAAGAGAACAGAATGCTCTTCTGCAATCCATGCCGCCTGACAATCTCCGCAACTTGCGCAACAAGTTGATCGCGGCGTGAGGCATAATTTGTCAATTCGACGTTTATAAAGATGCGTTTACCCACAGTTTCGAATACTTCATCCAGCGTCGGAATTTTTTCGCCGCGGAATTTTTCGTCAAAGAAACTCCCTGCATCCAATTCTTTAAGTTCCCGAAGGGTTAGCTGATTGACTTTACCTTTTCCATCAGTTGTGCGCTCGACAGTCTGGTCGTGGATAACCACCACTTGCTCGTCCAAGCTGAGTTTGACATCAAGTTCAATTGCATCCGCGCCCTGTTTTACAGCTAGGTCAAAAGAAGCCAGTGTATTCTCAGGGGCATATTTGCATGCACCACGGTGCGCAAATATCATTGGTCTGAGAAATGATTCAAGCACGCCTATAACTCCACAAAATAAGATGAAGCTGCCCGGTCTAGCAGGTTCTTGGACATCAACGGCTCCACCTGCAGATACCTGGAAATATCGATGATTTGATCACACAGATCACGCGGGTGTGAAGCGCGTAATTTTCGATCAGGTTTAATGTACCATTCCTGTAAAAGGTACGTTAACCCTTCCTCTGAATAGATCACTCCTTTTTGCGCGGCAACCTTCTTAAAGATCTCACGATAGTTATCAAAACTTGGATCAACAATTTCGATCTTGTGACGTAACCGCCGCAGGAAGGCTTCGTCAACCAGGTCCCTTGGAGGCAGGTTTGTTGAGAATATGACCAGCACATCAAAAGGAATTTCGATCTTCCTGCCGGTGTGCAACGATAAATAATCGATACGGTTTTCCAAAGGTACAATCCAACGGTTAAGCAGATCGCGCGGGCGAACCTGTTGACGGCCGAAATCATCGATCAGGAGAATGCCACCATTGGCTTTCACCTGGAACGGCGCTTCATAGAACTTCAACGTGTCATTGAAAACCAGGTCGAGACCGGCAAGTGTCAATTCTCCACCCACCATGATGAAAGGTCGTTTAATTTTCAGCCAGCGCTGGTCTTTTCTGCCTTTGAGCCTCGTACTGATCGAATTCTCAGTTTCCTCGGGGGCGATCAGATGGTTCACCGAATCGTACATGGTGATCACTTGTCCATCCACTAGGATCGCGTAAGGTATATACATGGTCTGCGATAGGACAAGGTTACCAACCGCCCTCGCCACGCTGGTTTTACCATTCCCTGGAGGTCCGTAGATGAAAATGGATGTACCTGAATTCACTGCCGGACCGAGTTTGTGAAAGGTCTCTTCTCCGAAAACCAGGTCGCCCATTACGCTTCTCATGTGCTTGCTGGTAACCAGCAACCTGCTGCGGCTCTGTTTCCGAACTGAATCGTTATAAGCCTGTAAAGGTACCGGTGCAGGTCCTGCGTATTGACTGCGGTCGAGCGCTTCCCTGGCGTGTGTGATACCCGCGCCAGTAATGGCATACAGGTAAGCCCCCTCGCCCAATCCCATTTGGGAGGATTTCACCTCCACAAATTTTTCGCGCTTGAGTGCATCCAATATCTGATCCACCATTCCTGAGAACGGCAAGCAGAGCGCTTCAGCAATCTTGTATCCGGTCATGTAACCCTGAAAGTAAATGATCTTCAGGGCAAGGTCCTGCAGGAAGAGCAGCTCAAGACCAGTATCTTCAATAGTGTTGATGGGAGGAGGGCTAAAATGGCTCACGCTGGCAGCTCCTGCCAGTGGTCTGGAAGCAGGGGTATTCATCCTTTCGTCTGTCACAAAAAACCTCCAGGATAATAACGGAAATAAAAAAGTTACTTTACAATTTTAAAATTATAGCACGCCGGCTGCAATTTCTGATCTGAGTTGTTCAGCCACGCGCTTTCCTTTCAATTCTGATATTAACGATTATCGCTCCAATCAATGCGAGAAATAAACCGATCACTCCTTTAAGTGATTGGGATTCGCCCAGGAAGATCCAGGAAAAAATGGTAATGAAAACCAGCATCATGCCATTTATGATCGATGACTCCATAGCCGATAGCGTTTGAAGTGTGTAATTCCACGCTACAAAAGTAAACGCTGTATTAACAATTGCCAGAATAAGCAGGATGACCAGGCTTTGCACGCTTATGGGAGGCAAGCCCTGCCATAATAAGCCGATCCCGAGCATGAGTGTTGAACCGATCCCCAGGCTGACAAGTGTGACAGCGATCGGATTCAACCTTCCCTGGTAATTAAGCTTGCGGCCAAGGATGGTGGCAACCCCGTTTGCCAGCAGGCAGATAATGCCAAAGATGAATCCTAATGGTGAATAACCCGAAAAACCTTCCGGGAAGAAAAAGATGAAAATTCCGATTAGGTTGATCACCAGCCCAATGATTTGTATAGGGGTTGGCACTTCTTTGATCAGGAAGATGGCAGAAAAAGTCACAAACACCGAGGTCAGGTTAAGCATCAGGCTGAGTGTGGTGGCCGGCAGATAATCCAGGCTCAGGAATTGCGCACCCTGCGCAATAAAATACGATATTAGCCCCAATAGGATGACCAGCTTCCAATCACCCCGGCTGAACTCCCTGATCTGTTGTTTTACCTGTCGCTGTAAGAGGAACGGAAGCAGCACCAGGAAAGCCATGAAATAGCGCAATCCCGCAAAGGTGAGCGCGGGAATCTCCCGCAAACCAATTTTGATGAGCACCCAGGAACTGGACCAAATGACCACCACCAGCAGTGATACGAGAATGGCTTTTAGCCGATTGGGTGGTCTCATTTTTCCTTAAACAATGGCTGCAGAAATCTTCATGTCTCTGATATTGATCTGCTGGGTGTCTTTACCCATATAGTGATTGATATCGATCGTATATGCAATATCAAAGCGCGGTTTTTCTTCCTTCCATCTGTCAAACCATTGCGCCTGGTTGAAAGCCACCGCCCGACTGATCGGGCTATTGCGAATATTGAAACTGATGTGGTTTCCGTCCTTCCCCATCAGCCGCATTCCATCCACTTCTATCGCGCGTGAGATAAACACAGGTGTGGGATTTCCCATGCCGGTAGGCTGTAACTTTTCAAGCTCAACGAAATAACCCGGTTTTAATTTGCTGATCTCGATCTCAAGGTCAGCCTTCACAACCGGCCGTAAGTCCATCCCGTCAAGTTCCCGCGCTGCAATGGACTCCAGGCGTTGCTTGAGCAGATCCACATTTTCCTGCTTAACAGTAAAACCTGCCGCCATGGCATGTCCACCGTGCCGCACCAGCAGATCTGCGCACTCATCCAGTGCTGCCGTGATGTGAAACTCGCTGATGCTGCGGCAGGATGCCCGGATCACATTTTTCTCGATCTGCCCGATAATTGCGGGTCGGTAGAAATTTTCCACCAGCTTCGAAGCCACCAATCCAACGATACCTGAGCTATATTCTTCACTGAAAGAAAACAGGATCCTGCGTGCTGCCGGATCACCAATCTCCAACAGGGCCTTTTCCTGTGCTTTACGAGTAGCCTGCTGACGTTCTGCATTCTGGTTCTCCAGAACCTGGGCGCAATAACCAGCTTCCAGGATATTCTGACTGATTAAAAGATTGTAGGCTTGCAGAGCAGACTCCATCCGTCCCGCCGCGTTCAGGCGCGGACCCAGGATGAAACCGATATCAGTTGCGGTAATTTGCTGAATGTTCTTCTGTGCCACACCGGTTAACGCACTCAAACCAAGGCGGCTGCCAGTTTTAATCCGTTTCAAACCTTTCTTGACCATCACACGGTTTTCACCGGTGAGAGGAACAATGTCCGCCACTGTTCCCAGCGCTACCAGGTCAAGCCACTCATCAGCTTTCTCGACATTCATGCCTTTATGCAGAAATAATCCCTGCAGGATCTTGAATGCTACTCCCACACCCGCCAGATCCTTATCCGGGTAGAGATCCCCTTCCTGCTTGGGACAAATGACCGCGTACGCACGCGGTAAGTCTCCCTTGGGATGATGATGGTCCGATATGATCAGATCAACACCAAGCGCTAAAGCCCGTTCTGCCTCGTACGGTGACCGGATGCCGCAATCGACGGTGAGGATAATCCTGGTGCCCTGCTGCGCCAGAAGTTCGATGGCTTCAGTATTGAGACCATAGCCTTCGTCAAAGCGATTGGGAATGTAACCTTCCACTTCTCCGCCAAATGACCGCAATGCTTCGACCATCATGACCGTGGCAGTCACCCCGTCCACATCATAATCCCCATAAACCACAATTTTTTCATGGTCCTCGATTGCCTTGAGGAGGCGCGCAACGGCTTTTTCAAGGTCGATCAACAGAAAAGGATCCCCGGGGATCCGATCTTCAAACAGGTACACTTCAGCTTCCTCTGCAGAGCGAATCCCTCTGTTGAATAGAATCTGCTGTAAAAAATCCGGGTAATGTTCCAGTTGCTTTTTGGTCTGATCGTCGATCTTGGGATAAACAAGCCAGCGCCTGCGTTGCGGGGGTGTGGTCAATTAGTCATCCTTGTTTAATTTTGTGATTTCGATAAAACTGCCGCTCTATTAACCAACGGCTGCCTTAGTATAAACGAGCCGGATTTTTGCTGCAAGCATTTCAAACCAACCTGATCTTTCTAGTAAAATAAGTGGAGAGAAGGAAGAATTATGTCGATTGAGCAATGGATCACCCTCATCATCATTCTTGGAGCAGTGGTTCTCCTCGTTTCAAACCGGCTCAGAGCGGATCTGGTCGCGTTGATGGTAATGGTGACACTGGGTTTGAGCGGCGTGATCTCCTCACAGGAAGCCTTTTCAGGTTTTAGCAGTTCGGCAGTGATGACGATCCTTGGCATCTCAATGATATCCGTTGCATTGCAGATGACCGGAGCAACCAACTCTCTTGGCAGGATCATGCTAAAGCTGGGTGCAGGTAGTGAGACCCGCCTTGTATTGATGGTGACCTCCATCTCCGCAATTCTCTCTCTGTTCATGAACAATATCGCGGCTGTCGGAGTACTCCTACCAGCCGTGATGTCCCTCTCCCGCCGCAGCCGCGTTTCCCCAACGCGTTTGCTCATGCCGCTTGCATTTGGCACCATACTTGGCGGAATGGCCACACTTCTTACGACTTCCAACATAATTGTCAGTGGAGCGCTGCGCGAAGCCGGTCTGCCTTCATTTGGACTGTTGGATTATTTTCCAGTGGGCGGGCCTGTAATGATCGCGGGAATTGTGTTCCTATCCCTGGTCGGCATCCGTCTGCTGCCATCAGGTAGCAAAACCGACAACATTGATGGCAAGCGTGAATTAACCGAGCGGTTGAGCGAACTTTACCAGGTCAGAAAAAATATTGTGCAGCTGGAAGTTCTTTCCGATTCTCCATTGGCAAATAAATCGATCGCAGAAGGCTGCTGGTCCAAAAATCTTCACCTGAACCTCCTTGCAGTACTACGCGGCAAGGAAACCATTTTCTCTCCGGAACCCAATTTCCCTGTACTTCCCGGCGATGTTCTCATCGCCCGTGGTCAAATCTTCCCCGAGGCGGCAGAAACCAATCGATTGCAGGTCGAACCTGTCAGCATCCCTGAACTAAAGGTAACAGATGAATCGCATCCCCTTGCCGAAATTCTTGTCAGTCCGCATTCCCGCCTGATCGGAAAATCGATCCGCGAGATCAATTTTCGCGACCGTTATGGACTAAGTGTGATCGGCATTTGGCGAAGTGGAAAACCGGTGGACATTGACCACGCTGACCTGCCCCTGCAGTTTGGAGACGCTTTACTCGTCACAGGCCATGCCTTGCAGATCCGCAACTTACGCAACAATGAAGATCTGGTTGTCCTGGAAGAAGACCCTGATGCCGTTTTGTTGCCACGCAAAGGTCTGATCACCCTTATCATCACCCTTGCCACGCTGCTGGTCGCCGCCATCGGCTACCTGCCGGTCGCGCTGGTTGCCATTGGCGGAGCGATTCTCCTTATCCTCACAGGCAGTATGAGCCTGAACGATGCCTTCCGTGGAATAGAGTGGAAAGCAATTTTCCTGATCGCCGGATTATGGCCACTCAGCATCGCGCTGCAATCCAGCGGTCTTGCTGAAAAAGCCGTTTCATCCATGCTGGGTTTACTGGGACCAATACAACCGATCCTCCTGATTACACTTTTTCTCGCAATCTCGATGCTGCTCACCCTTCTCATGAGCGGGCAGGTATCCGCCATCGTGATGATTCCGCTCGCGCTGACTGCTGCGCAGACCCTTGGACTCGACGCAAGACCGTTTGCGATGGCGGTTGCCATGGGTTGCTCCCTCGCCTTCTTAACCCCACTTGGGCATCCTGTAAATATTATGGTCATGAGTCCTGGCGGTTACACATTTAAAGACTATGCGAAAGTCGGACTGCCTTTGACCATCATCGCCTTTGCCCTCATCATCCTGCTCATCCGAATTTATTGGGGCGTATAATTGCATTTCATGGAAGATCAACCATTCTCTTTTAGGCTTGAAAAACAGCTGGGCTCAGCCCGCGCGGGTGTTTTTACCACTCCCCACGGTGATATCCTGACCCCTGTATTCGCGCCCGTCGGGACACAGGCCACGGTAAAGGCTGTCTCACCAGCCCAGCTGGCAGAAACCGGAGCAAACCTGGTTCTGGCTAACACCTACCACCTGTACTTGCGCCCGGGACCAGACCTGGTGGCAGAGCACGGTGGATTACACACTTTTATGCAATGGCCGGGACCGATGCTTACTGATTCCGGCGGGTTCCAGGTTTTTTCACTCTCCGATACGCGCAAGGTGGATGATGAGGGCGTAACATTCAAAAGCCACATTGATGGTTCCATGCACCGGCTGACTCCTGAACTTTCGATTACAGTACAGGAAAAACTCGGCGCGGACATTATTATGGCATTTGATGAGTGTGCCGTCCCAGACGACCTGACGTACAACCGCAAATCGATGGCACGCACCCATGCCTGGATTGAACGCTGTATGCACGTCAAGCAGCGCCCTGACCAGGCGCTTTTTGGCATTGTCCAGGGAGGTGTATTTCCTGAACTGCGGAGAGAATCTGCCTCCTTCATCGCATCACTCGGTTTACCTGGTAATGCAATTGGAGGTCTTTCGGTTGGCGAGACCAAAGCACAGATGCATGCCATCCTTGAAGTTGTCGATCCTATCCTGCCGGCTGACAAGCCGCGATACTTAATGGGTGTTGGATCACCAGAGGATTTGATCAACGGGATTCTGCGGGGGGTGGATATCTTTGACTGCGTTCTGCCCACCCGGCTAGCGCGCCACCAGGCAGCGTTCACCAGCGGCGGACGGGTGAATTTGATGAACAGTGCCAATGCCCGCCTGCTGCAACCAATCCAAGAAGACTGCCAATGCTACACCTGCCGAAATTTCACACGCGCTTACTTGCGTCACCTGATTATCGCCAGGGAAATGCTGGCTTCTACGCTCATTTCGATCCACAATATTCAGTTCCTCATCACCTTGATGAACAACGCTCGCCAGGCTATTTTAAACGGCAGGTTCAGTGACTTTTCCGCCGCGTTCCTGGCAGAGTACAAACCCAGCAGCCGCAAGGAGCAAGCATGAGTTTTCTTCAATCCCTTATTCTGGGAATCATCCAGGGGCTAACCGAGTTTCTGCCTGTATCCTCTTCCGCCCATCTCGTCCTGGTCCCCTACATTCTTGATTGGAAAATCCCGGAGAGCCAGGTTTTCCCGTTTGATGTGCTGGTTCAGATCGGTACGCTGCTTGCAGTGATCATATACTTCCGGAAGGATCTATGGTCGATCATCCGTGGCTTCGTTCTCGCCTTGATCAACCGCAAACCATTTGAAACTGCTGATGCGCGCATGGGATGGTATCTCGTCCTTGCCACAATCCCTGCTGGTCTTGCGGGTATTTTCTTAAAGGATAAAGTTGAAGCAGCCTTCAACAACCCGCGCATCACGGCGATCTTTTTGTTTGTGACCGCCATCTTCCTGTTGGGCTCCGAGTTCCTGGGCAGACAAAGTCGCAAGCTGGAAGACATGGGCTGGCGAGATGCATTGGTGACGGGCGTTTTCCAGGCGTTCTCGATTTTCCCGGGCATTTCCCGCTCCGGTTCCACGATCACGGGTGGTATGCTGCGGAATTTTGAACGCCCGGCGGCCGCCCGTTTTGCTTTTCTAATGTCCATCCCGGTGATGATCGCTGCAGGTATCTTCAGCATTCCGGACCTGCTCGATGTGCCGGACCTGGGTGGTTTCCTGCCCGTACTTATCGTTGGTTTCATAGCCGCAGCAATTGTCGGATACCTGGCGATCCATTGGCTGCTGCATTTCCTCAACAAAAGGTCGTTGATTTACTTCGCTGCTTACTGCGTTTTGCTTGGATCGCTGGTGCTGATCCTATCGCATGTTCGCCCAAACATGAACGCTACTCCAGTTGCATCCGGTGCAGCGCCTGTGGTTGAAAACGGCGATGAGATCAACGAGGTGATCCAGCTCTCTCACTCAGCCTCAACGGATTGGCTGATAGCCAGTGCTGAGGATTGTGCCGCTGACATACCGGGTCTTGCGCTGCTGACCTCCGATGAGGATACCAAAATTGACGGATTGGAAACGATCGATGTGACCCTACGCTGGGGGGAGCCGGAATCCTTAGCGGGTTATGCTGTAACGATCAGTGAAAGCGCATTTACATTTGTCGTAAATTCCGAAAACCCGCTGGCTCGGCTACCTCTCGCCCGACTGGAGGAGATCACTGCGGGTTCCTTGAGGACCTGGCGGGACCTGTACACGAATTGCCAGAATTGCTACGAGGAAGAACCACCGTCAAAGGTTCTAGATCAGCCAATCCAAATGTATGTCTACCCCGATAGTGAAGATGCTCAGGATATTTTCGCAGATTTTTTTAACGAGGAAATCCTCCCTTCCCTGTCATCCGCGATCCTCGTACCATCTACCCGCGCGATGAACCAGGCAATTCTCGCCAATCCGGCCGGGCTGGGTTACCTGCCCGCACAGGCTGTTGATGCAAACGTTTTGCAGGTGAATGTAACCCGGAACGGGAAATCGCTGGATTTCAGCCGACCAATGCTGGCAATAACCGGTGAAGAGCCGCAAGGTATCGGCAGGCAATGGTTGGCCTGTCTTAGCAATGCAGTAAATCCGTAGCAATCGCGTTTAATTGAACACCCCCGATCTCTCATTCCGGGGGTGTTATCGTTCAGCTGGTTTCCAGGTACCTGGCTAATTCCCAATCCATTACATTTAGCCGGTAATCATCCCACTCTGCCCATTTTGCCCGCATAAATGCCTCGAAAATCTCTCTTCCCAGGGCATTTTTGAGCACTGTATCCCCTTCTAATTCGAAGAGCGCTTCGCGTAATGAAGCAGGCAACTCAACGATTTGCATGTCTTTGCGTTCTTCCCTGGTGAGTTCGTAAACATTCACATTGTTGAATGGTTCTGGCGGGATGATCTTGTTGTCAATCCCATCCAGCGCAGAAGCCAACATGACGAGGTAAGCCAGGTAGGGGTTGCAGGAGGGATCAGGGCAGCGCAGTTCAGCGCGTACTGCTGTGGCCATCCCCGCAATCTTTTGTGGAATGCGAATTAACGCTGAGCGGTTTGTCTGTGCCCAACCCACATACACCGGGGCTTCATAACCCGGCACCAGCCGCTTGTAAGAATTGATCGTTGGGGCTGTTACCGCTGAGAAAGCCCGCGCATGTTGTAGCTGCCCGCCAATGAATCCATATGCCAAAGATGAGAGGTTAAAGGGATCTTCAGGCGCGTAAAACAGGTTGTGACCAGCCAGGTCAAACAACGATTGATGGCAGTGCATACCTGAGCCGGCGATCCCGAAGATCGGTTTGGGCATGAACGATGCAATCAGTCCGTGTTGAGCAGCGATAGCCTTTACGGTGTATTTTAAAGTAAGCACATTATCCGCCGAGCGCAGGGCGTTGCTGAAGTGAAAATCAATTTCATGCTGCCCCAGTGCACATTCGTGGTGTCCTACCTCCACTTCCAACCCCATGGAATCCAGTGCTTGCATCAATTCTGTGCGGACACGCACTGCCTCATCATTGGGAGAAAAATCAAAATAGCCACCCACATCATGCGGCACCGGGTGTATGTCTGTGCCACCGTTGCGACGGAAAAGAAAGAACTCCGGCTCCGAGCCAACCATGTATTTCATTCCGCGTTTTTCAAGGTTCTCCAGTGCACGCCTAAGTGCCCCACGAGGATCACCCAGGAAAGCCGTACCATCCGGGTTGTAAATATCGCAGAAAAGCCGCGCACGACGCATGGTGTCCGGCGACCACGGTAATACAGCGTAAGTTTCCATGTCAGGAATCAGGCGCATATCACTTTCCTGAATGCGCGCAAAACCCTCCACAGATGACCCGTCAAACCAGATGCCCTGGTCAAGTGCTTCCGCCAGTCGGGAAATTGGCGCATCAAGGCTCTTCACCGTTCCGGTCACGTCGGTGAATTGGAAGGAGATAAACCGGACATTGTCCTCTGCAACTCGTTTCATTAATTCCTGTTTGTCCATTTTGCCGCTCCTTTAAAAAGAAATAAGGCATGCGATCGGGCATGCCTTATTAATAAGTTCACAGCATTCCCTTCCGCTTAACTGCACAGGCAGGCCGTTTTGCCTGGCCGTGTCAGGATTCTGTGCCGGTTGTCGCCAACCGGTTTTGGCTTCTGACTTGTCTGGAAGGGAGATTGAAGCCCGGGCAGGGCTTCGGAGGCATCCGCTGATCGATCGATTTTCCCCTGTCCATCCCCCCAGGGTTAACATCCCTCTCGCGAAGGAGAACCTCCACCTCGTAATCTCGGCGCACCGAGATTCAGCCGCTGATTCTCTCTTTAATCAATTGTTAATTGTGTCTATCATACTGAGGTTGGGAGTAAAAGTCAATAGATATGGAAAAGATCAGTCAGATTAACTACCATATTATTATTTACTACTCTTTTCTTTCAGATCAGCAAGTATTTTCAACGGTTCCTGGTTATCAGGTTCTTCGATCACCGATCTTGCATAATGTGCATAAATGATCCTTCCTTTCTGATCAACCAGCAATACCGTGGGGGTACCGATCTTGAAAAACCGTTTCACCTGCATATACATCCCCGCTACAGCTGAACCTTTGTCACTCAGAATCGGGTAAGGTACAGCGTTTGTAGTCTTGTATCTTTCAATTGTCCTCGGTCCGTTCGGTACCATCACCAATACTTCTGTGTTAAGTTCCCTGAATTTTTTGTAGTCATGGCGCAACTGCGCCATATGGTTGGTGCAATGCGGTCAGGCAAAGCCGATGTTGAAAACCAGGAGTGCGTTGGTTTTATTTAATACTTCAGACAAGCCAATTCCCTTCCCTTTGTGGTCGGGAAGTTCAAAGTCAGGAGCGATGTCGCCAATCGAAAAATGGATCATATCCTGCAAGTATACCTGATGCTGGTTAATGGTGGGAAATTGACAAAATTGATAAGTCTAAGGTGCAATTCCTATAGTCAGGTGCACTACAATGTGCCCTCACCGAACACGAAAACGTGCAACGGGTTTACTTAGCCATTGGGGTATTGACCGATTCGCCCTACATCCCTACGGACTTGAACATTGAATACTAATCCTCAAGCACCAATCCCTAATCACTATTCACTATTCCCTGATCCCCAATCACTCTTCACTAATCACTGACTTTCTGACTTGCTTTACTTGAACAAATGTACTATAATGATCCTGGCAGGATTCATACTATAATTAATAAACCACTATACGAGGAGATCTCTCATGGCCAAGAAGTCTATAAATCCGAACGAATACAACCAGTTTGACCGCAACGAGCCGATGTCTGAAGCCAAGCGTGCTGTGCTCGATAAAGCCCTCGGCGACATCATTAAACGCTACGGCGAAGGCGCGATCATGCGCCTGGGCGAAGCGCACCAGCTCGCCGTTGAGGTGATCCCCTCCGGTTCGCTCTCACTTGATATCGCCCTCGGTGTGGGTGGCATCCCGCGTGGCCGCATCACCGAGATCTTTGGTCCTGAGTCTTCCGGCAAAACCACGCTCTGCCTCCATATCGCGGCTGAAGCCCAAAAACTTGGCGGTACAGTTGCCTTCATTGACATGGAACATGCCCTCGACCCTTCTTACGCCGCCAAATTGGGAGTGGATGTGGAAAGCCTGCTCATCTCACAACCAGACACGGGCGAGCAAGCCCTCGAAATTACCGAGACACTGGTAAGGTCAGGAGCAGTCGACCTGGTGATCATTGACTCAGTAGCCGCGCTGGTACCGCGGGCTGAGATCGAAGGTGATATGGGCGACGCGAGCATGGGTATGCAAGCCCGCCTGATGTCACAGGCGCTGCGCAAACTCTCCGGGGCGATCAACCAGACCAAAACAGCGGTCATCTTTACCAATCAGATGCGCCAGAAGATCGGTGTAATGTTTGGAAACCCCGAAACGACAACTGGCGGGCAGGCGCTGAAATTCTACGCTTCCATTCGCCTGGATACCCGCCGCATCCAATCGATCAAGTTGGGACCCGAGATCGTCGGCAATCGCACGCGCGTGCGCGTGATCAAGAACAAGGTCGCACCTCCCTTCCGCACCGCTGAATTTGACATCATGTATAACGAGGGCATTTCGAAAGAAGGCGATATCATCGATCTCGCCACTGCAATGGAAGTAATCACCAAACGGGGAGCTTTCTTCTCCTTTAATGACATTCGCCTCGGGCAAGGCCGCGAGAATGCCAAGGAATTTCTGCGACAGAATATCGAATTATGCAATGAGATCGAAACCATCGTCCGCCAGCGTGCCATGGGTGGTGAATTTGCATTCGACCTCTCTGATGCTGCCAGTGATGAAGACCAGGCAACCGAGGAATAATCCACAATATCTCATGACCAGGCTTTTTGCTGTTACGTCCGGAAAATTGTTACTTGGCATTGCTGTCGGGTTGTCTATGCTTCTTTCGGCTTGTGGATACCTTCCGCCAAGCCGTTCTCTTCCTCCTGAAAAGCAGGCACCTGTATTTAAAGCGCCAGCTCCGGTCAGCGAACCAACTGCTACCCAATATTCCGAAGTGAAATCCACCCCGGAACCAACCCAGATCCCGAATTGTACGAACGATCTCGAATTTGTCGCTGACCTGACCGTTCCTGATGGTACGCAATTCAATCCGGATGCTGTCATTGTAAAAGAGTGGAAGGTAAAGAACAACGGCACATGCAATTGGAACAATACCTACACGCTGCGCCTGGTCTCGGGATCCCCATTAGGGGTTGAAACAACTCAGGCTTTGATCCCGGCCCGCAATGGTACAGAAGCGATCGTGCAAATTGAGTTCATCACACCTCAAGAACCTGGCCGGTATGAAGCAACCTGGCAGGCATACGGACCGGATGGCGAAGCCTTCGGTGAGTGGCTTACGATTTCAATTGCCGTAATCACTCCCTGACACTCAATGGACTACTGGTGAGAACCGGGAAAACCAAACAACTCCTCATCGTCCTGCTGGCGTTCTTTGTTTGCGCGCTGTTTTTGTTGATCGGCGGGGTGGCTTTTCTCTCTTCCGGTCTGTCCGGATTCGATGCTTCGGCGTTTGGGATCGTTAGCAACACAATCGAGATAAAACGCCTGGACAATATATCACTCACCAATTCGCCCACCCCATTTCAGCCTTTGCCGACCAATACGCCCACCCCGACCGCCACTTCCACGAACACACCTACACCCACCATCACACCAACCTCAACGTCTACCCCGACCCCCCTGCCAACAAATACCCCGCTACCCATTCCCACCAGCACATCTACTCAACGCACAGAAGACGAATCTCCAGCATCAGCATCCATCGATGGCGTGATCGGTTACGCCCAATCCTATTCGCTCACTTGCGAATCGCGGTCCGCAGTGGATTGGGCGCGTTACTTCGGAACATCCATCAATGAGATGGATTTCCAGGCAGCACTGCCTGTCTCCGACAATCCTGAAATCGGCTTTGTCGGACCGATCGGTGGCTTCCCCGGTCAGATACCGCCAAATCCCTATGGCGTGCATGCTCCCCCAGTAGCCAGTGTTCTTCGTGAATATGGTCTGACAGCCACTGCGGTTAGAGGATATTCCTTTGAAAAGCTAAAGAAACAGGTCTCTAACGGCAACCCGGTGATCGTCTGGGTGATCGGAAATGTTTGGTATGGCGTACCGGTTGATTACACCGCAAGTGATGGGTCAACGGTTACAGTGGCCCACTTCGAGCACACCGCGATCATGGTCGGTTATGACGAGGAGGGGGTCACACTTGTGGATAATAACCTGGTGTATTGGCGCTCTACCGCAGCCTTCTTGGACTCCTGGGGAGTGCTCGGCAACATGGCCATCATTGCCAAATAGAGTAGAAAATCGGAGCCTTGCGGCTCCGTCATCATTTTTATGTGCCTTCCTGCCATGAGGCAAGGTATCTGACCTGCTCATTCGTTAGTGTATCGATACTGACACCCATCGCGGCGAGTTTTAATTCGGCTATTTGCTTGTCAATCTCTTCCGGCACCGAATAGACGCGCTTCTCAAGTTTGGAGGCGTTTTTTACCAGGTACTCAAGTGTGAGCGCCTGGTTGGCAAAGGACATATCCATTACAGAAGCAGGATGCCCTTCAGCCGAAGCCAGGTTGATCAGTCTTCCCTCACCCAGGATGAAAACGCGCCTGTTGTCACTGGTAATGTATTCATCGACAAATGGTCGTACGAGGCGTTTACTCTTTGATTTCTTTTCCAGCGCCGGGATGTTGATCTCAACGTTGAAATGGCCAGAATTGGCGACGATCGCACCGTCTTTCATCAAATCAAAATGATGATCGTCAATGACATTAATATCACCAGTCAGTGTCACCAGAATATCACCGATTTTAGCCGCTTCATCCATGGGCATCACCCTGAAGCCATCCATCACCGCTTCAAGTGCTTTCAGCGGATCAACTTCTGTGACGACAACACTTGCCCCCATGCCGCGCGCCCTTGAAGCCAAACCACGACCGCACCAACCGTATCCTGCCACAACAAAGATCTTGCCTGCGAGCAGAACGTTGGTTGCACGGACGATACCGTCAATGGTAGATTGACCCGTACCGTAACGATTGTCGAAAAGATGTTTGGTCAACGCGTCATTTATCGCGACGATCGGATAGGCGAGAGCTTTATCAGCGGCCATTGCATGCAGACGGATGACTCCCGTGGTGGTCTCTTCGGTGCCGGCAATCACACCGGGCAACAATTCACGACGGTGCTGGTGCAACACATTGACAAGATCTGCGCCATCATCCATGGTGAAGTGCGGCTTGTGATCAAGGGCAGCATTGATGTGCTTGTAATAGGTCACATTGTCTTCGCCCTTGACGGCGTAAACCTCGATCTCATCATGTGAAACGAGGGATGCTGCAATCTCATCCTGTGTGGAAAGCGGATTCGACGCGGTAAGTACCACATCCGCTCCGCCTGCCTGCAACGTTTTCATCAGGTTGGCTGTTTCAGTCGTCACATGTAAACACGCCGATATGCGCATTCCTTTTAGTGGCAACTCACGAGAGAAACGCTCCTTGATCTGGCGTAGTACCGGCATTTCTCTTTCCGCCCAATCGATCTTCAGGCGTCCGCCTTCGGCCAGTTTCATATCCTTAACATCATAATTCGGCATCTTTCCTCCAAAAAAAGTAAATTGATCAGATTAAAATATCCAACGCGCCTTCATCGTCGAAATGCTCACGATAGCGCGCGATATATTCCTGCGGTGTGTATGTATGGTTGGTAGTTCCCTTTTGTTCAAGGCAATAGGTGGCAGAGAGTGCCCCCATTTGCCCGCAAGTCTGCAGATCCAGACCCAGGCGGTACCCCCTCAGGAAACCACCCCTGAAGGCATCTCCCACCCCGGTTGGATCCACGATCTTGTGCGCCGGTACGATCGGAATAACGTATTCACGCTCATCCGACTTGATGGTGGCTCCTTTTTCACCCTTTGTAATGACCATCAGCCGCACGTGCCGGTCAATTTGCTGCGCCGTGTAGCCGGTGTGTTTTACCAGCAAGTCAAACTCGTATTCATTACAGAAAACAGCATGTGCGTCTTTTACCCCGGCACGCAAGTCTTCATGCGGATTCCGCGCCACCTGTTGAGAAGGATCAAAGAGATACGGGATGCCCAGTTCTACACACTCATCAGTGAGCCGGCGCATCGCCGTAGGATCATTGGGAGAGATCACCACGTAATCGATCTCCCCTTGCGGGATGTCCTTTAAGGAATACAGTCCGGCATCTGCCATGGCGCCGGTGTAAAAACTGGCGATCTGATTGTTTTCCAAATCAGTATTTACAAAGAATGACGCAGTATATTTATCGGGTATGTCATGAACATACTGCGCATCGATCCCGTGGTCTTCCATCCATCGCCGGTAATCAGCAAAATCAATGCCGGTAGTGGCAAAGACTTTGGGTTTTTCACCTAGCAGCGCCATTGAATAGGCGATGTTCGGTGCGCATCCGCCGCGCTGGCGGGTCATGCTATCCACCAGGAAAGAGAGGCTGATCTTGTCCAGTTTTTCCGGCAGGATGTTCTCCCGGAAGTAGCCTGGAAAAGTCATCAGGTAATCGAACGCAACAGAACCACTGATCAATATTGACATAGGTTATTTTCCCAACCTTCGATTATAACTGTATCGGGCGCTGTTTTCATAAAATGGCGGGGTGATCACACCAGCCTCGGTCACCCAGGCGTCGATCAAATCGTGGGGTGTGATATCAAATGCCGGATTTAAGGCAGTAGCACGCGCTGGAGCCACAGGCTCCCCGCCAACAAGCAGATCAAGTACTTCGCGTGTATCCCGTTGTTCAATGGGAATCAGGTCTCCATTGGCAAGCGAGAGATCGAGCGTTGAGAGAGGAAAGACACAAACAACCGGGACACGGTTTGCATGCGCCGCCAGGCTGAGCATATAAGTGCCGATCTTGTTGACCACATCTCCGTTGGCTGCCACACGATCAGCACCAAAGAATACCTTTTGAACCTTCCCGCTGCGTAGAAAGTAACCGGCCATGTTGTCCGTGATGATATCGTAAGGGATGCCGTATTGTTCACATTCCCACGCGGTCAGGCGTGAGCCCTGCAACCTCGGTCGGGTCTCATCGACCAGAATATGAATGCGTTTTCCCTGTTCATGCGCGAACCGGATTGCTCCCAGCGCAGTCCCCCAATCCACAACGGCAAGCGAACCGGTATTACAGTGATGGATGATCGTATCTCCGTCAGTGATCAGGCTGGCGCCTTGTTCGGCCAAACGCAAGTTGGTGCGCACATCCTCCTCGGCCAGCTCCAGTGCTCTGGTTATAATTTTCCGGGTCACATCCTCACTGGACATGACTGCATCATCCAACACGGAGATCACCTGGTTGACTCCCCAGGACAAGTTAACCGCAGTTGGCCGGGCAGCAATCAATTCTGCAGCTGCCTGCTTGAGTTGATCTTTCAGTGCTGTACGGTCAAGATTTTGAGACTTTACTGCCTGCAGCGCGATTCCGAATGCCCCTGCAACCCCCAGGGCTGGTGCACCTCGAATGGCCATTTCACGGATAGCTGAGGCCATTTGCCCGGCATCCTCGATGGTCAGATACTCCAAAGAAGTCGGTAATCGCCGCTGGTCGATCATGCGGACATGGTTGGTTTCTTGGATCCATTCTATCGTGCGCATCTCACTAAAAAACGCCCTCGTGGAGAGCGTTCCTTCCGACTAAGTTTAACATGGATTAAATGGAATCGCAATATTCCGGGAGGAATTCCGGGAGGAATTCCCTGGCTGCCAGTGCATTGAGCAACTCCAATGGATGAAACTGGTTCATCAGATTGATTGTCAGTTCTCCTTATTCCCATGCAATGAGTTGACGTACCAGGTAACCTCCAGTATAAAAGGGACATGAACAAACGTTGGGGCATAATAATAATTATCGTCGTATTACTTCTCACATCCTGTGGTCCAAACAACCCGGACAGTAGTGACAAGGGTGGAGAAATCGTAGTCTCCGGACCAACGAAAATCATTCCCTCACCAACGCCTACCAACACACCTACACCACAACCAAAAGCCAGGATCACCATCGGACAGCAGGACATTTTGTATGGGGATTATAAAAGCGCCCTCAGTGAGTTTTGGACGGCCCGCGAACAATCCACCGACCCCGACGTGATCGCCACGGCGCAACTGGGCGTGGGGCGCATCCTCCTACTGCAAGCCGATTATAATGGCGCGATTGAACAGCTTACCTGGCTGCAGGACAATTTTACCGAAGGAGATGCACGTAACACTGCTTATTACTATCTCGCTCAGGCATACGAAGGTCTGCAGCAATACGGATTGGCAGCGGACGCATACGGGAAGTACGTTGAAAGCCAACCCGGTCCGCTGGACAGCGAGATCCTTGAGATGAAAGGTGATGCCCTGTTACTGGCAGGTGAACCAGGCAAAGCCAGGGATGCATTTCTTGCTGCAAAATCAGTTGCCACTCAAGCGAGGATGGGATCGCTCGAAATCAAGGCAGCGCGGGCAGCCGTGGATGCGGGCGACAATGAAGACGCTATCAACCGCTATCTGTCACTGATCGAGGGCAGTGCATCCGAACCAGTTCAGGTGCAGGCAAATTTTCTACTGGGGCAACTTTACCTGGGACTGGGTATGTATGAACAAGCTTACGCCCGATTCCAGGATAATGTGATCCGTTTTCCGGCATATTTTGACTCCTATTCCGGTCTAATCGCACTGGTTGAAGCCAATCAACCTGTGGATGATTTGTTACGCGGGATCGTGGATTATTACGCCGGGCAATACGGTCTCACCGTGATCGCTATGGATCGCTTCATGAGTGAGCACCCTGATCATGACGGTACCCCGCTTTATTACAAAGCGCTCAGTTTATGGAATGTAGGGGATTACGATGGTGAACTTGCCGCATGGGACCAATTGATCGAAAATCATCCTGCCGACCAGTATCTGCCGACCGCCTACCAGGAAAAATCATCCTCATTATGGCGCTATTACGAAGATTATGAAGGTGCCGCGGAAAACCTGTTGCGATACGTCGCCACTTACCCGGCTTCACCTGAAGCACCCGAGTTTCTGAATACGGCGGGGAAGATCTATGAAATTGGCGGGTATCTTTCCAAAGCCTCAAAAACCTGGACCAGGATATTCAATGAATATCCTGCCTCTGAATTGGCCTACCCGGCATTATTCCAATCTGGTATTGTTAACTACAGGTTGCAGCGTTTTCCTGATGCCAGATTGACGTTCCAACGGCTCTTGGTGTTGGCCACAACCCAGGAGGAAATTGCTACAGCGAATTTCTGGGTGGCTAAGTGTTACGAAGCAGAGGAAAATACTGAAGCCAGGGTGTATTATCAACAGACGGCTGATGCAGATCCCACCGGTTATTACGGCATTCGCGCGCAACAAAAAATTTCTGGCAGGGCTCCTTTTTCTACCCAGAAAACCGCAGATTTTTCGATCGATCTGAATAAGGAAAAAAAGGCAGCCGGCAAGTGGTTGAGAAATCGGTTTTCTCTGGAGCAAACCCTGGATCTCGATTCCCTCGATGAACTCTCTAGTAATCCGCTATATAAACGTGGTGAGGAGTTCTGGAAACTGGGCATGCGTGACAAAGCCCGCACTGAATTTGAACTGCTCAGGCAGGAATTACAGGGTGATGTGGTAAATTCCTACCGGTTGATGAATCATTTGGTGGAACTTGGTTTTTATCAAACCGCTGCGCTTACCAGCCGCCAGATTCTCGATCTGGCAGGGTTAAGCCAGGAAGCCACGCTCACAGAAGCACCTGAGTATTTCAATCACGTCCGGTTTGGCATCTTCTACCGGGACATTGTAGTACCTGCTGCGGTTGAGAATGATCTGGATCCATTATTATTATTCAGCATCATCCGCCAGGAAAGCCTTTTCGATGCCAGCATCACATCAAGCGCCGGTGCGCGAGGATTGATGCAGATCACTCCGGACACCGGTGATTATATCGTCGCCAACTTTGGCTGGCCGGAAAACTACACATCGGCCGATCTCGATCGTCCCAGTGTCAACATTCGCCTCGGCGCTCATTATCTGGATCTGTGGATCGACAAGTACAATGGCGATGTTGCCGCAGCGTTATCATCGTACAACGCCGGAGATGGTAATACGATCATCTGGAAGGAATTGGCTGGAGACGATACGGACCTGTTCGTGGAATTGATCCGGTTCGATGAGACCAGAAACTATATCAAGTACATTACTGAAAACTACGAAATCTACAAAAGCCTGTACACGCATCCCTAGAAGATAATAAAACTCCCCTGCAACGGGGAGTTTTATTATCTTAATGAGGATTTACTTGATGCGGTTCTTTATGGCAGCCTGCGCTGCAGCCAGCCTGGCGATCGGCACTCGGTAAGGTGAACAGGAAACATAGTTGTTACCGATACGATGGCAAAACTCAATTGAAGCTGGATCACCACCGTGCTCACCGCAGATACCCACTTCCAAGTTGATCCGTTCAGCGCGACCATCCTGGATAGCCATTCTCATGAGCTTGCCTACACCCTCCTGGTCGAGTGTCTGGAAGGGATTCTTGGGCAGAATTCCCTGGTCGATGTAAGTGACGAGGAAATTGCGCTCTGCATCGTCCCGGCTGTATCCGTATGTCATTTGAGTGAGGTCGTTGGTACCAAATGAGAAGAATTCTGTCATACTGGCGATTTCCGCTGCGGTCACTGCGGCACGCGGAATTTCGATCATGGTACCAAATTTGTAGTCGAATTTAACCTTCTTCTCTTCCATCACCGCCTTGGCAATTCGAACCAGGCGCGGTTGGATCCACTTCAATTCGTTGACATGCCCGGTGAGCGGAATCATGACCTCGGGTTTCGGGTTCATTCCTTTTAGCGCCATGTTTGCAGCCGCTTCAAAGATCGCCCTTACCTGCATTTCAACGATCTCGGGCATGGAGATGCTCAAGCGCACACCACGCATCCCCATCATTGGATTGCTCTCGTGAAGCGAGTGTACAGCATCCAGCATGGTGTTCAGGTCAGCAGCTTCTTTAAGTTCACCCCGACCCAATACATAATTTGACAAACCCTCTCCGCTCAAGCGCATGGCAATAATCTTGGCCTGCAATTCATCCGCGGAGGGCAGGAACTCGTGCAGCGGGGGATCGATCAACCGGATGATCACCGGATAACCATTCATCGCCTCGAACAAACCTTCGAAATCCTGGCGCTGATATGGCAGCAGTTCATCCAGGGCAGCGGTGCGTTCCTCACTGGTCTTCGCCAGGATCATCCTCTGGACGATCGGCAGGCGTTCGGTTTCAAAGAACATATGCTCGGTGCGGCAAAGTCCAATCCCGACCGCGCCATAGGAACGCGCGCGTTCAGCATCTTTAGGATAATCAGCGTTTGCCCAAACCTGCAACCCTTTGGTTGGCCAGCCTTTCGGCCCCTGGCGAATTCCCTCTGTCGCAGAGATGGCATCCGCCCAACCCAACAGGTTAAGCAGGTCAATCTGCTCTTCAAATTTCGGAGTGGTCAGGTGTAACTTACCTGTAAACACTTCACCAGTGGTCCCATCAATGGAAATCCACTCGCCTTCTTTGATCACATTGCCATTCACGGTCATTATCCGCTTGTCGAGATCGATCTTTACAGACGAAGCACCCACGATACAAGGTACGCCAAACTGACGTGCGACTACAGCAGCATGTGAGGTTGCACCACCCTCACTGGTGAGGATACCTTTCGCGGCGAGCATGCCATGCACATCATCAGGCTTGGTGAACGGACGTACCATGATCGTGTCTTCGCCGTACTCTTTGCCCTGTTTTTCCACCGTATCCGCGTCAAAATAGACCTGACCGACCGCGGCGCCTGGAGAAGCATTCACACCAGTCGCATAGAGGCGGCCTTCCTTGATGGCATAGCCTTTCGTCTCCGCTGAAAATTGGGGGTGAAGTAGTGTATCAACATCAGCGGGTGTTACCCGCATCACCGCTTCCTCGCGGGAAATGATCCCTTCATTGGCCAGGTCAATCGCAATCTTGACTGTTGAGAGTGCGGTGCGCTTGCCATTTCGACATTGAAGCATCCAGAGTTTGCCATGTTCAATGGTAAATTCCACATCCTGCATATCGCGGTAATGCAATTCCAGTTTCTTAATGATCTCAAGGAACTGCTTGTTGGCTTCCGGTAGATCCTTGCCAAGTTTATCGATCTTTTCCGTATTGCGAATACCGGCCACCACATCTTCACCCTGGGCATTCAGCAGATAATCACCATAGAGCTTGTTCTCACCAGTGGAAGGATTACGGGTAAAGGCTACGCCAGTACCGGAATCATCACCCATGTTGCCGAATACCATCGTCTGGATGTTTACGGCTGTTCCGAGATCATCCGGGATATTGGTGGCGCGGCGATAATCCACCGCCCGTTTGCCATTCCAGGATTTGAAGACGGCTTCGGTTGCCAGCTTCAGTTGCTCGAGCGGATCCTGCGGGAATTCAAAGCCTTTGTGATCAAAGATCACTTTCTTAAAGACTTCGATCATTTCCTTTAGATCAGCGGCGGTGAGTTGTGTATCCAATTTGTAACCCTTGATCTGTTTGACACCCTCAAGGTGCTTCTCAAAGGCTTCATCTTCAATCCCGAGTACGACTGAACCAAACATTTGGATGAGTCGGCGGTAAGAGTCATAAACAAAGCGTTCATTTTGGGTAAGCTTTACCATGCCTTTGGCTGTCTCGTCGTTGAGACCAATATTGAGGACCGTATCCATCATCCCCGGCATGGAGAATTTCGCGCCTGAACGGCAAGAGACCAGTAAGGGATTCTTCACCGAGCCGAATTTCTTACCAGTGGCTTTTTCAACCTTCTGCAAAGCCGCCAACATCTGCTCCCACATACCTTCAGGAAATTTCTGTGCCTCCTGGTAAGCGTTACAAGCTTCGGTGGTAGCCGTAAATCCAGGAGGAACAGGTAAACCGATGCGGACCATCTCGGCCAGATTTGCGCCTTTCCCGCCCAGCAACCCTCTCACACCTTCCCAGTCATTTTTTACATATTGTTCAACCTGTTCGATCTCGTTGAACAGGTAAACCCATTTCTTTTCTTCCATTTTTCCTCCAGACAGATGATAAAAACCACCTGGTAAACGGTGGCTTATTTTCGAAGTATAAATTTTACCACACCGTATTCGCTTTTACGATCATAATTGTCACATTTTCACTTCCATCCAATCAACATCGCTCCAATTCTGTTGTAAATACATTGAAAGGTAAAAAATTCAAAATCGGCTTGATAATTATGCAAATGGCAAAGGTCTCACAGATGCGAATACTGATTATTGATGACGATCCCGCTGGTACAGAAATTTTAGAGATGCTTCTGTCTCCGACAAAAGCCGTGATTCATCACGCCTGCAATGGCGAATCCGGCCTTGCGCTGGCCAAGGAGTTTGTTCCGGATATTATCCTGCTGGATTACATGTTGCCCGGCATCAATGGGTTGCAAACCACCAGGGGACTGAGGAAGATCACCACTGCGCCGATCATGATCCTATCCGTTCTGGATGATCCTGTGACTCTTGCCAAAGTATTAAACGATGGCGCGGATGACTACCTGATCAAACCAGCCTCCCGGGAAGTACTGCTCGCTCACATCAATAACCTCATGCGCCGGTTTGACCAGAGGCGAAAAGAACAACCCAGCTTGCTGGTGTCGCTGCAATCAGCATAAAAAAAGAACCGCATGCCGGTTCTTTTTTTATCCTTCCTGGTTCTTTAGCCACTCAAGTGCGTCGTTTTTTGACTTGATCTTCCCCTCCACCTGCGCACTGATCAAGGTTTCCAGTAAATCACCGATCCGCGGACCCGGGGCAAGATCAAGCTGGTCAATAATCTCGTCACCATTAAGCAAGGGAAGCGGACTGATCACTTCTGGTTGCGTGAACCAGGATTTCACAAGTTGACCAGCGTTGCCCAAACGATTCAACCACTCCTGCTGTTGCTGTTCAGCCCCGATCCTGGCGCGATAACCAGCCAGGCTAGAAAAAACCAGGTCGATTCCCGTTGATCCGGTTGCCTTGAAGAATCGATAAATTTCCAACGCTGACGGACTGTCCCCGCTTATTACCTGATCACAATACTCACGGTAGCGGATATGGGCATCAATGACCTCTGCTTCGTCAACCGAAAGCGCAAGGATATCCTGGATCTCCTTTTTGGAATACCCGCTGGATCCATCAAGGAGGACACACAAATGGAGCAGCGCTCTTCGACTGCGTCCGGAGGAATTCACTCTAAAAAAATGATCCTGGATGGCTGGCTTGAATTGCCCGAAAACCAGCATGAGCGAAGTTGAGTGAAAAGCCGCTTGTTTCTGCGTTGGTGAGGTCGTGGTAATGGCACCGATCATCTCCCCCAATGCTCTACTTTGGTCCAGAGCTTCAATGAAACCCAAACGAACACGAAGCGGTAACCCCTCAAAAACTTGAAAATGATGGAGTAGTTGTAACGCGACATGAACTTTTTCACCATCGAGAATCTTGAAAAGTTCGTCCCTCTTGCGCTCCGTTGAAATTCTGGAGAGCTCCGGAACTGCCTTATCGATCAATTTTGTGGTCGGGGGTTCCACTTTCAAACCCAGAGCAACCGCGTAACGGATACCCCGGATCGTTCGCAGCGGATCATCCTGCAGGCTGGTATGGTTTACAGGCCGCAACCACTTTTCCTGTAAGTCCCTCCCCCCTTTATAAGGATCGATGATCGTGTCAGGGTTTCTCAAGTCAACCGCCATGGCATTGATTGTGAAATCTCGTTCTGCCAGGTCGTCGATAATTGAATTTCCGCGCAAAACCGAAAAATCAATGATCGTTCTTGAGCCTTCTGATTGGTAGACCAGAACACGGCAGGTATTTCTTTGTTCATCCAGAATGTAAAAGGCACCGCCAACCTGGTTGGCGAATTGCCGGGCAATCCCGCGCACATCTCCAGGTCCAACCAGGTCATAATCCTTGCAGGGTTGACCGAGAAGAAAATCACGAACCGCTCCACCCACCAGGTAGAGCGGTTGATCAGGTGAAGCCGGTTCTGTTAATCGCGTGAGTATGTCTGGTAAGTGCACCAGTTTACCCTTTGTTCAGTTCATTATACTTATCAAGGTCAACGACCCCGATGAAGGGCAGGTTACGGTAATAATCATCCAGATCCAATCCGTAACCAAAGACAAATTTATTGGGAATCGTGAAACCTCGATAACGGATCGGTACCGAAACCTCCCGGCGATCCTCTTTGTCCAACAGCGTACAAACGCTGATACTTGCCGGACGTCGTGTAGCGAGGAAATCCATCACCGCAGAGATGGTGTGACCACTGTCGATAATATCTTCGACCAGGATCACGTGCTTGTTGTAGATATCCAGGTTCAGGTCTAATGTGATGCGCACCTGTCCGGTAGCCTCTCGTCCACCCACACCATAGGATGAAACTGCCATGAATTCGATGGCATGCGGAATGGAGACCTGCCGCATGAGATCGGTTAGGAACAAAACCCCACCGCGCAAAATGCAGACAAGCACCAGGTCGCCTTTGTCCTTATAATCACGGCTGATCTGCTCGCCCAGTTCCGAGATCCTTTGTTGCAGCGCCTCAGAGGAGATCAGAATTTCACTCAGGTATTCGTTATAATCGTGCATTCATCCTCCGTTTGTTACCTAATCTCTTGGGACTTCGTGATGCAGGCGGCAGCGGGCTTCATATAGCTCAGACGCCCCCACAATGATCACTGGATCATCGTACCGGGCTGGTCTTCCGTTAACCAGCCGCTGGGTGCGGCAGGCAGGTTCACCACATACCATGCAAATGGCCTGTAACTTGTCCACCTGTTCAGCGCGCGCCATCAACACCGGCATACAGCCGAAAGGCTCACCTTTGAAATTGAGGTCCAACCCGGCAACAATCACCCGAATGCCGTGACAGGCCAATTCATCTACCACATTGACGATGTTTTCATCAAAAAACTGGGCTTCGTCAATTGCCACCACTGTGGTTTCTTCTGCCAGCTGTTCCAGTATCTCTTTCGAAGAATTTAGAGGTGTGGCATCAAATTCGGAACCTGCGTGAGAAGTGACCTTTTCCAGATTGTAACGCCCGTCGATCGCAGGTTTGAACACCTGCACTTTTTGCCTGGCGATGGTCGCCCTGCGCAAGCGTCTGATCAACTCATCTGTCTTGCCACAAAACATCGACCCGCAGATTACTTCCACATGACCGGTCTTTATCGTCATAAAAAACCTCCGGAGGATATCTTAGATTCTACCTTAAATCAGAATAATCTCACCATCTTGGATAAATAAAAATACCCCTGGTGATTACCAGAGGTATTGATTGAGTCAGGATGACTAAACGACGATCTCTTCAGCGGCTGAGGGCAGTGTGTACCCCATCTGGCGCAGGTTTTTTTTCATGTCGATTAGGGATTTCCGTCCGAAACCTTCGACAGCAAGCAGTGCAGCCTCACCTTCCGTGAGTTTTTCCAGGACCTTGCCAACGTTGTCAAGTCCGGCTTTTTCTAGTGCTTCTGCAGCACGGGCTGTCAGACCGATCTCTTTTACCGAACGATCCGGTGAAGTTTTTGCGTCGATTTTAGCTTTCTTGCCTTCGACATAGTCCTGGCGGGCTTGCAGCTTCTTGTAGAAGCGGTCCACCTGGCCTTCGATGTCAATGAGGCGCTGCTGCTGCCCGGTGAAGAACGGGTGGCATTTGGAGCAAACTTCCGTGTGGATCTCTTTTTTGGTTGAACCGGTGGTCCAGGTGTTACCGCACGAACAGGTTACCTTGGCTTCCGGATAGTATGTTGGATGAATTCCTTTTTTCATTCTCGCTGACCTTCCTGATTGGCTTTTTACAATTGTCGTATTGCGACGGATTTGTAAAAAATATTTTTACTCGGAGACAGCCGGTTTCACATGAACCCGTTTTTGCCCATTGGGCAGCGTCTCAAATTCCACGACACCTTCTGCGACTGCGAAAAGTGTGTCATCAGTTCCGACTTTGACATTGAGGCCCGGTTTGATCTTGGTGCCGCGCTGGCGGACGAGAATATTACCTGAGAGGACATCCTGACCGGCAAACTTCTTTACACCAAGCCGCTGCGCATTGCTGTCGCGGCCGTTTCGACTGGAACCACCACCTTTTTTATGTGCCATCTTTCCTACTCCACTTCTATCGTTTCAATTTTCAGACGAGTGTAGCGCTGGCGGTGACCGGATTTCACGCGGATCCTCTTCTTGGGAGAGTACTTGAACGTATCCACCTTCTTACCCTTGATGTGGTCAACCACAGTGGAGGAAACCTGAGCACCCTTTACCGATGGAGTTCCGACCTGGATATTTTCGTCTTCAACTACCAGCAGAACCTCTTCGAATTTGACCAACTGGCCAACTTCCACATCCAACAGGTCTACATCGATCGTAGCCCCTTCGACGGCTTTGTATTGCTTGCCGCCACTTTCAACTATCGCATACTTCATTTTTAAGATTCTCCAATCTTCACTTCACCGTTACCTCGCGCCTATTTGCGCCAGTCCGCGGGGAAGTTGGAATTCTCACAACCTGGCGGTACAACCGCCTGGTTGAAAGGCAGACGCAATTATAAAGGCTGAACTGCCGGCTGTCAATAAACATTAATGATGACGTTTGTACTATTTTTTTAGCTTTCGCCCCTCACCATCCCGCACGGTGATCCCTTTTCGATCAAGGTGTTCAAGAAATGCTTGTGAGATCTTGCGGCTTGTGGAAAAGTGATCGCGAAACTGCGCCAGTGTCAACAATTCACCTTTGCCGCATTCCATACGCACGAATTCCAGCATTTTTTTATATTCGTCAACCCGAACGAAGACATCCGCTGAGAGCTGGATCAATCGACCCTGGTCTAAAAGGGATTGATACACTTCATCTGTCAATGCCGCGCGCGCATCCTTGACGTTGGGTGGATTGAAAAGATCCTGACCAATGACGTTCCAGAACTCTGTTAATCGTTTGTTTTGATTGACAGAATACCTGATCTCAAAACCCGATAAGGCGACAAATCCATCCTTCTCAATCAGCAACCCGTCCGTCTTCCAGGCCTGAAAAAATGGAGCAAATTCATGCGTGGGGATTCTCAACCGCCGGATCAATTCATCCGAGCTGATGCCATTTTTCAGTGGATTTTCTGCATGAAAATTGCGTAATATGTCCTGCAGTTTTTTCGTTACGTGCTGCCAGTAAAAACCGTCCAGGTATCTCTCTCCATCTGCATCATCTACTTTGATCTGCTTCACTTTTTCGGCATTGACAAGCGACTTCAGCATCTCGATTGTTTGATCAGTTTCTTCTGCCTGCTGTAGAATCTCGGTTAAGGTGATGAATGGATGATCACCGATTAATACCAGTAATTTATCCAGTTTTGACAGCGAGGTAAGTGATTCGAACCGTGAGATGACCTGATCATCATTCAGCTTGTGCCGCCGGTTTGGATGGGGATCCACCACGCTACCACCGCCGATCGTCTGCGCTGGAGACATGCGCCTGATGATAAAACGATCATCCTTTTCTGCCACGATGGGATGTTCCAATTCCAACTGCACCCATCCCCAATCTCCGGCTTTCAGGCTTTGCTTTTTAAGCAAACGAATGCGGGCGGTTGTCTCCGTGCTGGCAATGAATAATTTGACCTCATCATCGTGTTTGATTCCCACTGAAGCGTCCACAACCAATTGCAACCGGGCATCGATGCGCTTGGTGGGAACAAAATCGCCGGGATGAGCGATCGTATCACCGCGTTTAACTGAAGTTATATCCACACCACCGAGATTCATCGCCGTGCGGCTGCCTGGAAAAACTTCGGTCTCCTGCTTCTTGTGACTTTGCAAGCCTCTGATTCGTCCGCGTTCCAGCGAGGGGAGAATTTCGATCTGGTCGTCGACTCGAAAGGCTCCCCCTGCCAAGGTGCCCGTTACCACCGTTCCAAAACCGGTGATGGAGAACACCCGATCGACCGGTAACCTTGGCTTGCCGGTATTCACCCGCGGTCCAAGTGAGCCCAGAATTTCGTCGATCGCCTGTTTTAGCGCTGGCAATCCTTCTCCCTTTGCAGCTGAAACACGCAATATTCTGGCATTTTCCAACACGCTTCCCACCAGGTATTCGCGAATGTCCAGCTCAATCAAGTCAAACCATTCCGGATCTTCGATCATGTCGGTTTTGCTGAGTACCACCAGGCCGGTTTTAATATCCAATAAGTTAATGATCGCCAGGTGCTCACGGGTTTGCGGCATGATGCCTTCATCTGCCGCGATCACCAGTAAAACCGCATCTATCCCGCCGACCCCGGCCAGCATGTTTTCGATGAAATCACGATGTCCAGGTACGTCCACAATGCCCACAGTACCCGCGACCGGAGATTCGTACCAGGTGAATCCCAGGTCGATCGTCATCTGGCGTTTTTTCTCTTCTTTCAGGCGGTCAGGATCGATCCCGGTCAGGGCACGCACCAGGGTCGATTTGCCATGGTCCACATGTCCGGCAGTACCGATAACCCGCATAAGCGCGCTTAACCTCTTTTACCGATCGATCGCTCATAAGAGCCGAGTATCTCATTCGCCACGCCAAGCAGGCTCTTAATGCGTTTCTCCGTTTCTTCGTTGATCACATGGATGTCATCGATCAATTTTTGGCTGATGTCCTCAAGGCTGGTGAGCCGCTCGATCAGCTTCACAACCTCACGATCACCTTCACGGATGGATTCCTCCTGGCTGAGTGAGTAATTGGTCCAACGTTTTTGATCATCCGCCTTAAACGCAATCCACTCCTGCCTGAATCGTTCCTCCACCAGCCGGTTCATTTCACTGATCTCATTTAGACGACGGTCAAGACGTTGATTAATCTCATCAAATTCAGATTGGGATTTTTTTACCGTACGATTTACATTCTGCAGATCGACAAGTTGCCCTTGCACATGGTTGCTTAATTCCTGGAGCTGCACAAGCTTTTCCTGCCAATCTTTGACGAAACTTTCACGATCTATTGTCTGCCTGGATTGAACCTCGATGAATGCGATCTGTTCCTGGTGCCGCAACTGCTCGCGACTGATCAGATCATTGATCTGTCCTTCCAACTTCCGGATAAATTCGCGCTGGGAATCAATGGTGGTTCTCTCTTCCTCGATCTTCTTGCGCATGGCAGTCAGGTCAATGGTCAGGTCAGAAACCCGTTTGGATTCAGTGCGGTAATTATCCTCAACCAGCTTGATGCTCCGTAGCAATTCCTCATCTTTTGTCCGCAGGTCGGGAAACAGCTTTGCCAGCTCGTCGATCCGCTGGTTCAGGTGGTAATCATCTTCGATCTTGGATTGAACATCCTTTTTCAGCTCGTTGATCGATTTAACCTCATTCTGTATTTCAAGCAGCCTGGTTTTGTAAACCTCAAGATCTTCTTTTCTCTGGCTTGTAAGCGTGCTTTCCACAGAATTAATCTTCTTTTCCACATCAACAACGGGTTTAGAAAGATCAACACGCAATTTCGATAACGCTTCTTCGTATTCCTCATAACGAACCAGGTTGATCGTGGATCGTTTTACCTCTGCGGTCAGGTGCTTGATCTCACGTTTTTGTTGTGTAATGATCTCTTGCAGTGAGGATACCTGTTCAAGCAGATCAGCAATCGCCTGTCTATCTTTCCGGCGCTCTGCATCCAGATACTCAAACCTTTTTTGGATCTCATCATTTTCCATATTAGAGCCCTTTCTTTCTCAGTGATCGCAACTTTACCATAACACAGGGATGTCTGCATAAAATGGTTTAATCATTAACCCTGTCAGTTGTGGATACAGACCGAAAAGGATCAGAAATAAAACACCAAGTCCGATGATCACAATCTCTGATATTTTCTCGTTAATTTCCGGTTTTTCCCTGTCAGGTGCGGTCAACATCATGAATAATTTTACGACGCCAACCAGAAAGCCCGCTAATCCTAATGCTATCCAGATTAACGAGGAACTGGAGGTCTGACCTAGCTGGGTTAACAACTCAAAACGGATTGGAAAAACTGCGAAAAGTGGAAATCCAGTGATCGAAATCAAAGAAATCAAAATACCGGTCGTCGCAAAAGGTAGTTTCTTCCCCATTCCCTTCATTCCGGCATTGGTGAGGATAATCCCGTGGTTGGAGCCCACAGCCAGCGAAAAACCCAGCAAAGCCAGGCTAAGGATGCGCGGAATGAATGACTGGTAAAGTAGCTGTACTCCCTGCTCTGACCGAATACTTAGCATAAGCAGGGAAAAACCTGTCTCCAAAAGCACTGTATAGGCTAACAGGCGTTTGAGATCTTTGTCCACACTACCCAGGATGCCAGTCGTAACCACCATGATCACCCCAACCACTGTCAACGCAGGAGTGAGGTAGGCAGCTGACCTTAACCAGAGCAAGCTCGAAATGTAATTCATGATGATCAACAATGAGATTACAGGAAACAGGCTAAAAAGAAAACTGAATAAGTAGGGATGGATTGCCTGGGAAAACTGCGGTAACCAGGAGTGGAAAGGAAACACCGCCAGCCATATTGAAAAACCGATCAGCAAGAATACGACCGCACTAAGCAATCGCGCTTCATCCGAAACACTGGCCTGGTTTCCTCCCAGTATCCAGCCGGCGAACAAAATACTAGGCATGGCCAGTGACTGATAAACGAGGAAGCGGATGATTCCAGATTCCGGCTGGTGATATTTTTCTTTGACCATCAGGATCATCAGCAGCACTGCCAATTCAACAAGCACAGCAGAATAGAGGAACGGCTGAACCGCCAGCGCGGCAATGAGAAGGCCAGTAATTGCTAGCGAAAGCGGGACAAATTTCGCCGGTACCGATCTGACATCCAGTGCCAGCAGGTAAATGAGCAAGGTGGAATAGATCAGGCTCAATGCAAAGCGATCAGTGTTTTCCAGCAGGAGAGAGCGCCCAAAAATATACATGATCGATGTGATATCGACTGAAAGGCTCCCAATCCGTAACACATTGCCGATTGGTTGCAGAATGGCAGTGAGCGCAAGGATTGTGCTGATCACAATGCCAGAGATTTTCAATACCCGCGGATATCGAACCAGGAAAAGTAAAATGGCCGAAGCAACGATCGGGAAAATGATCCACAACACGGGTGCGCTCATTGCTCATCCTCGGTTTCTGGAGGGAGAATGAGATACGAGCCAACGACCGCGATCAACAGAAAAACCGCCGCCAACAAGCCATTTACCAGCAGCGATTGTTCGATCGCGCCATAGAGGATCTCGAAACCCACCAGGATCGTTAATAGACCAACGATGATCTTGAACGGTTCGCGCGATACCCCCAGCATGAGAAAACCGCAGAACAGGATTGCTAAAGCCGGTAATGTTTGATCGACACTGAGTGATAGGTATGCAGTCGTTTTGTTCAATGTAAAAATGACCAGGAGCAGGCAGAAAGCAAGCCCCAACCCCCGGAAAACTCTACCGGTCCGGTTGCTGCGAAATTCCACCTGCTGACTGGTATCCGGAGCAAGGGACATCACCACGATCGCCATGATGGCGGTGATCAGCTTGCTCAGCGCGAACCCGAAGGTCCAGAATTGGATGTTGATCGAAAATACCATCAGAACGACCACACTATATGCGATGACGATCGATTTCCGGGAATCTGAGAGTTGCAGCCAAAACAAGCCGACCAACAACACGACCACGCTTAAATAGTTGATCCAGTTTTCCATCAGGGCGCCTGCTGAACAAGCAGTAAAGAGAGAAGAAGGACGATAAACAGGAAGGACCAGAGAACACCACCGTCTCCTTCAAGCACCCTGGCGAAAAGACGCACGCCTTTTTCAATAAGGAAACCAATAGAAGACAGGAACTTATCAATCCAAGTGAACCTCAGGAGATCACCGAGAATTTTCACTGTCTTTTCAATAGTTCCGAAAACTCTACCATGCCTGTTACGAAAGAAAATGATCCTCCTGGAAAACAAAACATATGCGCTAAGAAAAATGCTGACCAACACAAGCGTTGTGATCCATGGCCACCAGTTGATGTAATCGACTTGGTCTCGGAAAAAGATGCCAATGATCAACCAGGGCGCTGCGGCTATGAAATACAGTGCTATGGTGTGAAAAAGCAGCATCCACGGTTCGGAGTTTTCAGCTTTTTCTGCCCGCCGCATCGCATGTTTGATAATACCAGCGACCAGGATCGCATAACTAATGACCCACAGAATCCTGAGGAATAAAGGCGCCGAACTGGAAAAAAGCCCTGAAAAGGCTGCCGATGGGGTATAGGGTATGACAAGTAGACCGGCAACCAGTAGTGCAATGAAAGGATTTATCCTGCTCATCCGTGGGGAGTACAAAAACAATCCAGATCCCCCCGCGACCAGTACCACGGTAATGCCGAGGATTGAATCGATTTCTCCGGTAAGCAAAGTTGCCAAACCGAAGCCTGCCATAGCGAAGAGCCAGTGAGGTCTCCCCTTGATCTCGTTTGCAGCACTGAACCATGCAATCGATGCATAAAAAATGGCGATGGTTAGTATTCCATAAACGAATCCTGTATTGATAGGAGGTGTGCCAGTACGGGAAATGTAAGTGATAAATGCGAAGGCGGTCATCATGGGTAAAGAGCGTATCAGCGAAATGATCCCGCGTTGATAAACCGGAGCGTCAATATAAGGTTGATAGAGCGGCAGCGTTCCCATTCTGAATAACACCAGGAAGATCAACAACCACCACAATTGTGGTGAAAGCGTTGGAAATGATCCGGTGGCAGGATCTACAGGAGCGATGGAGACAAAGATGACCAATAACAGAATGCCAATTGCGCGAAAGAGGACTGAAGTGGCAGCTGAACCTTGACTTTTTGGTCTTCCGATCAACACAGCTAATGCACCAAATTCAAACAGGTCGATCAATGACCAGGTGAGCATAAAAGCGAGGATTGAGTGGGATAGAATAGCTAACAATCCAAAAACGGTTAAAAGCATGGAACCGGTAAGTCTCAGCAAGTAATTCGGCGTATCCAGGTACTTGGCCTCTGAAAAGATCACCGCCACCAGTAATGAAAGAAGCAGAAATCCAATGATCCAATTTTGTGGTGTGTAGAAAAACACGAGGGATTGAAAACCGAATGGATCAGGCAGCCAGTTTGTGATCTCAACCTGTGCCGGTTTGATAAACGCAATAGGAATCATTGATAACCAGGCACCGAAAGATAAGACGGCTCCCACCAGCCAGATCGTGCCCACGCGGAATTTGATCAAGCCGAGCACCAGTATGGCGACGACAGCGATCAACAAAATCAATACCGGGACGAGTGACAACATCAGCGGACTCTATACCAGGTTCGTGAAAGTTTTCCGGTGCAGGAACCGCCCCGCCCCGGCTGCCCCAAGCCATTTTTCATCCTGAACCACGGTGCGCCCGCGGGAGATCACACGGACTGGAAATCCAACCAAAGGCCAGCCTTCGTACAGGTTGTAATCGGTGCGCTGCTGTGAATATGCCCTGCCGTACGTGATCTTCTTGTTGGCATCCCAAATTACGATATCCGCGTCAGAACCCGGTGATAGTGTTCCTTTTTGAGGATACAGACCAAAAATTTTCGCCGGGTTGGTACTTGTTAGCGCAACGAATTCATTGATTGTAAATTTTCCGGTAGAGATCATTTCGCTCCAGAGCACGGGTAGGCGATCTCCGACACCTGGCAATCCATTAGGAATTCTGGTAAAGTCACCGTCGCCCAGCTCCTTACCGGGTATGGTGACTTTCACCCCCTCGTAATTCAGCGGTTTTGTTCCGTCAAAATAAAAGGGGCAATGATCAGTAGCGATCACCTGGAGGATGCCCTTCTTTAAGCCATCCCACAATCGTTCTTGATCTCTTTGAGTTCGTAATGGCGGTGAGCAGATCCATTTCACACCATCCGGCCTTTCCAGATCTGCTTCGGTGAAGAGCAGATATTGCGGGCAGGTTTCGCCCATCACCTGTAAACCTTTGCTACGGGCATATTCCAGCATATCCACTTCACCAGCCACGTTCATGTGTACAATGTATAGAGGCGCATTCGCCATAGCCGAAAGCGCTGCCCCGCGCAGCACTGCCTCCACCGCACCCCAGGCTGGCCTGGTGCGGGCGTGCCAGATCGGTGAGGTATGTCCATTCTGTAATGCTTCTTCTACAAGCAGATCGATCACATCACCGTTCTCCGCATGCAGCATCGTGAGCAGCCCATTATCCCGGGCAATGCGTAATACCCTTAGAATATCGCTATCTGCCAGTCGCAACCGGTTGTTATACGCGGTAAAAACCTTTAAGCTCGTCACTCCTGCTTCAACCAAATGCGGAATTTGTGCTTCCACCTCGGGTGTAAGGTGGGTTATGTTCATGTGTAAACCATAATCCACTGCTACCTTCTCATCCGCTTTTCGGCGCAGATCTGCCACGCAGGTCAACAGGACATCAGAATCCTGCGAAACAAAATCAATCACGGTGGTGGTTCCGCCAAATGCAGCTGCCTTTGTGCCCGTGTAATGGTCATCGCTCGATACAGTACCGAACATGGGCAGGTCAAGATGAACGTGAACATCGATCCCACCCGGCAGAATGAACTGACCGCTTGCGTCGATGACATCCATAGTTGGTTCAACCGATATTTCTGGTTCAACCCTGGTAATTTTCTCATCCTCGATTAAGATGTCATCAGCTTTGGTGGTATCAGGAGATATGATTAAACCATTACGAATTAGAGTTCTCATATGCACAATTCCTTGCGGAACATAATCAAACATGCACCGCTCACAATTATTCTACCAGTTTATCTATATTGCTTAATAATCTTCCAGGTTTACATCGGGTAGAGATCCGTTTAATCCAAGGATCATCTCGATAAACGCAGGATCGATCTGCGGAATTCCGGAATTATCAGATTTGCCATACAAAGTATTTTGTGCCCGTTCACGCAAGGTTTTCCACAGGATTTCCCGTTCCTCATTACGGACAACTAGATCATTGACGCTTGCAGCGCTGTTGAACAAATTACCTGTCGTGTAAAGAAACGTGATTCTTTTCCACTCCTTGGTCATGATCGGATTTGAACGACGTTGAAGCGGACCTATTTGAACTTTGTAATACTCTTCTTGCGCACGCGGATGCTCTTTCTCATCTCGCAGTAATTCCCCTCGTGTGGTGAGTTCGTGACCGCGATACTCCGCGAAGTATTCCACCTGCCAGCGGTGCGCTTCGCCAAAATTTTTCCCCTGGTAAAACGCCAGGTAGTCCACTTCTATCACTTTGGGAGCAGATTTGAGAGGAATTCGATACCAACCCAACATCCTGGCCATATCCAGGTCTTTTACTGCAGGTAAGTAACAAACCAGAATGAGTGTGTCCGGTGGAAGGATCATAAATTGGTCAGACCTCTCAAGGTGGTATTTTAAACAATCAACCTGGAGCCTTTTGACTCCAGGTTGAAAAGAGTGATCTTAAAGCAATCCGACACGATCATTGAATTCGTTGATCAAAGCGTCCATTTCATCCAGTTGCCCCTGGAATCCGGTCCAGTAATCCGGATCGTCCCATTGCGCCAGGATCTCTTCGTAAGTTTTGCCTTGCTGTTCCACCCAGGTGTAATACTTCAGATTGTGCACCCGCTTGCGCTCAAATTCGGATAATTCAAGCATGTTGTCGGTGGATTCGCCCATCAGGCTGGCTGCGTACGCTTCGGCAGCGTCAGTTATTGTAAACGGTCCGAAATCTTTTCTGTACTCATCAATACGTGTGTTGTAAAGTTCCATCGAATCGGTCAATACAACGAGAAGCACATCCTTGTTGGTCATCCCATAGTATTTTGCCATCTTAACCGCGGAAAGCATATTGGCAATCCCTGAGAATCCCATCAGATCCAATTTGGAGATTACGCTCTCCGGAACACCCTGCTTGGCCAGGTAGGCTTTTCCTTCAGGCTCATTGAACAAACGCACGATTTTTACTACATCGTTATCATCAATCGCCGTGATCAGGTCGGTGTTTTTGACGTTATGGATCCAAGGTACATGCTTGTCACCAATCCCCTCGATACGGTGTGCTCCAAAACCGTTTTGCAGGAGCGTCGGACACTGCAAAGCTTCACTGGCAGCTATTTTCATCGTCGGGTACCTCTGCTTAAGGTAATCTCCGCAGGCGATGGTACCGGCAGAACCTGTTGTGAGGGCAATTCCTCTGAACTCATCCCCTGCCCTCATTTCCTGCGTGAGGATTTCTTCCATGGCATGCCCGGTCAGTTCATAATGCCAGAGGTAATTACCAAATTCTTCAAACTGGTTAAAGATCATCAGATCTTCGCCCGATTTGCGTAATTCCCAACATTTGTCAAAAATCTCTTTCACATTCGATTCACTGCCGGGTGTGGCGATCACCTCACCAGCGATCTTCTCGAGCCACTCAAAACGCTCTTTACTCATTCCCTCAGGAAGAATCGCGATGGAATTACATGCCAACAAAGCAGAATCATAAGCACCGCCGCGGCAATAATTACCCGTTGAAGGCCAGACCGCTTTCTGGGTTGTCGGTTCAAATTGCCCTGTTACCAGGCGCGGTACGAGGCAGCCAAATGCTGCACCGACCTTGTGTGCACCGGTCGGGAACCATTTTCCAACAAGCGCGAAAATACGGGCGTCCGTTCCAGTGAGGCTGGAGGGAAGCTCAATGTAATTGACGCCACCAAAACCACCGCCGAATGCTGCCGGTTCATTCTTCCAGGTGATCCGGAACAGGTTGCGTGGATGGATATCCCACAAGCCAATCCCCTTCAGCTCCTCTTTGATCTTTGCAGGGATGAGCTCCGGGTTGCGTTGCTGGGCAAAGGTTGGGATGATGATGTTGCGTTCCCTGGCTCTCTGTATTGCGCGTTCCTGGCGGTCCTTAATCACAGTCAGATCGATCTTTGCCATTAGTATCTCCTGTTGTTATTGATTGTGCGAATTATCCGGTGCTTCACTGACGATGTAAAGCGGGCGACCTTTTACTTCGTCGTAAATCCTGCCCACATATTCACCCAGAATCCCCAGGGAGATCAGCTGCACGCCACCCAGGAACAATACAGCGATCAGGGTGGTTGCCTGTCCGAAAAAGAACTGCGAACCGATCAGCCGAAGAATGATTACTACCGGAATAGCCAGGATGGCGATACCGGCAGAGATGAATCCCACCCACATGGCAATTTGCAACGGCACATAGGAAAAGCTTGTAACAGCCGTCAATGCCAGTTTCAACATTTTCTTAAAAGGGTATTTTGTAGTCCCCGCGAAGCGGGCAGCTCGTTTGTATGGCACACCGATGGACCGAAACCCCACCCATGCTGACATACCGCGCAGGAAACGATGCCGTTCCCGCATGGAATTCATAACTTCTACCACCTTGCGGTCAAGCAGGCGAAAATCTCCCGTGTCCAGGGGGATCTTTACATCGGTAATCCGGTAAATGGTACGGTAAAAAAGTGAAGCAGTGAGCCGTTTAAACCAGGTTTCGCCCTCGCGCTCCGAGCGCTGCGCATAAACCACCTCATACCCTTCGCGCCACTTTTGGATCAGTTCCAGGATAACTTCCGGGGGATCCTGTAGATCAGCATCAATGATCACCACCGCGTCCCCGCGTGAGTAGTCCAGTCCGGCGGTTACGGCAATCTGGTGCCCGAAATTCCGGGCAAAGATCACAGGACGCACGCGTGAGTCCCCACTGGCAAGCTCTCTAATCTTCTCTGTTGAACCATCCGTGGATCCATCATCAACCAGCACCAGTTCCCAGACCTCACCAGTCTGATCCATCACCCTGGCAACACGCTCGACAAGCGCATCAAGGCAACAGATCTCGTTGAATACTGGTGCGATGATTGAAAAAACAGGTTTCATGCTACGGGCCTTTGTCCAGTAATTTGCGTAATGCCGTCATGCTCGGTTCAATTATAGCCGCATTTGGTACCGCCATCATTGCCGCCCGGACATCCTTCAGACCATTTCCAGTGTTAATCACCACAACCGGGTCTTCCGCATCAATGATGCCTTCCGCCAAGGCTTTCTTCAATCCAGCCAGGGCTGTGGAACCCGCCGGTTCAGAGAATATGCCATTTACACCAAGGTCAGCGATCGCGGAAATGATCTCAGCATCGGTCACCTTAAGATATGCGCCGTTGGTTTCAACAGCTGCCCGTACAGCCCGCACCCCATCCCGTGGCAGGTCAACGCTGATCGAATCCGCCAGTGTGGTTGAGGCGACCGGGGTAATTGTTTCAGTTTTCGCATCGTAAGCGTTGGCGATTGCCGAGGAAAGTTCCGATTGCACACCGAACAGGCGTGGCATTGTCTCCAGCCAGCCCAATTTTTGCAGGTCCTTGAATCCCTTGTGCAACCCGCTGATAATGTTGCCATCTCCAACCGAAACAAAAACACAAAGCGGCTTATCCCCTTCCTTTTGCGTCAACCCGAGCTGCTCCCATATCTCGTAAGCACCTGTCTTTTTACCTTCTGCCGTGAAGGGGTTGTAACCTGTGTTGCGGCAATACCAGCCAAATTCTCTAGACGCTTCAATCGTCAGGTCAAAGGCTGCGTCATAGTTGCCGTCTACCAAAATTACGCGGGCGCCATACACAAGCAATTGAGCGATCTTGGCGGGAGGAGCTGTTTTAGGGGCAAAAATGACCGCTTTGTGCCCGACGGCTGCAGCCATTCCTGCCAGCGCTGCACCGGCGTTCCCGGTTGAGGCAGTAACGATGATTTCCGCCTTAATCTCACGCGCCCGGGCTACCACGATCGCGCTAGCCCGGTCCTTGAACGATGCGGTTGGATTTCTACCCTCATCCTTCACCCAAAGATGCTGCAGCCCCAATTGAGTTGCTAGACGATCTGTTTGAAAGATCGGGGTCCATCCTGCAGCGTGAATGGGTGTCTTTTCACCACCCGGATCGGGTACCGGAAGCAGCGGTGCGTATCGCCACAGAGAATTCTCGGCTCTTGAAGTGATGTCTTCGGGATGATATTTCTTTTTCGTCCGGGCATAATCCCAAACAACATCAAGGTTGCCCCCGCAACTCGGACAGGTATAAATGATGGATACAGGCAGGAACTCGGAATTACACAGCGAACACTTGTAACCGAAAAAATTATTCATGGTGCCCTTCCCTATTCATTCTCAAATGGAATTCCCAAGGACGCAGGCGGAGAAGTACGCAGAGACCGCAGGATCTTTGAAAGGACCTTGCGGGGTTTTTCAGGCATGGCTGCCAACTCACGTTCCACCCACTCTGCGCGTCCAACATTGACCAGGAGCAGCGTAAAGATCATCAGCGGGAATGGTGCGGCCTGCAGGATCTGGATGGGGATATCCGTGGAAGATTGCAGTGTAATGCCCAACTGCTGTAATCCGCCAAACAGGTAAGCCCCGAAGGCCACTTTCAACGGATTCCAGCCGCCAAAAATCGTGATCGCCAGAGCGATCCAACCAACCCCATCCAATCCGGAGAGTTGTCCAGCCCAGCCAATCTTGACTGCCAGCGAGTACATTGGACCAGCAAGCCCTACCAGCGCTCCGCCCAGGATGGTGTAGAAATAACGCAAGGCTTTTACATTCGCACCACGGGCAAAAGCCGCAGTGGGTCTTTCGCCAATCCCCTGCAGCATGAGGCCGGGGCGTGTTTTATACATGAAAATGAACGTGATAATAATAAAAATGTAAGAGGCATAAACCACGAGGGAGTGGTTGAAGAAGATGGGTCCGATGATGGGGATTTCGGATAAACCCGGGATGGGTACTTTTGATAGAAAAATGCCTGGTTTGTTGGTGTAGGGTGCGCCAAGAAAGTAACCCAGGTCACGGCAAAGCAGTGCGAGAATAAACCCGATGGCGACCTGCGATTGTTTCAAGGTNNTTCAGCGCTACCACAAACCCGCCCATCGAGGCGAGGATGATCGTACCGTTAACAGACAGGTTGGTTAATCCCGCTTTTTCTGTGATGTTCTCACCGATCGATGCAAAAAGCACAGGAACGGCATATTCAACAATTCCAGCCAGTGTGGTCAGGATGGCTATGTCCATGTTTTCAACTCCTACGCTTTCTGACCAGACGTTTTCGCATGCCGTCGACCAGAACAACGAACAACACGAGGATCCCCTGCAGCACACCCGCAAAATATGTGTTCAGTCCCATGTACTGAAGCTGCGTGTTTCCGATGCTCAGCGCAGCAAAGAAGATTGCCACGACCGAGCTCCAAATGGGGTGATAATTGACCAGCATGGCGACCAAAAGCCCCAAGAAGCCGTAGCCAAAACCCGCGTCAGGAATGAGGCTGTACTGTTTGGAGGTGACCAGGATGGCACCCGCGATGCCGGCAAACAAGCCGCAAATGCCAAAGGCCATTAGAAAGTATCGTGTCGTCGGTATGCCCAGCAAGTAGGCAGCTTTGTCGTTCTTGCCAATCGCTTTAAGCTTCAGACCAAAATGAGTGCCTTTCAACAGGATCGCTGTGAGAATCGCGATGATGACCGCAATGATCAGGATGGTCAGACTCAGGTTTGTGCCCGGAAGGGTGGCAAGCCTGTACTTGATATCGATCCACTCCGTGCCGCTGCCTGACGCCACTCCGGGGCGTTTCCAGGGACCGAAGATCAACCAGATGGCGACCGTCTTGGCAACAAAATTCAATCCCAGGCCGCCAAAAATCTCATTGACGCCGCCATATATTTTCATCAAACCCGGCAATAACGCCCACAGGATACCTCCCAGGGCACCGGCGATAAAAACAATAAAGATTACCAGCGATGGATCCATGGCGGTATTATCCAACAAACGGAAGGCACCGACTGCAAACACCGAACCAAATACAATCTGCCCTTCCATGCCGATGTTCCACAAACCGGCGGTAAATGTAAAAAGCAATCCGGAGGTGGCGATGACGAGCGGCACCCACGAAGCCACAACCGAGGTGAACTTTATGGTCGTCCCGAATGCGCCAATAAAAATGTTTTTATACGCTTCGAGGGGATCTGCTTTAACAAGTAAAAGTATCAACGATGTAAAGACAAATGCGAGAACGACTGCCGAAAGGCGGATGCCGAAATCCAGCAAACCAATTTTTCGACCGCTCGCGGGAGTCTTTACAGCAGGTGTTTGCGATGACATCCAGTAACTCCTAATAAAGTAATTACCAACCTTTACCACCAATCAGCTGACCCAGTTCATCAACGGAGGAGGATTTTGCATCAAGCGGCGGTGAAACAAGACCACCAAAAAACACCAGGATCCGATCACTGTACTGCAAAATCTCATCCAGGTCGGAAGAGGTAAAGACTATGCTGGCGCAATCCTTACAGCGTTCCTTCATCCTGGACCAGATCCAAATTGCAGATTCAATATCGAGTCCGCGTGTCGGATGCTCCATGAGAATCAAGCGCAATTTGTTTCGCAGCAATGCCAGCAATGCGCGCTGCTGGTTTCCACCGGAAAGTTGTTCGATCTGGCTTGTTGGCGTGCCTTTGATGTAAAACGCTCTGATCCTTTCCTCGGTGAGGTCAATCGCCGTTTTCTGATCAACAAAAAGCTCGTGGTGTTCCTCAGAAAGGATGAAATGCTCGGTTAAGGTCATGCCCGTGATCAGTCCTTCTTCCAACCGGGAGGCAGGAAGGTAGGCAACACCGGCTTTTTGAAAGGCCAGGTAATTTTTACCTGTGAAATCAATTTCGTCAAACGAGATCTTGCCACTCACCGGCCGCATCAAACCAGCCAGCATGCGCAGAAAAAGACGCTGTCCGGAACCTTCCATGCCCGCCAGCCCGATCACCTCTCCGCATTTGATTTCGAGATTGATGTTCTTAATATGCAAGCGGTAATCTTCAATGCCGATTCCGGTCAGTTTAATGTAGGAGTCTTCCTTGCAAAACGAGGTTTTCTCGCCCGTCTCTACTGATTTTCCAAACATCATGTACACAAATTGATCTGTTTTATACGGTGGTTCCACTTCCCCCACCAGCTTGCCCTGGCGAAAAACGGCCACCCTGCTGCATAAAAGTTCCACTTCTTCAAGTTTATGCGAAACAAAAATCACTGTCAGCCCCTGTGCAGCAAGTTTGACCAGTGTGGCAAACAATTTTTCTTTTTGATTCGCGGATATGCCTGTGGTAGGTTCGTCGAGAATGAGCACCTTAACCCCCAACCAGAGCAGTCTCAAGATCTCGAGCTGCTGGCGCTCACCGACGGTCATTGTTTCGACAAAAGCGTCGGGATTGATCTGAAAATCAAATTCATTGGATAGTCTGACGATCTCTTTTTCAACTTCCTGCCGTTTCGGGAACAATCCACCCTTTGTCCCCAACAGGAAGTTATCAATCACTTTCATTGGCGGAAAATCCAGCGGATCCTGGTGCAGCATACCGATCCCCCTTAGTACAGCGTCTGCAGGAGAAGCTATCTTTACCTTCACATCATCCAGCAGTATATCCCCCCCATCCGCCTGGTAATAACCGGTGAGGATCTTCATTAACGTACTCTTGCCCGCGCCGTTTTCCCCCAAAATACCCTGGATGGTGCCGGAAGGGATCGTCAGGTTAATATCATCATTTGCGTGAACTTTTCCGAATGATTTGTCGATGTGTTGGAGTGTAATCTTCACGCTTCATCCTCAATAAGAAAAAGCGTGGGGGAAGAGAATCCTTCCCCCACGCCATGTTTGAATATTACTCGCTCTGTCCTTCCATGCCTTCCAGTAATTGGGGCAGGTACCAGACCTGTAAGTCTGTACCAACCTCACCGTCAGCAAGGTAAGGAGTTCCGTCTTGTAAATTGATGGGACCTGTCCACAGGTTCAATCCACCACCCAGTTCGGCAATGAATTGGTCAATTAGTGTAGCGTTGTCAGCTGAAAGGGCTGCACCCTTGTTGAAGCCGACTGCTGATGTGTCGCGGTTGTTGATATCAGCCCAATCTGGACCAACCAGCTCGAAGCTGGATTCCCAGGTACCGTCCATGGCGGAATTGATTGCTTTTACATAGGAGGGACCCCAGTTGAAATACTCAACGCCCAGGCAGACATCATCCGCGCCTTCACAGGCACCTGCATAGTCATAAGGAACAGCCCATACCTGTTTGCCGTCTGCGAAGAATTTCTTGGCTTCGGTCACAGCTTCAGTGGTGTCGATCGAGCTGATGATCACATCATAGCCGGTGTTATAGAAATCGTCGGCTACCTGTGTCGGGTCAAGCGTGACACCGGGGATGTTGAACCAGAAACCGATCCAGGTCACTTTGAACTCAAGATCAGCCGGATCTTTTCCAAGATATTTTTCCCAGCAGTACTTGGCGCCGAGGTAAGAGGAAGCCGCAAAACGACGCGTCTCATCGTTGATCAATGGACCAAGGAAACCGATCTTACCGGTTTGCGTGGTCAGGGCAGCTGCACAACCGGCAATCGCCTTGCCGTATTCCATTCTGCCCATGATGTTCTTCATGTTGGGCAGATCGATGTAATTCTTTCCCTCTTTCCAAGCGGTATCACCAGAAGCGTGGATCACGAACACTTCCGGATTCTCCTGGGCGAACTTGATGGCGTGATCTTTTTGATCATCCGAGTTGAAAATGACCACCTTTGCGCCTTTTGCTGCCATGTCTGCAGCGAGTTCTGAGGGGGTCATCGTGTGCGCGGTTGAACCGGTGTACACATTCTCCAGATAAAGTAATTCGGTTCCGGGAATTTTTTCCTGCACATAGGACATGCTATCAAAATGCGCCTGGCTCCAACCTGCGTCATTGGCAGGTCCAACAAGCAACAGTCCGATCACAGGGGCTACGACCGGGGCTTCAGTAACCACGGGTGCTTCGGTAGCTGCCGGTGCTTCTGTTGCAGCAGGAGCTTCGGTTGCAGGAGCTTCCGGGACAACCGGAGCTTCTGTCGGGGCTGGTGTCGCGCAAGCAGAAAGTGCCAGAACAGCAACCATCAATATTGAAACCATAAACCAAATCTTTTTAGAAAACATATTCTCTTCTCCTGGTAATAAGCTCTCAGATTGTTGGGACGACGAACAACATACCACAAAATGCAAACCTGGGTTACTGGCACCTCCTTTCGAAGATGAAAAGTGAAATTCAAACGTGTTTAATTTGCGCGTTTGAGTATAAAAGTGAATGAATACAATAATTTTACACGATGCAGCAACAAATAATATTGAAAAACACGCCTTTAACCTTAAAAAAACGAGAAGAGCCTTACACTATCGACAGGTAAAGCTCTTCTTCTTGAAATCGATTCGATTTACTCGCGCACGATGCGAGTGCCGGTTTCGCCGCGCAACGCCCGACCGATATTCTCGGGGTTTGTCACGAGGGCTTCCTTACCGCCGGCTTCGAGGAAATTGATGATCGCCTGGATCTTTGGAGCCATGGAACCCTTGGCAAAATGTACACCTTCTGCAAGATAAGCTTTTGCTTCGGCCAGGGTCATGCGGTCCAGCCACTTCTGGTCAGGTTTGCCAAAGTTGATGGCGATCTTTTCAACCGCTGTCGAAATGACAAACAGGTCAGCATTGATCAGTGTTGAAAGCAAACTTGAGGCATAGTCTTTGTCGATGACCGCAGCCACGCCCTCACAGCCACCCGCGCCGTTGTCAATCACCGGGATGCCACCTCCACCTACGGTGACAACGACCACACCGGCAGCGATCAATGCGCGCACAGCTTCGATCTCTACCACTTCCACCGGGATCGGAGATGCAACAACACGCCGCCAGCCGCGCCCGGAATCTTCAACGATATTCCAGCCCAGTTCCGCTTCGCGCTTCTTGGCTTCTGCTTCATCCATGAATCCACCAATCGGCTTGGTGGGATGCTGGAAAGCAGTATCGTTTACATCCACTTTCACCTGGGTGACTACAGTCGCCACAGGCTTTTTGATGCCACGGCGAACCAATTCATTCTGCAAAGCCTGTTGGATCCAATAGCCGATCGAGCCCTGGGTGTTCGCGCCACACGTGTCGAGGGGAACTTCATGCATCCCCTCATATTTGTGAGCAATCTCAGAGCGGCGCAGCAGGAATCCCACCTGCGGACCATTGCCGTGTCCGATAGCAACATCCCAACCTGCTTCGATCATATCTGCGATGTGCTTCGCGGTTTCAGCCGCGGCCAAATATTGATCCTCAACAGTTACCCTTTTCGGATCAAGGATTAGCGAATTACCACCAACTGCAACAACTGCCAACCTCTTCGTCATGTCTACATATATCCTTTTCTTTATAGATTTGATTAACTCATCGTAAGAGCCATCACCGCTTCTTGTGCGTGCATGCGGTTTTCGGCTTCATCGTAAACTACTGAGTGAGGACCATCAATCACACCGTCGGTTACCTCTATGTTGCGGTCTGCCGGTAGCGGGTGCATGTAAATGGCATCCGGTTTGGCTAGGTTCATGCGGCGCTCGTCCATGATCCAGCTTTCATACTTCTTGATGATCTTAGCGCCTTCCTCGGCATCCGGCGTGTGTACCATGGCGCCCCAGGATTTGGCGTAAATAATATCCGCATCTTTGAACGCTGCATCCATGTCATCAACCACTTCAAGACCCACATTGAACTTGCGCGCCTGCTCTTGAGCCTGCTCCATTATACCCGGCATCAACCTGAATTCAGGCGGATGAGCCAGGACGACATCCATGCCAAAGCGCGGCATCTGCAGGATCAACGATTGGGGAACTGACATGGGTTTTTGATAGGAAGCGGCGTATGCCCACGAAATCACCATCTTCTTGCGGCGTAGATCCCGCCCTTTTTTCTCGATGATCGTCATCAAGTCCGCCAGGCATTGGAAAGGATGATAAACATCGCATTGCATATTCAGTACCGGTACTCGCGCTGCCTTCGCCACTTCATTAAGATATCCATTTCCCACCCCCCAATCCACATGGCGGATGGAAATACCATCAAAGTAGCGTCCAAAGATCTCACCAATCTCTTTGGGTGTATCACCGTGCGAGATCTGGGTCGTCCGTGATTCAATAAATGCGGCATGTCCACCCAGGTGGGCCATACCCGCTTCAAAAGAACCACGCGTGCGGGTGCTGCTAAAGAAGAACAACATTGCCAAAACCTTATCCCGCAGGTATGGAGTGGGCTCATTTAATGCCCTCTTCCGTTTGAGGTCAAAGGCTACATCCAGTACAGTTTCGACTTCCTCTTTCGAAAAATCGAGGTCACCGATCAGATCACGACCATGAAGAAACGTTTGCATTTCTCCTCCTGATAATTTATTGTTAACAGGTATTTTACCCTTTATTCCATCTTTCCGAGAACAAGTGCCAGCAAAGCCATGCGCATGACCACTCCGTTGAAGGCTTCCACCCAGTAGCGTGACCAGCGTGTGATGTCCACATCCGTGGGGATCTCATCCATGCGCGGCAATGAATGCAGCAGGATGGCATCTGATTTTGCCTTGGTGGTGAGTAGTTCGCGGGTGATGCAATAATTTGCGGGAGTGGTCCCCTTTTCGCCGGCTTCCTGCCGATGTTTGGTGTAATCGGGCTGAACGACCGGTTCAACCAGGATGACGTCAGCGCTGGCGATCGCCTGTTCGACATGCTCCACTTCCTGGAAATCCACACTGTATTGCTTTAGTTCCTCTTTGAACTCCGGGGTTAACGACATATCAGGGGGTGAAACGAAAGTGATCGGGCAATCAAATTGCGATAACGCGTAACCGAGTGAGTGCATGGTGCGCATGCGCATATCACCTACCGCCAACCAGGTTAATCCATCAAGCGTCCCCTTCTCGGTGAGAACGGTGTACAGGTCGGTGAGGATCTGGGTTGGATGCTCGCCCCAGCCGTCTCCACCGTTGATGATGGGGATCGAAGCCCATTTGGCAGCCTCGTGAGGAGCGCCCTGCTGAAAATGACGCATCACGATCACATCACCGTAATACTCAAGCATTTTGACCGTATCTTTGATCGATTCCTGGTAAAAATCTCCGGCGCGGGTCATTTTTACATCGTAGAAACCGGTTACATGACCACCCAGGCGGTGCATCGCCGCTTCGTGCGCCAGGCGGGTGCGTGTGCTGGGTTGATAGAAAGCCGTCACTAATGTTTTTTCTGCCAGTAGATCTGTATTTCTGCGGCTCTTGGCGATGGGAGCCATCTCATCTGCTACTTCGAAGACATGAAAAAACTCTTCACGCTCAAAATCTTTCAGTGAAAGAATATCCCTTCCAGCAAAACTTCTCATTTTGATCTCCTATTCTTGAAATATTTACCTGATCGAGATACGCTGGAAAAACCCTGCATTGTTCGGGACGGTAGCCTCCTTTTCCATTTAGTACCTGGATCCTTTGTTCTCAATCCGGCGGATCACATGGAACCGGAAATACCCGGGAAGAAAATAACTGAGCGAATAATCAATTACCCATTCGGCGCTATCGATCAGGCGGGCGGTAAAGAGCAGCAATACATCGCCCCGCTGGATCTCCAGCGACCTGGCGATTGCTGCGGTAGCTGGTACAGCCTGTATTTCAGTGAAAGACCGGTCCAACACCGGATCGCCCCGTTTTTGTAGAAAATCCAGCACCGAACCGGTAAAACCAGCAGATAATTCTTGCTCAGTGAGGATATCCGGCGGTAGTATATCCACCAGGTAGGCGACCGGGCGTTCGTCAGCGTAGATCACCCTTGAGATCTGCACCAGGCTGCAACCTACCTGTACATTCAGGTTTTCCGCTTCAACTGGATCAGCCTGTTTCTCACTGACCAACAGGTCTCCCATGGAGACGGTCAAACCGCTCCGGTTGGCCAGCCGCTCGATGCTTTCGAGAACTTCCAACCCGGATTCGATCACTTTGGTTTCACCCACCACAAAGGTGCCCACACCCTGTTTGCGGCGGATCCATCCCTGGGCTTCAAAAGTGCGCATGCCTTCCCGCAAAGTCGCCCGCGAAACACCCAATTGCCTGGCCAGTTGTGGTTCAGAAAGCAGCCGCTCACCCGGTTTAGTTTCCCGGATGAGACGATCCAGTTCTATTTGCAGTCGACTGAATGGATGTTCCACTTTCTGATGTTGTTGTTTCACCATAATCTCGGCGGCCTTGAAGGGTAACAATCTACTTGATCTCCGGTTCCAAAACCGGAATGAAGTCGAAGCGGTCAACATCAACCAATCCCAAATCTGAGATCCTCAATTGAGGGATCACGACCAGGCCAAGCAGGCTCATCGTCATATTTGGGTTATTAAGAGTGCATCCGCATTCCCTGAATCCGTACAGTAAATCAGCAGCCTCGGCAGCCACCTTTTGCGCGGGCTGCATGGACATGAGTCCGCCAATGGGCAATCTGATCTCCCCCAGAACCTTTCCCTCACTGATCACCACCTGCCCTCCGCCAATTGCAGCCAGGTGATTTGCGGCGATGGCCATTTGTGCTTCATCCGTACCCATCACGATCATTTGATGGCTGTCATGAGCGACAGTTGTGGCAATCGCGCAGGTCTTCTTGAGTCCAAACCCATGCACCAGACCTACCTGCACTCTGCCCGTGGGCTGGTGACGTTCCACAAGGGCGATTTTGGCAATATCCCTTGACACATCCGCATGAACTTCCCCGTCCCGCACCTGCATTTCGAAAATTAGATGTTTCGTTGGCGCATGATTCTCGATCACCCCGATCACATGGGCAGTAACCTTTTCACCTGTCGTTGGCAGTTTGAAATCTTCCGCTCTTAGTTGACGGGGGAAGTGGACCGAACTGGTCACCCAATCAGGATATTCGCGTTCCGGGAGGTCCACCAGCAATTCACCATCTCCAAACACGACCTTGCCTTTGGCGATGACCGTGTGCGGATGAAAATCCTGCAGGTCTTCCACCAGCAGCAGGTCACTGTAACGTCCTGGAGCGATCATGCCAATTTCCCTGGAGACCCCAAAATGCTCTGCTGTGTTGATCGTCGCCATCTGGATGGCAGTCATCGGGTCCAGTCCTTCAGAGATGGCGTGCCGGACGACCCGGTCCATGTGACCTTCGGTAATCAGTGTCTCTGCCTGGCTGTCGTCTGTGCAAAGCAGGAAGTTGCGGCTGGACAAACCCATCTCTGTCACCGCTTTCACCTGGGCAGCCACATCATGCCAAGCGGAGCCATAACGCAGCATCACCTTCATCCCCTGGCGTGCGCGGGCAACCGCATCCTCCATGCGGGTGCCTTCATGGTCATCCTGCGGACCGCCGGCGACATAACCGTGAAATGGATTGCCAAGATCGGGCGATGCGTAATGCCCGCCGATCACCTTACCTGCCGCGCGCGTTGCTGCCATTTCCGCATGAACCTTATCGTCCCCGTTAAATACGCCCGGAAAATCCATCATTTCACCCAGCCCGATGATGCCAGGCCAGGTCATGGCTTCTGCAACCTCTTTGGGACCCAGCACAGCGCCCGGAGTTTCAAAACCGGGGGCAGAAGGGACACAGGAGGGCATTTGCACAAAGACGTGGATCGGCTGCACCGCGGCGTCGTCAACCATCAGGCGTACTCCGCGCAGCCCGAACACGTTGGCGATCTCGTGTGGATCGATAAACATGCCGGTCGTGCCGTGTGGCAGCACAGCGCGCACGAATTCGGTCACGGTTACCATGCCCGATTCCACATGCATATGCGCATCCAGCAGACCAGGCACGAGAAATGCGCCTTTTGCGTTGATAACGGCAGTATTTTTTCCAATGGTATGCCGGCCGTTTTCACCAACATAGGCAATGTGCTTGGAACGAATGGCAACATCGATGTTCGGAATCACCTCGCCGGTTTGCACGCACACCCACCTGCAATTCAAGATGACCAGGTGCGCAGGGAGACGCCCCATGGCACAATCAACCAATTTACGCGAGTTTTGTAACCAGAAAGAATCCATGCCCATAGTCTTGTTTATCCTTCCACCAGTCTTTTTGCTGCTTTGTTGTGTAACTGTATATGTTCTTCCAAGTCCAATCCCAGGATCCTGCCGTCCATGACCACCGGCCGGCCGTGCACGTAGTTGTAATCAACCCCTCGCGGTTGGCACAATAGCACTGCTGCAACCGGGTCATGCAACGCTCCTGCATAATCCAGGCGATTGAGGTTGATGGCGATAAAATCCGCGCATTTTCCCGCTTCCAGTGAACCGATATCATTGCGCCCGAGCACCGCTGCACCGCCGCGTGTGGCGATCTCCAGTGCCTGGCGTACACTGAAAATCTCGCTGCCCGTTGAAGACAGGGATGCGCCTTTTAAACCCGCATTCAAACGCGCCAGCAGCATCGCCTGGCGGGCTTCAGCCAGTAGATGCGAACCATCGTTGCTGGCTGATCCATCCACCCCGAGACCAACACTCACACCGGCGCTCAACATATCAACGATCGGGGCGATACCTGAGGCGAGACGCATGTTGGAGCTGGGACAATGCGCGACCCCGCATTTTTCCCGCGAGTAGACCGCAATCTCTTCAGCGCTCACATGAACGGAATGCGCGAACCAGACGTCATCTCCAACCCAATCCACGGATTGCATGTAAGCTACCGGCCGGTAACCAAATTTCTGCAGGCAGAATTGCTCTTCGTCCTGGGTTTCTGCCAGGTGAGTGTGCAACTGTACACCATATCGCCGGGCAAGCGCCGCACTCTGCTTCATTAACTCCCCTGTCACGCTGAACGGGGAACAGGGCGCGAGTACGATTTGTATCATCGAGCCGGGATTCGGATCATGATAAGCCCGGATCAGCCGCTCGCTGTCCTCCAGGATCTTTTCTTCGTTATCGACCACACTGTCGGGTGGCAAACCACCTTTGCTTTGCCCGAGGCTCATGGAACCGCGCGAAGCATGCAGACGCAAACCAACTATTCGGGCAGCCTCGATCTCGTCATCCAAACGTGAACCATTCGGGAACAGGTAGAGGTGATCTGAGGCCGTTGTGCAACCGGATAATGCAAGCTCACTTAAAGCGGTCTGCGTGGAGATTCGGATATCCTCCGGAGTGAGCCGTGCCCAGATGGGGTAAAGCGTCGTCAACCAGTTGAAGAGATTGGCGTTCTGTGCGGCTGGAACCGCGCGGGTGAGCGTCTGGTAAAAATGATGGTGCGTATTGATCAATCCGGGCATCACAATGTGCCCGGTGAGATCCAACTCTTCATCCGCAGTGACCGGTAAATCGGTTGATGCACCAACCTGTTCGATGAATCCGTCACGAATAAAAAGACCACCATCGGGTATTTCCCTGTGGTGGTCATCCATGGTAACCAGGACTTGCGCGTGCTTGATCAGTAATGTGCTCATGAGAGTCTCTCTTTATCAAAAGGTGTGAGAATTTGCCATATCATTCTCACACCAAGAGTTTATATGAAACAGTTCCAAAAGTCAATTGTCAGACAACTACAAAATTATCAGTCGCGTAAGTTGGCTGCTCGTAATGTATTCTTTAGCAACATGGCGATGGTGAGCGGCCCTACTCCACCGGGAACCGGTGTGATCGCCCTGGCCACCTCGGCAGCCTCATCGTAACATACGTCTCCGACCAGCTTGTACCCGCGGGGTTTGGTGGCGTCATCCACACGGTTGATCCCCACATCGATCACCACTGCCCCGGGTTTGATCCAATCACCCCTTACCATCTCAGGTCTTCCCACCGCTGCAACCAAAATATCCGCGTTCCTGCAAATCGCCGCTAAATCCCGGCTGCGCGAGTGGCAGATCGTAACAGTGGCGTTTGCGCGCACCAGCAGCAGCGCAACCGGCATACCCACGATGTTTGATCTGCCCAGTACCACTGCATTCGCACCTTCCAGGCTGGATAATTCCTGCTCCAACATGTACATGACACCCTCAGGTGTGCAGGGCACAAAGAGTGGGTCTCGCCCCTTTTGGGCAAGCCTGCCGATATTGAGCGGGTGAAAACCATCCACATCCTTTTCGATGGAAATCGCGCTTAGTATCGCCTCTTCATCGTAACCGGATGGTAATGGCAGCTGTACCAGGATCCCGTTTATTGCCGCATCAGCGTTGAGCTGCCTGACCAGTTTTTCAACTTCAGTTTGCCCGGCTTCTCGCCCAAGTTCGTAACCGAAAGACTCAATCCCGACCTCGATGCAGGCTTTTTGCTTTGATCGTACGTAAACCTGCGAGGCAGGGTTCTCCCCCACCAGCACTGTCGCCAGCCCCGGACGCGATTTTCCGGCATCCAGGCGTGCCTGCACGCCCTCGGCGACTTCCTTGCGGATATCCTCTCCGATCTTCTTGCCATCGATGACCTTGGCTGTCATAACACGCCCTCCTTTTATGATTCTTTAACCATTATACACACGAACAAACCGAACGCCCTGCCTATGGTAGAATTGGGAGTATTAATTGTATAAAAACCTTCTCACGGAGAGTAATATGAGCAAAATTTGCGTCATCGGCACTGGTTATGTTGGCTTGGTCACCGGAACCTGTTTCGCTGACCTCGGCAACGAAGTCACCTGCCTGGACATCGACAAGGAACGTATCGGCGACCTTGAAGCTGGTAAGATGCCGATCTACGAACCTGGTCTTGAGCAGCTGGTCAAACAGAATGTTGCCGCCGACCGACTCTTCTTTTCCACCGATTACAATGAAGCGCTTACAGGTGCGGAATACGCGTTTATTGCGGTGGGTACCCCGTCCGGTAGCGACGGCGAAGCCGATCTGGCATATGTGCGGTCCGCGGCTGAAGCCATTGCTGATCATGTAGGGGAATCCATTTTGGTGATCAACAAATCCACCGTCCCGGTGGGAACCGGTGATTGGGTGGCCAATGTGATCAACCGCCGCCGCAACGGGAATCCGCTTCAGTTCAGTGTGGTATCCAACCCTGAATTCCTGCGCGAAGGCTCAGCAATCAACGACTTTATGAACCCGGATCGTGTCGTGCTCGGATCGGTGGATCGCACTGCAGCTGAAATGGTGGCTAAACTTTACCAACCGCTGCGCTGCAACATCATGATCACTGACCTGCGTACTGCGGAGATGATCAAGTACGCGTCCAACGCATTCCTGGCAACCCGCATATCCTTTATCAATGAGATCGCCAACATTTGTGAAGAACTCGGTGCAGACGTGCGTGAAGTGGCCAGGGGTATGGGTCTTGACAAACGTATCGGCTATCATTTCCTTGATGCAGGACTGGGCTGGGGTGGTTCCTGTTTTCCGAAGGACGTTAAAGCCCTGGAACACATGGCGGTATTGCATGGCACCCAACCCCAACTGCTGCAGGCAGTGATGGAGATTAACCGCAATCAGCGTCGGCGTGCGGTGATGCAGCTGCGCAAGGCCTTGAAATCACTCAATGACAAGACCATTGGTGTGCTGGGCATTGCTTTCAAACCCAATACAGATGACATCCGCGATGCCGCAGCAATCGAGATCATCCACATGCTGCAGAACGAAGGAGCGCATGTCCGCGCGTACGACCCGCAGGCGATGGAAAACGCCAGCAGGGTGCTCAAACATGTCACATTATGCGAGAATCCGTACCAGGTTGCCGAGAATGCTGATGCGCTGGTGCTGGCAACCGAATGGAACGAATTCAAACAGCTTGATTTTGCCAAATTAAAAGCCACCATGAAACAACCGGTCATTCTCGATGGGCGCAACCTTTGGGATTCAGAAATACTAAAGAAACAGGGCTTCACCTACATGGGAATCGGTCGCGGAGACCTGACCTTGAAAGAAAACCGGTAAAACCGGGTATTTGATCAAAAATGACCAACCAGGTTTTTAACACTTTTTCAGAAGAACAACAGGCGGAATACCAGAAATACGCCGAAGAACATTGGGATTCAACCCTTGTGCAGCAATCGGTCACACGCTGGAACGCGCTTGATGCTGAGGGAAAGAAAGCCCTGCTGGCTGACGGTGAACGCATTACACTGGCACTCGCCAGTTCCATCCCCTTGCGCGAAAATAGCCCGGTGGTTCAGGGTCTGATCGCCGAATGGTACGCCTACATAAACCGGTTTTATGATTGCAGTCCGGAGATCTTCCTGGCATTGGGTGAAATGTACATGAATCACCCGGATTTTTCAGCGTTCTACCAGAAGATCCACCCTGCCCTGCCGATCTTCCTCAACAAAGCCATCCGGATTTATTGTGGTTCGGATACGGAAGCCTGAAATCTTAGTGATTTCATGAAACAAGTAAAAACCGCAAAAAACGGGACGGTTGTGCACCGTCCCGTTTGATCATCTACATTCCTGCTTGTGGAGCTTCAAGTATTCCCTCAGGAATTGCCCTGTATAAGAGGCAGGCACCTCGCAGATCTCGCGCGGTGTTCCACAGGCGATCAGTTCTCCGCCGCGGTCACCTCCCTCCGGTCCCAGATCAATGACATAGTCAGCGACCTTGATGATATCGAGGTTGTGCTCAATAATGAGCACGGAGTTACCGCTGTCCACCAGGTGCTGCAGCACATCGATCAACAGGTGCACATCCGCCGCATGCAGACCGACCGAGGGTTCATCCAGCACATAAAGGGTGCGTCCGGTGGCGCGCCGCGAGAGTTCCTTGGCAAGTTTCACACGCTGCGCTTCTCCGCCTGAGAGCGTCGTGCCGGGTTGACCGATCTTGATGTAACCCAGTCCGACTTTGATCAACGTCTCCAGTTTGTTCGCAATCCTGGGAATGTTAGTAAAGAACCCCAATCCTTCCTCCACGGTCATGTCAAGCACATCCGCGATGGATTTTCCTTTGTACTTCACCTGCAATGTCTCGCGGTTAAAGCGGGATCCCTGACAGACATCACAGGGAACATAAATGTCCGGCAGGAATTGCATTTCAATGCGCAATTGACCCTGCCCCTGGCAGGCTTCGCAGCGCCCTCCATGAATATTGAAAGAAAAACGGCCTGCTTTGTAACCGCGCATTTTACTTTCGGGCATTCCTGCGAAAAGGGTGCGAATTTCATCAAAAACGCCGGTATACGTCCCCGGGTTTGAGCGCGGAGATCGACCTATCGGTGATTGATCAATATTGATGATCTTATCCAGGTACTGCAACCCTTCAATGCGGTCGTATTCCGAAGCCTGGGTATGTGCACGGTTGAGTTCGTGTGCCAGGATGTTGTAAAGTAGATCCACCATCAGTGTGGATTTACCGGACCCGGATACACCCGTGATGCAAACAAATTGACCCAGCGGTATCTCTACATCCAGATTTTTCAAGTTGTTGGCGCGGGCTCCAAAGATTTTCAAGGCCTTACCGTTGCGCGGGTGCAGCTTTTTCGGCATAGGCACCATCTTGCGCCCGGAGATATATGCACCGGTAAGGCTTTCCTCGCTGCTTAGAATGTCGTCCAACGTCCCCTGCGCCACCACGCGCCCTCCGTGTTCACCGGCACCCGGACCCAGGTCGAGGATCCAATCCGCGGTGCGGATGGTCTCCTCGTCATGTTCCACGACCAGCACAGTATTGCCCTGGTCGCGCAGGCGCATTAATGTCTCCAACAGCTTCTCGTTATCCCGCGCATGCAGGCCGATCGAGGGTTCATCCAGCACGTACAATACACCCATCAGTCCCGAACCAATCTGGGTGGCCAGGCGGATGCGCTGAGCTTCCCCTCCGGAAAGTGATCCAGCCGGGCGGCTGAGGGTCAGGTAATCCAGTCCAACGTTGACCAGGAAACCCAGGCGTGCCTTGATTTCTTTCAGGATGCGCTCAGCAATGGTGATCTCACGGGTGGATAGCACACCCGGTGCGGAAAGTTGTTGGATGAATTCCAGTGTTCTGTTAACTGGCCAGCGGGTGATTTCAACAATATTGTGATCCTGCACCGTGACAGCCAGCGCTTCAGGGCGTAACCGCTCTCCTTTGCAGGTGGGACAGGGACGGTCTGTCATGAATTCCGAGATCTTTGACCGGATGTACTCAGAACCGGTCTCGCGGAAGCGGCGCTCCAGGTTCGGAATGATCCCTTCAAAACTCATCTGCATCGTTGTTTTGCGCTCATTGCGACCTTCAAGAGTGACCTCGAATTGCTCCCTGCCCGTTCCGTACAGGATCAAATTCAACATGTCCGGCGGCAGTGATGCGACCGGTACATTGAGGTTGATGTGGTATTGTTTTGCCACTGCCTCGATCATTTGCCAGTAATAACCGCCCTGCTCGCGTGGTCCGTTCCACTCCAACGCCACGATGGCACCTTCGCTCAGCGGTCGCTCCTGATCCGGGATCAACAGGTTCGGGTCAATCTCAAGCCGGCTGCCCAACCCCTGGCAGTCCGGGCAGGCACCGTGCGGAGTGTTGAAGGAAAATGTGCGTGGTTCTATCTCAGGGATGCTGATGTTGTGCTCCGGGCAGGCCAGGTGCTCAGAATAGAACTGGTCTAGCGGAGGGTCGACAGAAAGGTTCTGCACAATGAGGTAACCCTCACCGACCTTTAAACCGGTTTCAATGGAATCCGTCAGCCTGGACCGAAACGACCGCTGCTCTTCTGAGTTATCTGGATGATTAACCACGATACGATCCACTACAGCGTCTATGTTGTGGCTTTTATAACGGTCAAGCGTGATCTCTTCATCAAGGTTAAAAACTTGTCCGTCTACACGCACTCTGACAAAACCGGCTTTACGGATTTCGTCAAAGACCGCCTGGTAGGTGCCTTTGCGCGCCCGCACGACCGGTGCGAGGATGAGTAATCGTGAATCCTCCGGCATGGCTTCCACCTGGTCTACGATCTCCTGGGCGGATTGCTTCACGACTTCCCTGCCGCAAATCGGGCAGTGCGGAATTCCGATCCGGGCAAACAACAAGCGGAAATAATCGTAGACTTCGGTAACCGTGCCCACAGTGGAGCGCGGGTTATGCGAAGTAGCCTTCTGGTCAATGGATACCGCCGGCGACAGACCTTCGATGTAATCGACATCCGGTTTTTCCATTTGCCCCAGGAACTGGCGCGCATATGCAGAAAGTGATTCCACATAGCGCCGTTGCCCCTCAGCAAAGATCGTATCGAAGGCTAACGAACTTTTACCGGAGCCGGACAGCCCGGTGATGACCACCAGTTTGTCCCGCGGGATCTCAACAGTAATATTTTTAAGATTATGCGCCCTTGCGCCAACCACACGGATCGAATCCTGGCTCATATACCATCCAATCGAACATTTATTCTACACATATTTTATCACAAACCAACCGATAATTATACCCCTTCCAGCTTTTTTTTCTCCCGTTTCTATTTTTATAATCACACTATTTTTGTCATATTAATCTGTTATACTTCAGCTGCAAGCAGAAAGGCTTACTGAATGACAAAAGATTTTCATAAACCCATCCGCATCGCCGTTGTTGGAGCGGGTAATGTTGGCTCAACGTTCGCTTATGCCCTGCTGTTGAGCGGGCTGGCAGGTGAGATCGTGTTAATCGACCACAACCGGGTCAAGGCTGAGGGTGAAGCCATGGATCTGAGGCATGCCGTACCGCTCTCACATCCGACCCGTGTTTGGGCTGGTGATTACAAGGACTGTAAAGGGGCTGCAATCACTGTGGTCACCGCTGGTACCTCGCAAAAGTCAGGTGAAACCAGGCTGGACCTCGTTCATCGCAACGTCGCGATCATGCAAAGCATCATTCCGCACGTGGTGGAACACAACCCCAACGGCATCCTCCTGATCGCCTCCAACCCGGTTGACATCCTGTCATACGTTAGCTGGAAATTATCCGGGCTGCCCGCCTCCCGTGTGATCGGTTCCGGGACGATCCTCGACACAGCCCGCTTCCGATCAATGCTCAGCCACCACATTGGCGTGGATGCGCGCAGCGTGCATGCCTACATCATCGGGGAACACGGGGACAGCGAAGTCCCTGTCTGGTCACTCGCCAACATCGCCGGCATGAACCTGCAGGATTACTGCAGGGAAAACTGCCGCAAGTATGACCCCAAACTTTTTGAACGCATCTTTGAGGACACACGTAATGCAGCCTATGAGATCATCCAGCGCAAAGGTGCGACCTACTACGCCATAGGCAGCGGATTGGTACGCATTGTGGAAGCCATTTTGCGCGGGCAGGATACCGTGCTCTCCGTCTCAACCCTGGTCAATGATTATTACGACATCAATGATGTTTACCTGAGCATCCCCTGCGTGATCGGTCAGGATGGCATCAAACAACCTATGCATCTGATCCTGAATGAGACCGAACAGGCCGGGATCAGGAATTCCGCCAGTGTGCTGCACGAGATCCTCCACAAAGACTTGAAAATCTCAACTTAGGCAATGCCATCTGTGGATTTGTGTATAATTTGGAGTGGTTGGTATTCCACTCCAAAGGACAAATCCCATGACCGATCCGCAAGGAACCACTCCCGATCTTGAGTTAAAACACAAGCGGGATATACGCGCCTGGACGATGTACGACTGGGCGAATTCTACCTTTGCCACCACCATGATGGCAGCCGTATTTCCAGTATTTTATGCCACCCTCGGTGCCACAGGTGAAACCGGCGCGATAATGACTTCGCGGTGGGGATTCACCACGGCCATTGCCGCGCTGATCGCCGCCGTGATCAGCCCTCTCCTTGGAGCAGTGGCAGATTTCAGCGGCTCAAAAAAGAAATTCCTCACCATTTTCATGCTGCTCGGAGCCGTTTCCACCGCCCTGTTATTCCTGCCCAATCAACCGGGCGACTGGCTACTTGCTTCTTTCATTTTCATCTTCGCCAACATTGGTTTTGCCGGCAGCCTGGTCTACTACGATGCGCTCCTGCCGCATGTAGCCCGCGCGGATGAGATCGATCAGGTATCTTCGCGCGGTTATATGATGGGGTACATCGGCGGAGGTGTACTGCTGGCGGTCAACCTGGTGATGATCATGGTACTCCCATCGGTCTTTCCTGCCTTGGGCACCGGTTTGATGACCCGCCTTTCCTTTGTCACAGTAGCCCTATGGTGGTTCGGCTTCTCGCTCCCCCTGTTATTCCAGGTCAAGGAACCGCCGCGTAAGATCGAGTCTGGCGAAGAAGGGATGAACGCGGTCAAGGCAAGCATCACCCGTCTGAAGAACACGTTCAAAGATCTTAAGAAGTACCGCGATCTTTCCCTGGGATTGCTCGCTTTCTGGGTCTACGCCAATGGCATAGGCACAATCATCACCATGGCAACCATTTACGGGAAAGAGTTGAATTTCAGTGACATCACACTTATCGGCACCCTGTTGATGGTGCAGATCCTGGCTGCGCCGTTCGCGCTGCTGTTTGGCTGGCTCGCAAAACGGATTGGCACCAAGAAAGCGATCTATCTCAGCCTGTCAATCTACTCGGTGATCGCGATAGTCGGTTATTTTATGTACCACGAGTGGCAGTTCTGGGCACTTGGCGCAGCTGTGGCAACCGTCCAGGGCGGCAGCCAGGCCCTTTCCCGCTCGATGATCGGCAAGATGATGCCGAAAAGTAAATCAGCAGAATTCTATGGTTTCTTCAGCGTGTTCGAAAAATTCGCATCCATTCTCGGTCCCGCAATTTTCGCCGTGGTTTCCCGCATCATGAATGAATCCAGGCTCAGCATCGCTTCACTGATCGTGTTCTTCCTGTTGGGTATTTTCATCCTGACCAAGGTCAACCTTGAACGCGGTCAGCAGGTGGCCCTTGCCGAAGAAGCACAATTGATCGAAGCCAAATAACCAGTCCTTAACAAGCCACCGGGAAGAGGTTTTCTCTTCCCGGTATTTTTTTAATCCTATTTCGTTTATTTTTTGGTGACTTCGTACAATTCTGCCAGCACACCGCCGGTGCTCTTGGGATGGATGAAGGCCATTTTCCGTCCGGGAAGTTCGCGCGGCACTTCATCGATCAGGCGCACGCCTTTTTCCTTGAGGATCGCCAGCATCCCCTCAATGTCATCTGTTTCCAGGCAAAGGTGATGAATGCCGCCGCCGCGTTCAGCGATAAATTTCGCCACGCCGGAATCATCCACGGTTGGTTTCACCAGTTCAACTTCGCTGTCTCCGGTCGGCAGGAAGGCTACCACTGCTTTCTGGCTCGGCACATCTTCCACATGGTCCACCTGCATTCCCATGATATCCCGCCAGAAGGTTAATGACTCATCGATATCCTTTACTGCAATTGCCACGTGATTAATCTTGGTAATTTTTGCCATCATCATCTCCTTGTCAAGTTATCCCCAAACGGGAGGTTGGTATTCACCCCAGACCTTGCGCAAAACGCCGCAAATCTCGCCCAGGGTCATGTCATTTTCTACACAATCAATGAAGAGCGGGATCAGGTTGTCCTTGCTCCTGGCGGTGGTTTCCAGGTGCGCCAGCAGCTCATTCACTTTCACCTGGTCGCGGTTCGCCCGCAACTCGGCCAGCCTGCCGCGCTGCTGCTGTTCGATCGCCGGATTCACCTTCAACTGCTCAAGGTCGATCTTGTCATCGGATTGGAACGCGTTCACTCCCACCACGATCTGGTTTTTGCTTTCCACCTCTTTCTGGAAGTGATATGCTGAATCCTGAATCTCGTTCTGCATAAATCCTCTTTCGATCGCAGCAAGTGCACCACCGAGATCGTCGATCTTCTTAATGTAATCCAGGGCTCGTTTTTCGATCTCATCTGTCAGGTACTCTACCACGTATGAACCGGCCAGCGGATCAATGGTATCCGCCACTCCCGATTCATACGCAATGACCTGTTGCGTGCGCAGTGCGGTGCGCACTGAACTCTCCGTCGGCAACCAGAGGGCTTCATCCTTGGAGTTGGTGTGTAGTGACTGCGTACCGCCCATCACTGCTGCCAGCGCCTGTATCGCCACACGCACAATATTATTTTCCGGTTGTTGTGCAGTGAGCGTCACGCCTCCAGTCTGGGTATGGAAACGCAGCATCCACGACTTGGGATCTTTTGCCCCAAAGCGCTCGCGCATGATTCTGGCCCACAATCGCCGCGCAGCACGGAACTTGGCAACCTCTTCGAGAAAATCATTGTGCGCCGCGAAGAAGAACGAGAGTTGCGAAGCGAAGTGATCCACCTCCAACCCGGCGTCAATGGCTGCCTGGGCGTACGCGATCGCGTCAGCCAATGTGAACGCCACCTCCTGAACGGCTGTCGAACCGGCTTCACGGATGTGATAACCGGAAATGCTGATCGTGTTCCAATTTGGAACCTCTTTTTCACAGAACTTGAAACTGTCTGTGATCAATCGCAATGATGGTGTGGGTGGAAAAATATACGTACCCCTGGCGACGTATTCTTTGAGTATGTCGTTCTGAATCGTTCCGCGCAGTTGCGAGGCTGCTACACCCTGTTTCTTACCAACGGCGATGTACATCGCCAATAAAATGGCAGCCGGCGAGTTGATCGTCATGCTGGTGGAAACCTTTTCAAGCGGAATGCCTGCAAAAAGCGTTTCCATATCCTTTAGCGAAGAGATCGAGACACCCACCTTTCCCACCTCGCCCATTGACATGGGGTCGTCGGCATCGTAGCCGATCTGCGTGGGCAGGTCAAAAGCGACTGATAGCCCGGTTTGCCCCTGCTCCAAGAGGTAGCGGTAGCGCTTATTGGACTCTTCCGCCGAGGCAAATCCTGCGTACTGGCGCATGGTCCAGAACCTGCTGCGGTACATGGTCGGTTGAACCCCACGCGTGAACGGGTATTCACCGGGAAAGCCCAACTGCTCCATGTAATCAACATCTGCCGGGGTTGCAGCGCGTGGAATTGGGATGCCTGAAGGGGTTTTGAATTCTGCTTTGCGTTCTTTGAATTTAGCGATGACCGGTTGTACGGTGCTCTCTTCCCAACGTTTCTTTTCATTCTCAAGGCTCATATTTTTCCTCGCTTAAGAAGTTATCACACAACTATTTTAGTATACAGTATTTAAAAAAATGAAGGAAAAAATATGATAAACTTTTTTTACTCAACAGGGAAATAAACAATGTCAAACTTCCTCCAACTCATCGCCGAACTCATGATCATCCTCGTTGCAGCAAAGCTGGCAGGATACGCGAGTACTCGCTTAAAGCAGCCTTCGGTTTTTGGAGAATTACTGGTTGGTGTTCTCCTCGGTCCTTCGCTTCTGGATATCACTCACTTCGGATTTATCACCAATACGCACCTCGACGAAGTGATCTATGAAATGGGCGAAATTGGCGTGCTACTGCTGATGTTCCTGGCAGGGTTGGAATTGAATATCAAGGACCTCACCAGGAATTCACGGGCCGCGCTGCTTTCCGGCGTTCTGGGTGTGGTCATACCCGTGGGATCAGGTATCCTGTTTGGCGAGCTGCTTGGCATGACCTTTGATCACGCTCTTTTTCTGGGTCTGACCCTGGGGGCAACCTCTGTTTCAATCTCAGCGCAGGTGTTAATCGAACTCAAAATGCTGCGAAGCAAGGTCGGGCTTGGATTGCTTGGCGCGGCGGTTTTTGATGATATCCTCGTCATTTTACTGCTTTCCACTGCGGTCGCCTTTCTATCGGGAGGGGGCAGTTTCATTGACATCCTGATGGTTTTCGTGAAGATGATCGTCTTCCTGGCTGCGGCGGCTGGTGTGGGCATTTGGATATTGCCACGCCTGGTGCGCCTGACCGGAAAACTCCACATAAGCCAGGGATTAACAACATTATCACTTGTTGTTTTACTCGGTTACGGTCTGGGTGCAGAATTGATCGGCGGTATGGCAGCGATCACGGGAACCTTCATGGCCGGGTTGATGTTCTCAAGAACCCCTGAAAAATCATCCATTGAATCCAATCTGCATTCGCTTTCCTACGCCTTCTTCGTCCCCATCTTCTTCGTCAGTATTGGCTTGAATGTAAATATACGTGAGTTCCAGACCGGATCATTATGGATTTTATTGGCGATTTCCGTTATCGCCATCCTCGGCAAGATCATCGGGTCAGGCGCTGGAGCGCTGCTGGCAAAATACACGCCACGCGAAGCGCTGCAGATGGGTATCGGGATGGTTTCGCGTGGCGAGGTCGGCCTGATCATCGCCAACATAGGGGTCAAGGAGGGCTACCTATCAGGTGAAATGCTTACGATCATCGTGGGTATGATCCTGGTCACCACCCTGGTGACACCTCCGATGCTAAGGATTTCATTCAAAGAACCTGGGAAAAAGACAAAAGAAACACCTATCGACCCTGAAACGGGAGAGGGGAAGTTCGCATGAAATACATGATCCTGTTTGTTTTGCACGATACTGGAAAACTGAACCTGGTGCTTAACCGGTGGGAGGAAGTCGGCGTCTCTGGTGTTACGGTTTTTGCCAGCACAGGTATCGGCCGGCTGAAGGCGGCGGATATGCTGCGTGAAGACCTGCCGTTGATGCCCAGCCTGGAGGACCTGATCGAAACCCCCGAAAGGTTTAATCGCACATTAATGACCCTGGTGGAAAACGATGAAATGATCGACCATGTCGTTGAAGCCACTGAAGAGGTTGTGGGCAAGCTGGATGACCCCAACACCGGCATCCTCGCTGTGCTGCCCCTTAGCCGTGTTTACGGACTGGTACGGCACTCGGATCAATAGCCAGGTACAGGAAAATTTCCGGTCATTAATTTACTCAAAATTCTTGACCGTTTACAGGTGCAATGGTAAAATCCTGCCGTTAATGCCTCCATCGTCTAGGGGACCAGGACGCAGCCCTTTCAAGGCTAAAACCGGAGTTCGAATCTCCGTGGAGGCACAAAATTTTACAATAACCACCGACCCAGGTGGTTATTGGTTTAAAACTGGATCTCGCTGCGCTCGAGAATCTCCGTGGAGGCACTTGCGCCTTACCTCCCTACCACCAGCATAAACTCACCCTTCTTACCCCCGATCTCTTTCACCAGATCCCCTACCTCGCCGCGGTAAACCTTTTCGCCCGGCAGGGTGAGGTCAAACGCCACCAGCACCCATTGCCCCCTGCCGAAGACCTTCGCCACGTCCTCCAGCAGCGCGGCCAGGCGGTAAGGCGTATCCATCACCACCACCGGCATGCGGTAGCCCTTGTAGCGGGTCAGCTCACGCCGCCGCTGCTCAGGGTCGCGCGGCAGGAATCCGGCAAAAACAAAATTCTCGATCTTCGCGTCCAGCAGGGATAGCGTTGCCATCAGCGATGAGGCACCGGGGATCGGGGTCACCGTGATGCCCGAACTCGATGCCAACTGGATGAGGTAAGCACCCGGGTCTGAGAATACCGGTGTGCCGCAATCCGAGATCAGCGCGAAAGATTCCCCGTTGAACAACCGCGGCAACAGTACACTTGCCTGCTCGGCTTCATTATGCTCATTCAACAGGACGAGCTCCTTGCCGGTGATGCCCAGTTTTTTCAGCAGGGTGCTGCCGGGTTTGTATTCCTCACAGATCACCGCGTCCACCGCTTGCAGCGTCTCCACCGCGCGGTAAGTGATGTCCCCGCTGTTCCCGATCGGGGTGGCCACAATGTATAGAATTCCCGGTATTTTGCTCATTACTCTCTCCTGCTCTCTCTTCCAATCTGGTTCAATTCTACCCGAACAATGCACCGCTTTCACCGATTTAGCGATTTGAGAATTATGGTACTATCTAGGGAATATCAAAACAGGCTCATGATGAAATTTTCACGCCTCACCAAGATTTCCATTCTGCTTGCCGGCTTTTTCTTCCTGGATAAAGTGCTGGCCTTCGTCAGGCAGATCCTCATTGCGCGCCAGTTCGGCCTCTCGGCAGAGCTGGATGCTTTCAACGTGGCGAACAACGTTCCGGATTTACTTTTTGCCCTCATTTCCGGCGGCGCGCTGGCGATCGCATTTATTCCGGTGCTCTCTGAAGTCCTCACCAATTCCGGCAAGAAACCCGCATGGCTTTTATTCAGTCGCATTGCCAACCTGGCTTTTCTGGTTACCGCCGCAATGGCGGTCATCGTCGCCATCTTCGCTGGTCAAATGGTCACGGCGGAAATTGGCATTGCGCCCGGTTTTAACGCGGAGCAGCAGCACCTGGTGATCCACTTGATGCGCATGAACCTGGTTGCCACAATCATTTTTTCCATCAGCGGCCTGGTCATGGCGGGTTTACAGTCCAACCAGCATTTTTTACTGCCAGCCATGGCGCCCATGTTCTACAACATCGGCCAGATCATTGGCGTTTCCATCTTCTCCCCTGAACAGGGTTACACGCTGGGAGGATTCACCCTTCCTGCATTTGGATTGGGTGTTGAGGGGCTGGTCTACGGGGTCATCCTCGGCGCTGTTCTCCACCTGGGCATCCAGATACCCGGCTTGCTCAAGTATCACTTCAAATGGTCCCCCAGTCTCACTCTCACCGATCCACGTGTCAGGCAGGTACTGCGCCTGATGGGTCCGCGCCTTTTAACCGTTTTTTTCATTCAACTGATTTTCCTCATCCGCGATAACCTGGCTTCGCGGTTGGCGGCAGGCGCGGTCACCTCATTGACCTACGGCTGGATGATCCAACAGGTCCCCGAAACGCTGATCGGTACAGCGATCGGCACCGCGCTTCTGCCGACACTTTCCGAGCATTTTTCCCGTCAAGAAAAGCAGGCTTTCAGTGAAACAGTGGAAAAAGCGGTTAAAGTGCTTTTTGCCCTCACCCTGCCAATTGGCGCAGCACTCGCTTTCGGATTAAAACCATTACTCGGGCTGGCTTTTGATTTTGGCAGCGAGGGTACCGGCAGGCTCGCCTGGGTAACCGCGGCATTCATGCTGGGGTTGTTTGGCCATAGTTTGAAGGAAGTGAGCGCGCGTTCTTTTTACGCCAGCCAGAACGCCTGGATCCCGCTCGCCACTGCCGGTGGAAACGTGATCCTTTACGCAATAACCGGCTTCCTATTGTTCCGCCCGTTGGGTGCTCCCGGCATCGCCCTTACCGATTCGATCGTCTTTTCGCTTGAAGCGGTCGTCCTTCTCCTGCTGCTCATCCGTTCCGGTCGAGTGACCATCATCGGTGGATCCACCTTTGTTCGTGGCGCATTGGCAGCCGTCACAGCCGGCCTGGTCACCCTGGCCGGGGTTTATTTCCTTGAGCCGCGCGTGCATCCGCTCATTTCCGGTACACTGCCAATGATCGCGGGCTTCACCCTCAGCTTGCCGTGGATATGGCGCGAGATCAAACTTCTGGTGAGGTTGTAAAAATCCGGAACCAGAGCGCGGTAATGACCGTCTGATAGATACGGTATAATATTCGACATGTCAACAGCTAACTTTGATAACACTGAACCAATAAAAAAGAATACAGCGGACGAACATCCTGTACAGCATCCCGATGAAGCGTGGGTCACACCGGTTGATCCGCAGGCTGAAACGATCGCGATCAGTAAAGCATCCACCCAGCCGCAAACAGAACCGGTGCCTTCCATTGAAGAAACGGTAAAGATCACCCGTGTTGAGCCCGAACAACAGGCGGAACTGTCTCCGGAAACGCCTCCGGCGATAATCGATGATACATCCGCAGTCCCGAGTGAGAATCCTGAGCCGGTCGCTGAAAAGCCGGATGGTGCTGCGCCGGTGACAGCCTCAGCACTGCCAGATCTGGAAAACCCGGAAATTGGCAACGAATCTAATGACCTGCCCGAAAAACCACGCCGGGGTAAATGGATCTGGCTGGGTATCCTGGTCATGCTCCTGATCACACTGGCCGGAGCCGGGGTGGGCTACGCCACCGGCATGCGCACCCGCCAGATCGAACAGGAAAACCAGGTACTCCTCCTGGCTACCACCCAGTTTGAGCTTGGCCAGGTGGACCAGCGCGAAGGCCGCTTGAAAACTGCTCAGCAGCGCTTTGAATATGTACTGAGCATCTACCCTGATTTTCCGGGAATTGATGAAAAACTTGTGGAAGTCGGACTGGCAATCGGTCAGGCTGAGAACGCAGTAACTGTCAGCACGCCGGAACTGGAACCGACACCGTACGCTGCCATCACCCCTGTACCCACAAAAAATACTCGCTCTGTAACCCTGCTCTTCAACCAGGCCAGTGAACAGATGCTAGGCCAGGACTGGGATGGATTGTTCTCCACCCTGACCGCAATGCGCGAGATTGATCCGGCGTACAAGGCTGTTCAGGTGGATGGAATGCTTTATCTTGCATTGCGCAACCGCGGCATCAGGCAAATACAGGCTGGCCAACTTGAACCCGGTATGTATAGTTTTGCCGTTGCCGAACAGATTGCACCTATCGACGCCGATGCCGAAAGTTATCGTTCCTGGGCACGGCTTTACTTGAACGCAGGTTCACATTGGCAGATCAACTGGTATGCAGCCATGGAAGGTTTTTCCTACCTGTATCCGTTGGTCCCTCAATTGCGGGACGCTTCAGGTATCACGGTTACACAACGTTACTCACGGGCTCTGATCGGATATGGCGACACCTTGCAGCAGAGCTATGATTTCTGCGGTGCTGTACCCATCTATTCGCAGGCTTCGTCGATCTACGCAGATGAAACGTTAGCCGGTAAGATCGCCCAGGCAGAGGAATACTGCGCGAATCCGCCCGAATTGCCCACCCCGACCCTGGACCCGCTCGCGCCAACGCCAACCGAAACACCAGAGCCATAAATCCAATAATACTTGCCTAATTGGTAATGGGCTTGCCCAGCAGGTCGTGAACCAGCGCGCCTGTGACCTGCACCGGTACAATATTACCTTCCTGCAGCTTATCTTCGATCAGCACCATCCCGTCGATCTCTGGTGCATCACGGTAAGAACGCCCGATCGAGAGCCCATCCCCATAACCTTCCACCAACACATCCAGCGTCTGACCGATCAGGCGCTGATTTCTCTTTAATGAGATGGTTTCCTGCAGAAGCATGATCTCTTCAACCCGCTGTAGTTTTACTTCACCCGGGATGGGATCGCCCAGTGGCGCGGAAGACGTGCCGGACTCGAACGAAAATGGAAACACACCCAGGTGGTCAAATTCCACTTCTTTGATAAAGTCTGCCAGGAGCTGAAAATCCGCCTCGGTCTCTCCCGGAAAGCCGGCGATGAAGGTGGTGCGCAGTGCCAGCCCGGGGATTCGTTTGCGCATCTTCTTGATGGTCGTCCTGACCCAATCCATGTTTGCCGGGCGCTTCATCGACCGCAATACATCCACTGAGGCATGCTGCAGGGGAATATCGAGGTAAGGCAGCACCTGCCGGGTGTCACTCATCAGGTCAATCAGGCTATCAGTGACGTACCCGGGATATGCGTACATGATGCGTACCCATGGGATCTCCGGTATTCGCGGTAACAGTTTTTCAAGCAACCGCACCAGCCCATCTTTCATGCCAAGATCAGATCCATAATCAGTCGTATCCTGCGCAATGAGGATGAGTTCTTTTACACCATCATCCTGCAGTATCTCCGCGTCCCGGAAAATATCCTCCAGCGGTCGGCTCACCTGGGTACCCTTGATCAAAGGTATCGAGCAGAATGCACACGGCCGCCGACAGCCATCAGCGATCTTTAGATACGCGCTGACACCCTGCAATGAAACGCGCGGTACGCCATTATCATCTGTGCCAATTGTGGGTGCATCCGGCAGATGATAACGAGGTGTACCGGGTTGACTGCGCAGAGACCGCACCAGGTCCGGCATATCCATCCAGCGTCGCGTACCGATGATCCCATCGATACCGCGTACTTCATCTGCCAGCCGCTCACGGTGTAATTCACTGAAACAGCCTGCCGCGATCAATAACTGACCAGGTTTCTTAAGACTGGCTAATTCTGTCAACACGTCGATCGATTCCTGCCTGGCTGGCTGGATAAAACCGCAGGTATTAACGATCATCACCTCAGCCTGGCCGGGTTTATCAACAATCGAATAACCCTCCCTGGACAACAGTGTGGCGATCGAATCAGAATCAACTGTGTTCTTGGCACAGCCCAGTGAAACAAGATAAAACGACTTTTTTTTCATGAACGCTCTATGGGTTGACCGTGCGTGCTGGCGTAATCGTCACGGTCGGTATGGTGGGGGAAGGTTGCGGTGTAGCGGTAGGCCGCGCGGTCAGGGTCGGCAGCGGGGTTAAGGTTGGTGTGGGAGAAAAGCGCGGGGTGGGCGTTATCATCTCGTCCCGAGTAAACTCAAGTTCAACCACCTGTCCCATCGGGCCGAGTACACCCTGATCCTGCTGGTTGTAATACACCTGCAAAGCGGCCGCGTTCCCTGTCAATAGGCTGATCTTGGAATTGCCCGAGTACGAATAGACATTACCCGGTAATACCCGCCCGGCGAACGCGTCAACGCCATCCACCGTGATTTTCATGTAAGCCCGTTGATAAGCGACTACAACGATCTGTATCGGACCGGTTCCGCCAGCGGCAAAGGTTGCGGATATGTCCACTTGCGGGGTAATAATTGTTGATGGGGTGTCGGTAGCAGAAAGCATCCCCTCACTCGTGGGTTCACCTGTGGAGGCTGCATCCTGTGTACCTTCACCGATAAGCATTTCTGAGATCGAACTGACCGTGGGCACGGGTTCCGGGTTGGTGGTACGGATCATCTGCAGCGCACCCCAGATCACCAGGGCAAACAACGCAATAAATACTGTACTGCCCACCAGCAGGTCCGGGGTGAGAAAGCGCCGCCAACCGCTTAGCGGCTCCCTGCCCATCACCTTCACTCCGCCCTTGCGTTCTTCCTCTTCAACCTGGAACTTTTCCTGTCGTCGCTGCTGCAATCCCTCCGCGTAACGCAGTTGCAGGGCATCTGCGCTAAGGTTAAGGAATGCCGCGTAATTGTTTAGCATCCCCCTGCCCTGTACAGTGGATGGGAGATCATCGACTTGACCGTTCTCGAGTGCGTAAATAAAGAACTCGCGGATCTTGGTTAATCGCTCCACATCTTCCAGCGTAAGTCCTAACGCTACACGCTGTCTTTTAAGGTCTCTGCCAATTTCAGTGAATATAACCTGTGAAAGCGGGGCTTCTTCTTTCAGCGGTGGTTTTTTTTCAAGTCGAGAGGCAGTCCCGGTCGACTTGCGAAATGCTCCGGCCAGTTTTTTTGTAACTGGTTGAGGTTTCTCGACCAGCAATGTTGAAGGACCCTCCTCTATGGGTGCTTCCTGAGTGGATTCCTTTTCTGTGGGATGGTTGATCTTTTCAACTTCCTCAAAAACATCGCGCGAGTTAACTCCAAGGTATGCCGCGTAAAGGCGCGTGAATCCTTTCGCCTGAGGAAGTGAAGGCAATTGGTCAAGTTGATCAGTCTCAATCGCCTGGAGATAAGCCAACCGGATGTTTGTCTCCCCGGCTATCTGCTCCAGCGATAAACCTTTATCTTCTCTTAACTTGCGTAGATATTCGCCGACGGTCATCATGTTCAGTACCGATTATAACAAAGACCGGCCGCAGCCCCTGGCTGACCTGGCCGGTCAATAGTCTGATTCAGTAGCAACCGCTGTCTAGTCAGTGGTCTCCCCGGATTCAACCTGTTCTGTCTCAGTAGCACGTTCGTCCACAACAGATTCAACCGGTTTTTCATCTTCCGCAATAGGTTCAACCGGTTTTTCTTCTTCCACAACCGGTTTTGCTTCCGCTTTTTTGACCGCAACCTTGGTAGCTTCACCTTCACGATTTACGAAGATCTTGATCTTCGGGGTTAGGTCAACGGTCAGGCGAACTGTAGCGATGTGTTCACCCAGGGTACGGATTGGATCACTCTCGATCTGGTGCTTGCTCAGAGAAGTGCCTGCCTTCTTATTTAGCTCATCAATCACCATCTGGGAAGTGATGGAACCATACAGCTTGCCAGTTTCACCTGCTTTGCTGTAGAACTGCAGTTCAACGTTGGCCAATTTTTCGGCGATGCCGCTCATTTCCTGGTTAAGCGCGGCTCGTTCGACGGCTGCCTTCTCGCGGATCCTTTCAACGGTCTTCAGAGCGCCTGGCGTAGCCAGCACAGCGAGACCCTGGGGAAGGAGGAAGTTGCGTCCGTATCCATCAGCAACCTTTTTAACATCCCCCGCGTGCCCCAGTTTATATACATCCTTTAATAACAATACTTTCATTTTCAAGCCCTTTCGATATCAGATTCATGCGAAGGGTACAACGCATGTAGGCAAGGATTTTACCCCAGACAGCGCAAATGGTCAAACCCCGCTTTTCAACCCCGCTTTTCATTTTATTGATTTTTTGTCGCGTGCTTTTTCGTCCGCCCAGGCCAGGATAAAATCCACCTGGTCCTGGTTTTCCGGGCTGCGATGCCACCAGGAGGAAGTTTTGGCCCGCAGATTGGCGATCTCAGCCAACGCCTCCTGACCAGAAAAACCCTGGTCAACCAGGTAACANNCATGATGCGGGTCATGAGTCCGGCAGGCGGCGTCCCAAAATCCGGTACAGGAAAATTCAAATGTTTTACTTCCACTCCACACAGGCTGGCTTCTTCAGCCAGGAGTTCAGCATAAGGATGATCAGAGTCACCAGGTTGTGTGAGATCGATGACCGTCCTGATCCCGGATCTGATCAGCGCGATGATTCGCTTGCGTGAGTTCTCTGGGTAGTACGCTCCCGGGTATTCCCCAGCCATCAATTTACCGGGCACGACCCAATAGGAATCAACGAAAGGGAGAGGAGATGAATTATTCATGATTGTCTACTTTCCATATAATATCAATTTATATTTTACCGTATCCGAAATCCGATAAAAACGTCGTATATTATGAGTGTGATCACAAATGATGAAAGATCGTTGTTGGATAGAGCAGCCGGCTTCGATGAATCTGCGTTATCGGAGATTTATGATTGCCACCAGGAAGCACTTTACCGATACGCGATGCGTCTTTTAGGAGATCAGCAACTGGCGGAAGATTGTATTGCAGATACATTTCTTAGATTTCTCAAAGCATTATCGAGAGGAATTATTCCCCAGGAAAACCTGCGTGCTTACCTGTATCGCATCTCACACAATTGGATTACCGATTATTATCGGCGAAATGCGAGAAACAACGAGCAGGATCTAATGGAATACATCCCGTCCAAGAAGGATCTGGCGGAAGAGGTCGAAAAAGAAATGCAAGGGGAAAGTGTTCGTAGCGCGATCTTAACCCTGACACCTGAACAACAACAGGTCATCATTCTTAAATATTTTGAAGGATGGCAGAACGCTGAAATTGCACAATTTACTGGAAAGCGGGTGGGAGCAGTCAAGGCGCTGCTTCACCGCTCTCTCGCGTCACTAAAAAATAGAGTAGAAGAAAAAGGAAACTAAGGTATGCCCAAACAAGAATCTGATCCGTTGATGGAAAAATATAAAAAATGGTTGGATGCATTTCCCCCAAGGGAACAAATATCCATTATCGAAGGAAAAGAAAGATTCCTGGCGCAAGCCAAGATGATTAAAAAATCACCCGTACCCGTTGCCGCTTCGGAACGTCATAGTAAATGGAAAGTATTCAATTTACTGGAGGTAAAAATGGGAACACTTGCAACCTTATTAGTAGTGGTCGGTTTGATTTTCGGCGGGTTAACGGGTACGGTTGCCGCCGCACAGAATGATCTCCCCGGGCAAGCTCTATATCAGATCAAATTGCTGGGTGAGAGTACGCAACTCGGACTAACACAGGATCCATTGAAACGAATGGAACTAGACCTGCAATTCGCGATGCGTCGGATGAACGAAATAAAGGAATTACAGGCCGCAGGAATCGAAGCTCCATACTCGAGCTATGCACGTTTTGAAAATCACCTGCAACACGCGATTGGTCAAACTGAAAAAATTGATCCCTTAGAACTCCCTGGCGTACTGTTGAGGATCAGGGAAATGCTACAAACCTGCCTGGAAAGAGTGGATACCACAACAGAAGAACCTCTGCAAACCAGACTACGCACAATGCTTCAAGACAGGATCAATTGGCTCGATGGTTGTATGGAAAATTCGGATTGTGCTCAAAACCAGGTTCGCGAGGGCTGGGATGCAACACCAAGTTTCGGGGAAGAGGAAATGATCCAAGAACAAAACCGGATCAGGGAGCAAATTCGGGATTACCCGACTGAGAATCCGGGTTTTGGCCCATCTGACCAAACCTCCAATCCTGTCCAACCGACCCCCCGAGTGGGTGGTGAAAACCCCGGACCCGGTTATCAGACCCCTGGACCCGGTTATCAGACCCCCGGACCCGGCTACCAGACGCCCGGATCTGGAAATGTCACTCCTGAACCCGGTTACCAGACCCCCGGACCCGGTTATCAGACTCCCGGACCTGGTAGCCAAACCTCGGAACCCGGCGGTGGCGGTGGAACCGGTACCCAAACCTCAGAACCCGGTGGCGGCGGTGGAACCGGCAAAAAGCCATAACCATTAATTGTAGAAGTGAAAGAGGCTGGCTAAAAAGTCAGCC
>DIWL01000021.1 GCA_002428455.1 Anaerolineaceae bacterium UBA6107 | reverse complement strand
AAATACGCCGGCACGGTGATGACGGCCTGGGTAACTTTCTCACCCAGAAAAGCTTCAGCGTCAGCTTTTAGTTTGCCCAGGATCATCGCCGAGATCTCCTGTGGGGAGTAATCACGATCGGTCACCGGGATGCGCACACGTGCGTCCTTCATCGGACCGGCGACCACCTGGAAAGGTACCATTGTTCTTTCTGTTTCCACTTCGTCGTAGCGGCGTCCCATAAAGCGTTTGATCGAGAACACCGTGTTTTCAGGGTTGATCACGGCCTGCCGTTTGGCAGTTTGTCCCACCAGTCTTTCACTGTTTTTGTTGAAGGCAACCACGGACGGGCAAAGGCGCGACCCTTCAGCGGTGTTAATCACCACCGGATCACCGCCTTGCATCACCGCCACAACAGAGTTCGTGGTACCCAGGTCAATTCCAATTATCTTTCCCATAGCAATTCTCCTTCATCCTGTTAATTACTTTGTTACCCCTAAAGAATAACAAACGAGTGTTAATAAATTATCAACAAAGCATCAGATTCATATCTGACGGACGCGGGTGCGTGAACGGCATGCTATAATCCTGCTAGGACAGGTACATTATGAAAAAGCAAACCCTATTAACTCTAAATTTTCTGCTCATCCTGGCGTTTTTCCTATCCGGGTTCATCGCGCCGGCTCAGGCGCAGTCTGATGCACCCTCTGCGGTGGTGGTCACGCTGGAAGGACCGTTAACGCCTGTCTGGACGAGCCATTTGAACCGGGGCATTGACCAGGCGGTGAAGCAGAATGCTGACCTGTTGATCATTGAATTGAACACCCCCGGCGGCAGCGTGGACCTGATGAACAGCCTGGTGCAGCAGATCCTGGCCAGCCCCGTGCCGGTGGTGGTGTACGTTTCACCGCGCGGCGCGATGGCGGCCTCGGCCGGGACACTGATCGTGCTTTCCGGGCAAGTAGGCGCCATGTCGCCTGAGTCATCGATCGGCGCAGCCAGCCCGGTGGGGATGCAGGGTGAAGATATTGAATCAACCATGGAGGAGAAGACCAAGGAGATCCTCAAAGCCAGCGCGCGCTCATTGGCAGAACGCCGCGGTACGGAGGCCGTATCCCTGGTGGAAGAGGCGATCGATTCAGCCAAGGCTGCCAGTGCTTCTGAAGCGCTGCAGGCGGGTCTGATCGACATCGTTGCCCTGAACATGGACGAGCTGCTTGACCAGCTGGACGGCCGGACAATACAGGTGAATGGTGTTGATACTGTCATCCGTTCACGGGGTGCCCGGCTGATCCCGGTGGAGCCAACGCTAATCGAAGAAGTACTGGCGATGTTGACCAACCCGAATATCGTCTTTATATTACTTTCCATCGGTGTGCAGGCGATCCTGATCGAGATCTCCAGCCCGGGCGGCTGGGTAGCCGGTACCATTGGGGTCATCCTGCTGGCGCTGGCGGTGTACGGCTTGGGCATCCTGCCTGTCAACTGGTTCGGGATCGTTTTCCTGCTCATTGCGTTCATCTTATTTATCCTGGATATAAAAGCGCCCACGCACGGTGCGCTTACCACGGCGGGTGTGGCTTCCTTTATTGCCGGAGCGCTGATCCTGTTCAATTCAGCCCGCGTGCCGGGTTTTCCTCGTGTTTCAGTAGGTCTCGTTATCGGGATGGGGATATTTATCGGGCTGACCTTCTTCGCCGTGGTGATGATCGGCATTCGCGCGCTTAAGAAACCGATTATCACCGGTCGTGAATCGCTGGCCGGCCGCGAGGGGTACGTGGTTGTCCGCTTGGATCCAAATGGGATCGTGCAGGTGGCTGGAGAACAATGGAGTGCATCGCTGGCAGCGGGTGAGAAGCCGCTTCGGCAGGGCGAAAAGGTCAGGGTTGAGCGGGTCGAAGGGGTGCGCCTGATCGTGCGCCGGCTCGAGGAGACCAACCTTTAGCGAAGGAATTTCCCGACCGCGGGCAGAAATATGGCCAAATTCATTGAAAAGATCCCTTTCTACCCGTACCTGATCGCGATCTACCCGGTTGTTTATCTGCTGGCTGAAAACATCCACGAAATCGAGCCGGGTGCAGGCTTGCGCTCCGCTCTGATTTTCCTGGGCATCGCGATACTCGCGGTGACCTTTGGCCGGGTGTTGTCGCGCGACGCCCGCAAAGGCGCGATCGTCGCCGGGGTGATGCTGCTCGTTTTCTTCCTGATCTTTTTTGTTTTGTACGCCCCGCTGTACCGCGGATTACGGGAGGTGCAACTTTCCGGGCAAGCGTTGGGACGGCATCGTTACCTGGTTCCTCTGTCAGCCATCCTCGTCCTGGCATCCGCATTTGGTGCGTCCGCGCTGATGCGCCGGAGCAGTGCAAAGCAGCTGCGTACGGCCACTTTTGCACTCAATGCCATCAGCAGCGTGTTGATCCTGATCCCGTTGATCAGTATGCTGATCTACATGGGGAATAAACAATTCTCTGCCGGGATAAAAGCTGAGGAACTGCCGCCACTGGCTGAAATGGCTGACACTCCTGCATCCAACCCCGATATTTACCTGATCATCCTCGACATGCATGTGAGCGACACAGCGCTCAAAACGCTGACCGGTTACGAGGACCCCGCTTTCAGTAATTCACTGCGCGAAAAAGGTTTTTACATCGCGGATTGTAGCCGCAGCAATTACCCGGCCACGCAGTATTCGCTCACCTCTCAACTGAACATGGATTACATCCACAACCTGACGGATTCGACGGATGCCAAAGTGCTTTATCAACTCATGCAATCCAGCCGGGTGGAAAGAACCCTGAAATCCCTGGGCTATCGTACTTTTTCTTTCGAAACAGGGTATGAATTCACGGAGTTAAAGGAGGCTGAGGAATTCCTCAGCCCGCTTGCCGGCGCCACGGCATTACTGACCTATCCCGGGGTGACCCCCTTTGAGAGCCTGCTGCTGCAGGTTTCGGGGGGCAGCATTCTTTACGAGACCCGCGACCAACTTTCGCAGAAAATGCAATACATCATCGACGCAGCTTATGTTGAATACCGCGACCGCATTCTGTTTGACCTGGATACATTGCCCGAGATCGCTGCAGAAGCGGGTCCCAAGTTCGTGTTTGCCCACATCATGGCACCCCATTCGCCGTTCGTTTTTGACCGGGACGGGAATTTCGTCAAACGGCGCACGCCGTTCACATTAACCGCAGACCCTGAAGGGTATGATTTTTACGAGTTCAGCGATGCTTACTATGAAGAGCTGCTGTACCTGCACAAACGGGTGTTGGGGGTGGTGGATGAAATTCTCGCCAAAAGCCAGACCCCACCAGTGATCATCATACAGGGAGATCATGGCATACCGCGCACTGCGCACCGCAACGCACATTATGAGATCTATAATGCCATCTACCTGGGAGGAAAACCCGGCGACACGCTGTACGGAACACTTTCACCCGTCAACAGCTTCAGAGTGATCTTCAATGATCTCTTTAAAACTGACTATCCATTACTGCCGGATGAGACGTATTACTTTGATGAAGAACAGGGTAAATACCTCCAGTTCTCCGGCGCTTTCACCTGTCCGTAACCATTAATCTTCGATCTGCACGAGCGCGTTTACCATGTTGCGGATCGTAAAGGCTGCTTCCACCAGCCGTTCCGCATCCACCACCCCGGGTACATCAGCCGCGGTGTGGGTGTATTTTTTGCACAGCTCCACAAAGTATTCGCTCGTTACAGCCATTGCCGGTACCCCGTTCATCACCGCGATCGATTGATCACTCTGATACCATTGTTCGCCTTCCATTACGCCAGGGTGCAGGGTCAACTCTTCAACAAACACGGCTAGGGTTTGTTCAAGTAAATTGTAGAAGGAAAACGCGGTCTTCCCCTTGATGTAGCCAAGCGCGTCCATGTTGATAAAGAGCTTGATGCTTCTCAGGTTTCCGTAGTTCTGTTCCAACCAGACCAGTTCGCCGTGCGCACCGTAATAGTCTTCTCCGTTCATCACAAGTAATTCAATGCCATAATCGCTGGCATGATCCTTCAGTAGATCAGCGAGGAGCAGCAGGGTGATCACGCCGGCAGCGTTATCCAACGCGCCGGGCGTACCCAGCTTGGTATCCACATGTGCGCAGATGACGATCTTTTCCGCCGCGGCCGGGTTCAGCCTGCCGACCACATTGACACCTGTAGACGGGATGCGTTCCGCCTGGCTGATGAGGTGAACGGTCTGATCTGCCAGTTGGGCGAGTTTTGCACCGACCCGGTCCGTGGTGTACACAGAAGGGATATCAAAATTGCCGTCCTCGATGAGCGGAAAAGGATATGCTGCGCCGGCCAGTTCAGGATTGCGGGAGGTTGCAGTGATGATCGCGGCGGGGGCTTTTTCTTCAAGAATGGCAACCAGTCTCTGGTGTGTTTCAGGGTTGTAGAACGGGTATTTCTTGGGCATCAGTTGTTCACGGGTGAGTTCATCCGTCAATAAAAGGATCTCACCAGTGCAATCCAGGAATTGCAGGTTCGCAAGGGTGGCAGCGGTGCGCAGGGTTGCGCTCACCCGGCAACCGTTCGAGTAAGGACTGGAATGAACTGTAAAGGTTTTTGCCCCGGCGCGACAGGCTGCGCCGCGCGTGACCCAGTCCAGGCATTTAAAACCAGGGGTGGTTACATCCCAGCCAGTTGAACGGAGGACGCGCGCACAGAAGTCAGTGGCAGCCTGGTTACCGGCACTGCCCAGCTGGCGGGTAGGCAGGTCAACGCATAGAAATTGCAGGTAACGCGAGACTGCTTCGTTTAGTTCGGTGGATCGGCTCATGTCATTGATCCCATCTTCAATAATCTACCTAAAACGACCAGCAGCGCCAGCATGATCAGCCCACCTGCCACCATGAAAAGCGAGTAAGCCAGGGGGGATACCTTTTCCAGCAGCACGCCTGCCACCCAGGGCAGCGAAAGCCCGCCGATGCTGCCAAGAGCGGTGAGCAAGCCGACCGCCTTACCCTGGTGATGCGGAAACACGGCAACCATCACCCCCACCGAGGTGGGATATATCGTGCCGTAGGAGAGCCCCAGCAGGATGAAGGCGATGGTTGAAAGACTGACCACGCCCCTGCCAAGCACTAAAAACGAGGCTCCGACCAGGCTGACCAGCACGGCAGCGATCAATAGACGAATGCGGGTGGTCCGACTGCCAAGTGCTGCCCCGCCCAACCGCCCGAGGGTGAGCGCCGCCCAGTACGCCGACGTGACCAGCGCACCGTTCTCTATTGCCAAACCGGTGGTGGATGCCATGTAACTGGAAGCCCAACTGCCCGACCCGTACTCCACACCCACGTAGACGAGGATCATGAAGCAAACAAGCCATAGAATGGGGGATAAATAGACGCTCTTCGCGTTGCTGATGGTCGCGTTTTGCTCATCCGTTCCCGGTTTGTTCCCAGGCTTGGTTTCGCGCATGGTGAACACGACGACGCCGAGTGCGAGGAAGACAGCGGCGGCGAACCAGTGCACGATCAAGCCCGAACCGAGTGTGACCAGGGTCAGGCTCACCATCGCTGGTCCCACGATCGCGCCAAGACCAAAGAAAAAGTGCAGCAGGTTGAGCACGGAGGTGTTGTTTTTTGGATAGGCAGAGGAAACGATAAGATTTGCACCCAGGTCGAGCCCGCCCTGACCCATGCCGGTGAGGAAAACCAGGGTGAGCATCAGCGGTAGCGAGCGCGCGTTGATGAATGCGGGCAGGCACACACCCACCAACACCAGCGAGGTCAGCAGCAGCGGTTTTTGACCGTAGCGGTCGGTGAGCGGGCCGGTAGCCAGTTGGGTGACGAGGGAACCCAGGAAGAGGAAGGTGATCACTGAGCCGACCGCGGCGAGGGTTGAGCCGGTTTGCTCCGCCAGTTCGCCGAGGACTGGCCCAATGGCGGCATTGAACATGCCAAAGACAAGGAACATACTGCAGGCGAGGATGAGGATGTTGCGCGGTTTTGTGAGGAACACAGCAGGTCCTTTTGTACCCTAAAAAGTTTGGATGAAAAAGATGATCGATATGACCAGCCCGATGCTGACCACGATCCAGCGCAATACCGTTGGGTTTACCCGTCCAGCCAGTTTTCCCCCCGCCACGCCTCCCAGCAGCGCGCTGACGGCCATGACCGCCGCGATAGACCAATTGACCTGGCCTGAAAACAGGAACAGGGTGGCAGCTGCGGTATTGGTGGCAAAGGCGATAGCCTGTTTTAGAGCGTTGAGCCGGGTAAGGGAATCCTCAAACAATAACGCAAGGAACGCAAGCACGATCACGCTCAAACCCGCCCCGAAGTACCCACCGTAGATGGCAGCAAGGGCGATTGCGGGAACTGCGATCAGGTAATTGGGCGTTCTGAGCCTGTTTTTATGGGAGGGTTGTTCTACCAGGCGTTTGCGCAGCGGCTCAGACAGCGCCAGCAGGAGGCTGGCGAACAGGATCAGGAAGGGCACGAGCTGTCTGAATACTTTCTCATCGCTCCGCAGCAACAACAGCCCGCCGATCAGACCCCCCAACGCGGCTGCCGGAAGGAGGAAGCGCATTCGCTTCCCCTGTCCTTTCAGGTCTTTGCGTTGCGCCCAGGTAGCACCAAAATACCCGGGGAACAGGGAGACTGTGCTGGTGATATTGGCGGTCACGGCAGGCAGACCCAGCGCAGTGAGTGTCGGGAATGTGATCAATGTACCGCCGCCTGCCAGCGCGTTAACCGCGCCGGCGGCAAAAGCGGCCAGCGCGGCGATGAGGAAATCAGGCAAAATCATAACGTATTCAATTGTAGTATATTTTTGATCTGTGCCTGCGCGGAACAGGTTATTTTGCGGATCGCAATCCCGTCAACTGGCATTGACCGAGGATGTGCCCACTTATTTGCGCGGTTACATCCTTGAGATTCACGCCCGGTTTGACATCCAGGGTGGTATCCAGCGCGTAGAGTGTGAAGACGTAGTGGTGCATGCCCGAGGGTGGGCAGGGACCGCCGTACCCGTTACCGCCGAAGCTGTTGCGACCGGCTATACCGGTCTCCGGTCCGTTCACTGCTTCCTCAAGAGAGGTGGCATCAGGCGGGATATTGACCAGCAGCCAGTGCACCCAGTTACCGCCGTCCGGATCAAGCATGGTGAGCAGGAAGCTTGCCGTACCTTCCGGCGCGCCGGCCCAGTTGAGCGGTGGTGAATAATTCTCTCCGCTGCATTGTTTACCCATTGAATAGGTGTAGCGGTCTGCAATCCTGCCGTTATCGGAAAAAGCCGAACTTGAGAGTGTGAACATTTCTTCCTCCACTGTAATCGCCGGAAAAGTTGTTTCCACCGGCGGGGTCGACTGAATTGTTGCGCAGCCACTAATGAACAGCATGATCAGGATGAGAAAAAAGATCACCATACCCCAGGTGACTGCCTGTGCGAACGGATTTACGCGATCCTTGTTTCTCATGGTGAGACCCTTTGTGAAAATAACTATTGCTTAACGATCTGAACCAGGTAGCTCCAGTCTGCCAGGGTGGAATAATCTCGGGTGACACCTTGAGAATACAGGTCGATCTCTACTCCGTCCTGCTCGATCCTTATGATCTTTAGTCCGGTACCCTCAAGCAATAACGCCAGGTCAACGGGGCTGTAACAACGGATCGTTTGAGCCATGGTTTGTTCCGGATGATCGACCGGCTCCCATTCATCGATCCAACGTGAGTTGACCGGGTCATAAATGTGGCGATTGAACATCTCCACAGACCCGGGTACACCATCAAGAGGTGGCAGACGCACGGCATTTCCCGCGTCGGTGGATGCTTTGAAGGGGTTGAATACATCCATGATCAGGCAACCACTATGGTTCAACCACTCCTGTGCGATGCGTTTGAGCAAAACTCGCTGGTCAGTATCCGTGCCCACTCCGAACCCATCCCAATAAGTGATCAGGTCGTACTTTTCGGGCAGGCTTACCGTGTAGAAATCCGCTTCGATGATTCGCAATGAACCACTTCTTGCAATTTCCGACAGTTGTTGCGCGTGAACTGAGCGCGGCAAGGTGAATTCCACGGCGGTCACATGGTGACCAGCATCTGCCATGGCGGCAGCTGTGGCACCACCGCCGCTGCCCAGGCCCAGCACAGTGAGGGGGTTGCGTCCGCACAGGTGGTTTACGATGCTGACCCGTGCTGCATGGGTATCGGGTTCCTGCGGGTCTGCCCTCCACCAGATGCCGGCATGATCATAAAAATCCCTGACCTGTTCGAGGGAATAATGACCAATATTGTAAAGTGACGACATTCGGGACCCCTTTTGTGCAGTATAAAATTATTGTACACATTTTCAAATGAAAAGCACCATGGAGTTCTCCATAGTGCTTTTTGACCTGTTAAACAGGGGTTCTAATTATTGAGATCTTTTTGAGTGTCGCTCATAATCTCGTCAATATGAGCCATCACATCCGGGGTCAACCTGTCATAGAAATCCAGGGCTTTCATGTTTTCCCGCACCTGTTCCACGCGGCTGGCGCCGGTAATGGCACTGCTCACATTGGGATTCTTTATGCACCAGTTGATGGCCAAATGTGGCAGTGAAATGCCCAGTTCCCTGGCGAAGTTGCCCAACTCCTGCACTTTCTTAAGCGCAACCTGGTCAGTGAACTTTCCGCGTAGCCATTCATACCCTTTCAATGCGCCGCGGGAATCTGCCGGAATGCCATTCTGGTACTTGCCGGTCAACAGACCAGCCCCCAACGGGCTGAAGATGGTGGTGCCGTAGCCATAATCGGCGAAGAGGCGGGCGTACTCCTTTTCCATACGGTCACGCCAGAAAATGTTATACTGCGGTTGTTCAACCACCGGTTTGTGCAGGTGATGTTTCTCCGCGATCTCAATGGCAGCGATAATATCTGCAGCAGGCCATTCGGAAGTGCCCCAATAGAGGGCTTTGCCCCACTCAATGATATTGTGCATTGCCCAGACCGTTTCCTCGATGGGAGTGGTGCGGTCGGCACGGTGGCAATACAGAAGATCAACGTAATCCATGTCAAGCCGCTTTAGAGAGCCGTTGATTCCCTCGATGAGGCGCTTGCGGTTCAACGTGTTCTGTTCATTGATGCCTTCGTTGATGCCAAAGTAGATCTTTGTGGAGACCAGGTAACTGCCGCGGCGCCAGCCGAGCTTTTTCAGGGCGTACCCCATCACCTCTTCAGATTTTCCGCCGGCGTAAACCTCGGCATTGTCGAAGAAGTTCACCCCTGCGTCGTACGCGGCTGCCATGCAGTCCACCGCGGACTCGTTCCCCACCTGGGTGTGGAAAGTGACCCATGAGCCCAAAGATAATACGCTAACCTGGAGCCCGGTTTTGCCAAGAAAACGATATTTCATATTAAGTTTCCTCCTACAATTAATTATCTAATTATTGTATCATCACCTCTGGAAGGAAAAGGTGTGATGATGGATACGCTGGAAGTCAGTTCTCTTGATGAGTGGCGTGATTGGCTGATCAAGAATCACGACCAGGCGGCGGAGATATGGGTGGTTTTTAACAAACGCCAGCCCGGTATGCGATACGAGCAAAGTGTTGAGGAAGCACTGTGTTTTGGCTGGGTGGACAGCCTGATCAAGCATCTCGATGATGAGAGGCACGCGCGCAAGTTCACACCGCGTAAACCGGGCAGCCGCTGGTCAGAGTTGAACATTGCCCGGGCGAAACGTATGATCGAAGAGGGGAGGATGACTGAGGTTGGTCGGCGGTTGTTCGAGGAGGGAAAGGAAAAAACCGATCCAAAAGCCATCTCACGCAAGGAGCAAATGGCGCAATGGCGGCTGGAGTTGATGGAGAAGCTGGACTTGGAGACGCTAATTTTGTATACAAGTTTGCCGCCATCCCTGCAGCGTCAGTACGCGGGCTGGGTGATGAGTGGAAAAATGGAAGAGACACGAAAGAAACGCCAGGCAGAACTCGGCGCGACGCTGGCAAAGGGGGAACGCCTGGGGTTGAAATAGGAGCCTGGTAACCAACCCGACTGGATCAGGAAATGATATCCAGTATCTGGTTCACTTCAGTTACCAGGTAATTGGGCTGATAGCCGGCAAGGGCGTTGCCATTAGCGAATCCCCACGTCACCGCGGCGCAGGGGATACCGACCTGGCGGGCAGCCTGGATATCCCGGATCTCGTCCCCGAAACTGAGCGCTTCCTCCGGTTTTGCCCCGGCTTCACGCAATGCCTTGCGCAGCCGCGGGGCTTTTCCAAACAACCCGGTTTGGCATTCAAAGAGTGAGATCAGTCGGCCAATTTCCTCCCCCAGCACCTTTTTTACATTTTTTAATGCGTTAGAGGAAACGACAGCCATCGTGATACCCTTTTCGGCAATCGTGCGGATGACACCTTCCATTCCGGGGAACAAATTGATTTCCTCGATATTTTCGAATAATAATCGCTGCGATTCTTTGGTCATCATCGGAATCTTCCACAATGGAATATCGTACATTTTTATGATGTGCGCGGGGCTGTAACTACGCAGCAGCGGCAGGTCTTCCCTATTCATGCGCCGGGTACCGAACTTATCGGATAACTGGTCCATGATACTGAGCGTAAAAGGCAGCGTATCGGCGAGGGTTCCATCAAAATCAAAGATCACCAGTTTGGGTTTCACGTTATTCATCCACCAATTATAACGGAAGGTTTTCATATCACGTTCTATACCAAATCTTCACTAAATCTTCACATGCATAGAGTATCTTTGCTTTGTAGAAAGGAATAAAGGGATTGTTGAAATGAAGCCTAATAAACAAATAAAGAACTGGTGGATCGACGCGTTAATGCTGGTCGGCTACCTGTTTTGTTTTTACCTTGAGTTCACCGGAGTTGCCGGACATGAATGGCTGGGTGTGGGGATTGGTCTTCTTGCGATCTTCCACACGTGGCTGCATTGGGATTGGGTCGTGGCGGTAACCCGGCGTTTCTTCTCCGGCACCGGTGCTCGAAGCCGCTTGTATTACCTGGTGGATATTCTCATTGTGATCGGGTTTGTGGTTATCCTTGAAACCGGACTGGCGATCTCCACATGGTTGAATCTTGACATCATGAATTACGTTGCCTGGCTGGATATTCACATATACGCTTCGTATGCAACCCTGGCGCTGCTGGTTTTGAAGGTAGGAATTCACTGGCGTTGGGTGGTCAATTTAACCGGTAAAATTTTTGCTTCTGAAAAGAAACCCGTGGCTGTTCGCGGATTCGGATCGATCAGCGTGCCGGTTCAAGTCAACCCGGAAGCGGTTGACCGCCGGCGTTTTCTGGGTTTGATGGGAGTGGTCGGGCTGGGTTCTTTGTTGGCGGTGATCAACGTGGTGCGTGAGAACTCAATCTACAATGCCAGTGCTGACGGGAATGCCTCAGCGATGGGTATTGCGAATAACCCTGCAACCAGCACCTCTCAGTTCTCTAATGCGCAACCTGCCACACAAACCACTCCGGCTGCTGCTGCAGATACGGCAGTCGATGCAACTGCAAGCGTGGAACCTGATATGACCGCTTTACCCACTGCAGAACCCACAAACGAACCTGCGCAGGAGACACAGGCAGCCGTGGCAGACTGCCAGGTGAGATGCTCAAAAAGCTGCGCTTTTCCTGGACGCTGCCGGCGTTACGTGGATCAGAACGGGAACGGTTTGTGTGATCTGGGTGAATGCATTTAAGGAATTAAATCCGCGTCATGATGAAGAACACATGGCGGATCGGTCGACTTGACCGATCCTGTTTTTTCGCCTACCATAGAAAGTAAATTCAAGGATTTATTATGCATGGTTTACGCCGTTGGGCTAACACTGATAGTGAAAAATTCAATCTGACCTGGCCTTTGATCAAACGGGTGTATCGCTACGCCCGGCCTTATGGTTCTCGTTTGGCCGGCATCCTGTTGATCATTTTGGCAACTTCAGGTTTGCACCTGTTAAACCCGCTCATTATGCGCGAAATGATCGATAAGACCATCCCGGCGGGGGATATGCGGCGGTTGATATTGCTGGCCTCGGCGCTGCTGGTGATGGCTCTGCTGAATAACGGTTTGCAAGTGGTTCAGCGGTGGTTGAGTGCGGCGGTGGGTGAGGGGGTCATCTGCGACCTTCGAATCGCACTGTACTCACATTTGCAGCGCATGTCACTACGCTTCTTTGTTAATACCAAGGTCGGAGAGTTGATGAGCCGGCTTAACAACGATGTGGTCGGCGCGCAGAACGCGATCAGCAACACGATCGTATCCATCCTTTCACAACTGGCGCAGGTCGTCGCTGTGTTAGTAACGATGTTTGTGCTGGAATGGCGTTTGACGCTGATCAGCCTGGTGGTGGCACCACTTTTCCTGCTGGTGGCGCGAAAACTGAGTGTCAGACTGCGCGACATTGTACGCAAGCAGCTGGAGGCAAATGCCTCTATGAACGCGCTCATGAACGAAACACTCAATATCGGCGGGATATTTCTGGTGAAACTTTTTGGTCGCCAGAGAATGGAGACTGAGCGTTTCACAAAACGCGCCAACCAGGTAAGAGATAACGGTATTACCCGTGCACGAATCGGTTCGGTATTTGTGGCGATCAGCGGGTTGCTGGTGGCAGTGGGGACCGCGCTGGTTTATGGGTTGGGTGGTTATTTCGCGATCAGCGGCGTCTTTACCATTGGAACGATCGTGGCTTTCAGCGCTTACCTGGTCTCCCTCTATGGGGCGGTGCAGGGATTGGCAAACGCTCCGGTTGACTTTGCTTCCTCAATGGTTAGTTTTGAACGGGTGTTCGAAGTGATCGATCTGCCGATTGAGATCGAAGAAAAGCCGGATGCTGTGGAATTGAATGTGGTTAAGGGAGAGATCAGCTTCGACAATGTCACATTTGCCTACGAGGCCGGGGATGAACAATTCCTCAGCGATGTACACCGGTATGGCAGCATGGACAGCGTCACGACCACTCTTTCAGAAGGTGGAGGCGAACCCGAGGAAGAGCATCGCTCGCAGGCGCGCGGGAACGCACTCGAAGAGGTCAGCTTCCACGTCAAACCCGGCCAATTGACCGCACTGGTCGGTCCCAGTGGAGCTGGAAAGACCACGCTCACTTACCTCATCCCGCGCCTGTACGACCCGACCAGCGGCAGCATCAAAATAGACGGGACAGACCTGAGGAATGTCAAAATTGATTCGCTCTCCCGGCAGATCGGTATGGTTACGCAGGAAACCTATTTATTTCACGATACCATCCGAACCAACCTGCTTTACGCGAGGCTGGATGCCACTCAGAAGGAACTCGAGGAAGCCTGCAAAGCGGCAAATATCCACGATTTCATCCGGGAAATGCCTGATGGTTATGACACCGTGGTGGGAGAGCGGGGATACCGCCTGAGCGGCGGGGAGAAACAGCGTCTTTCGATTGCGCGTGTCATTCTCAAGGATCCGCGCATCCTGGTGTTGGATGAGGCTACCAGCAGCCTGGACAGCGAGTCTGAATCCCTGATCCAGGAGGCGCTGGGGCGGGTGATGCATCAACGTACGAGCATCGTCATCGCGCACCGTCTGAGTACGATCCTTGCAGCAGATCTGATCCTGGTGATCGACCGCGGCAGGATTGTGGAACGGGGAACTCATACAGAACTGCTTGAACTCAACGGTCTCTACTCCAGCCTGTATCACACACAATTTCGAGATTCTGAATAACAATAACGAGCCCGGTACTAAGCCGGGCTCGTTTCATGCTGCCAGGTTACAACCTAATGAGGGGTGTATTCCAGTTTCTGTGTGGTGCAAGCGCCTTTCCAATCGTCCGCGGGACATATCAAGATTTCTGCAGTGATCTTCTTACCCGTGGGATCACTTGTAAATTCTCCGGGATCACAGGTCGAAACGATCATGGTGACACCTTTGCCGATTTCAGCAAGTGAAGCGTATTTTGATCCTGAACTCCACTGGGTAAAACTATTGCTCTTGTGGACGTAGGGATCAGTCACCCCTTCCAAGAAATTGCGGATACGAATTGATCTCAGTGGCAGCGCACCCGTGTTGGTAATGCTGAAATTCGCAGCCCGGCCGGCGCCGCAGGCGGTTAGCCCGGCGAACTTCACCGAGAAAACAGCCATAGGTGGAGGAGTGTTGGTGGCGGTGGGCAGTGGAGTGGGTACTGGAGTGTACACCGGGAGACCAGCCACACTGCCTGTGACGGTTGATAATTCTTTCCAAATCCAACATCCACCGGTTTCAGATTGTGGAGCCTTCACAAAGAAGTAGTCCCCGGCAGGATTGACACCAATCACCTCCACAACTGACCCGGAGCTGAATGTGGTGATTACCGGGAAGTATGTGGATGCACCTTTGCGGCAGTTGACATTGCCGTTCAACGTCAAGGTAACCAGTTCCTGTGTGGGGGTATTGGTTGGCATCTCAGTGGGAGGAGGTATGGTCACAGTGGCTGTGGGGGTTTCAGTGGGAGGTACAGACATGGTCTGGGTCTGACCAACGTTGAATGCGACCGCGGTGAGCGTACCGGCAACCAGGGTCTTCAGGTCATCTTCCGGGATTGGCGCAACTTGGGTTGGTATGTTCTGACAGGAAGTAAGCATCAGAGCAAATACGGTAAAGAGGATGAGGAAAAACTTTATTTTTTTCATTTTTTGCTTCCTTTTCTATTTTCTAATCCTTATTGCGTTATGGAGTAAAAGTGATGACCTTGGTAACCGAGGTACCGTAACGACCATCCTTATTATAAAGGGTTACACTGGCAGTGAACGCACGACCGGTAGGATTGTAATTAAATTGTCCGGAGTTCACACAGGCGACAAGAGAGCCTTCGCCGATCATCAAGTCGGCCTGTCCGTTCTCCACGTCAATGATGCAGGGGTCAGATTTGACCCCCCTGAATAGATCAGCGGTGTGGAATGTGCTCCGCTGTGCAGCTGTATCTGTCAGGAGCACCCGGACCGATTTCCAGATCAGGCTGCCGGTGTTCTCAACGTAGAGGACGATCGCGTAATTTTCTTTGCAGACAATAAAACCCTCATAGCGAACGGTAAAATCAGCCACAGCCGGGGTTCCTGTTGATTGGATGGCTGAGGTGGGGTAAGGTTGCGGGGTGAACTCGGGCAGGAGCGCAACATTGCCCTGATGTACTGATGTGTGACCGGCCCACACCCAGCAATAATTGCTGAAATTATGGGGGTCGCGCACATAATAATAGTTACTGACCGGTTCATACGCCATCGCTTCAATCAGCGTACCGGCATCGATCTGGAAGAGTGCAGTATATGTGCTGTCGGGACCGCTGCGGCAGGAAGTGATTTCCTGAGCAGTTAACCATACACCCGCCATCGTGGGGGTCAGGGTTGGCTTGGGGGTCGATGAAGCAGTTGGGGTAACGGTCAGGGTGGGGGTGATGGACGGTGTGATCGTTTCTGTAGGAATGATGGCAGTTAAGGTGCCGACAGCACCGGTTGCCACCAGGCGTTCTGCGACCTCCGTCTGCACAATATCACTCTTAACCTGGGCGCGGCTGCCCGGTAACGCACAGGATGAAAGGGCGATGCTCACTATCAACAGCGCCATCATGAAGGTCGGTCTTTTCATCGTGCAGTCTCTCTCAAGTTCATCATTTCCTATCATAACCATTCAAACCGATAAATGCAATAACGGCGGTGACAGCGGTCGATTATTCTGGGTTTGATAAGGGGGCAGTATACGGGGCAAAGCGGGGAAAATGCTCTGCCGTTGTACGGTAGAGCCGTTCGCTCAAAGGGCTGACCAGGTAATCCTTCCCGTCACGGTGTAACAGGGGGATGCGGCGATGGATCGCCCGGTAATGTTCACGGGTTTCGCCAGAAAGCTCGATGTAGCTGTCCATATCCTCCAGCCAGGTCTCAAAGATCCTGTCAAAAGTTGCCACAAACTCCTGCCGGAAGGCAGCGGTAACCATGGACAGGTTACTGATCACCCAGCACCTGTTGCTGAATTCCCAATCGTAGGTCAGACCGATAAAGCGGTAATCGGACGTCAGGTAAGGATAAAAAGGAAACTGCCGGCAGCTGACGGAGCGGTGCTCCCGTTCACAGTGCGCCGGACCTTTGCAGGCCAGCAGGCAAAGATGCGGCGGGGTTTGCTCAAGCAGTTGAGACCGGTTCGATTCCTCTGATTTACATTCGTCACCCTGCCAGGCATGCCAGAGATCCGTGTGTCTTTGCAGATGTTGCCATTCAAGTCGATACGCCACCGGCACCGCGCAACAAATGTCGCAGCAGTACGGGATGCCGGCGGGATTATGCGGTGCACATTTCAAGCCGCAGTCGATCGCCGTGACCGGCGCGTCAAACGCGTGGTAAAGATCCTGAAAGTTGATGGGAGATCGTTGCGGCATGGTTTTTCTTTCGTAGGGTTTTCTGGGTAAGTTCCGGTTTTGTGACCCTACGCTGCTCCGGTCTCTTCCTCAATGGACTGGAATCTTGCCTGGTGACCCAGTTTGAGGTGAAGTAAATAGAAGGACAGCACTGAAACCGCGCAAAGTGCACCGCCAATGTACCACAACAGGTTGGGGTTGAGATTGTCCAGAATCACCCCGGCAGCCCCGGGGCCGATGGTGGCCGGGATCGACCAGGAGACTCCAAACACGCCCATGTAGCGGCCGCGCATTTCAACAGGAGCAAAACCCATTGCCAGCGTCTGGCTGGTGGGGACAACGATCATTTCACCGATGGTGATGATCACAATCGCCAGTATAAAAAGCCAGAAAAAGTTAACAAACCCGAACATGGTGAACCCCAACATATAGAACAGCGTACCGAACGCCATCATCCTGAAGGGCGGTTTGTTCTTGATCAGTCTGGTCATGCTGAACTGGAAAAGGATGACGACAATGGCACTGGTAGTGAGAAGGAAGCCGTATCCTCCCGGATCAATACCGTGGTTGTCACGCAGGTAGACGGAGAGGGAATTGTACATCTGCTGATAAACGAGCCCCATCAATATACTGGCCACCAGGAAGGCCATAAAGGCATAATCCTTTAGAACCGAGCCATAGCCTTTGAAGGTCTCGAATATGCTCTCGGGTTTGGCATCCGGAAGAGCTTCTGGTTTGGTCTCACTGATCAACAGGTAGAACAGGAACGCCACGATGCAGCTGATGATCGCATCAATGATGAATAGTGCCAGGTAGGACCGACCGGCAATAAAACCGCCGAGGCTTGGACCGATGATCCAGGCCAAATTGCCGACCACACGCATGACCCCGAAACCCTCCTGGCGCTGATGCTCGGGAAGGATATCCCCGATCATGGCATTGTGGGCAGGCCCGGCAACATCTGAAAGCAGACCGATCACAACTGCCAGTGGAATGAGGGCTGAAAAGGTATTGATGAACCCCAGGGTGAGCGTGCTGAGCGCGCTGAAGACCAGGCCGAAGATAATCAGCTTGCGGCGCCCGAATTTATCGGTCAACGCGCCGCCAATCATCTGTCCGATCAATCCAGCGATGGAAAACAACCCCAGTACGATGCCGGCTTCCGTCATGCCCACTTCAAATTTCTGGGTGATGTATAAAGAAAAGAAAGGCCACAACATTGTGCCGCCGACATGGTCAATGAATGACACGCCCACCACCAGCCAGAACTTGCGCGGGAATTCTTTTGCGATCTTTTTCAGGTTAATATTCAGCATCCGTAACAACTTTCTCCATCAGGGGAGAAATATAATACCACCTAAATATGACGTCGGGCAGAGGTTATTGTTCCGAAATAGATCTGCGATATCTTACTGTAAAAGCGGGATTAGTGTGATAAACCGGATATGCAGCGCATTGCACTCAACTCACGCAGGACGGCGATTTCCCGGGCGAGCCAGAAAGGTCCATGCGAATCAGCGCGCTGGTATAGACACACGTTATTGTCCAAGGCCTCTTTTGGCGTTACCCAGGCTGGCGTGAACCCCAGTGTCTTCTCATACCGGTCAAGCGATTGCGGGTGGATGCCGGGATCCAGTTTACACAAGTAGTAGAAAGAGACCATCCGGAAGTTGCCGCGACTGTGTTCCGGTGCGATATCAAGCTCGATCGTGATACCCAGCAACGCGATGATCCTGCTTGGCGACCTGCCGGCCTCCTCACGAAGCTCACGGGCAAGGGCTGTGGCCTGATTTTCGCCGCGTTGAACCCCTCCACCTGGAAACTTGTAATCCCCGTCCGCGGTTGAGTGGATCATCAGCAACCTGCCCTGATCCTCCGTCACAGCTCTCACCGCGTAACGCACAAAGTCACGCTGCCGCCGGGTCTGACCCTGCCCGCGGATCAGTGCGAGAGTGAATGGATGGGGGACACACTGACTGGTTGTAGATCATTCTTTTGGATTCTTCACCTAAATATGTATAATTATTAAGATAACACGAAATCAATATCATGCAACAGGGAGGCAAGAGTGGACGATATTCTTGTATCGATTATTGTGGTCATTGTGACTGGACTTGTCATCATTGGAATTTTTGTGATAACAGGTAGGAAGAAGCAGCAGCGCGAGGCTGCCATAAAACAAATTGCACTGAATTCAGGTTGGAATTATGAACCAATCAACCAGACGCAAAGAAAAGGATTCATCCTGCGCGGTGAGGGTTGGAAGCTGGAATCCTTCATAGAGGGCACGGACCGGCCGAGTGAGGCGGGCTCATCCGATTGGTCATTTACCAACAAGTGGAGCACTGACCGGATCACTCTACCTGGCGAGCTGGTGATGATCGGACCCAAGACCCCCAATGTTCAATTGGGCCAACTGAGTGGGTTAGGAAGCCTGGTGTTACAGAAAGCTTTAAAGCACATGCTGGGTGCTGATGCGGAAAAGGCAACTGACCTGGTCGAAGTGTTCGTGGGCAGGATCTCCTTCCGAGACCGTTATTCAGTGTGGGCAACCAGCCAGGCGGCGGCTGAAAAAGTGCTCACTTACGAACTGGAAAATGAGCTGCTTAATTGGCAACTGAAAGAGTCGCCAGTGCTGAAGTTCAGTGACCGCGGGGTGGAGATCACGACCCGGCAGGCAAAACTGGAAACGCCGGAGGAAGTACGCGCGATGGTGGGGCTGGGAAACGCTGTGCTCGGTACTTAAGCGATCAAATACAGCCAGGCGATGTCGATCGCCAGGGTAATGAGGGTGATCACAAAACCCGGTTTGGTGTATTTCCAGAAACTCAGGTCAACCCGGTAGCGGGAGGCGGTTTCGGCGACGATCAGGTTGGCGACAGATCCCAGCAGGGTGAGATTGCCGGCCAACGTCGAAGCGGATGCCAATGTCAGCCAACCGATGTGCGTATTTTCAAGCACGGAAACCAGCGGTTTGAGCAGTAGTACAGCGGGGACATTGGATACGAGATTGCTGAGACCGGCTGAAATGAGGCTGAGATTCCAGATATTGATCCTGTCCGCCAGGGTGTTCACATTGATCAGGCGGGCTGTCACCCCGCTGGTCTCCAGCGATCCGCTGACGATAAATAGCGCGGAAAAGAACACTAGCAGGCTCCAGTCGAACTCCGCGAACACGGTCTGGGGTTGGTGCCGGCGGGTGATCAGCAGCAGGCTGGCAGCCAGGAAAGCGGAAAGCGCAATAGGCGCACCAGCCAGGAAAGCCACCAGCAGGCCAGCTGTGATGAGCAGGGTTTTGATCAGGAACGGTTTTTGCACCGCGCCGAAATCCTGCTCAGGCAGGGTCTGCAGGGGTTTGCGGTCGAAGTCATACGGAAACATCTTCACCAGCACCAGCCAGATCACACCTAGTCCAAGCAGCGCCACCGGGATCAAGGCCAGGGAAAAATCCGCATAAGAAATTCCGGACGCGATACCGACGATCATATTTTGCGGATTGCCGGTGAGGGTGGCGGTGGAACCCACGTTCGCGGCGGTAGCCAGCGCGATGAGATAGGGGATAGGGTTGCGCTTCATCGAGTCCATCAGGTTGATCAGGAAGGGGGCGAACATCAGGCAGATCGTGTCATTCAGGAAAAACGCCGAAAGGACACCCGCCAGCAGGATCTCAACAGCCAGGAAGGAACGCGATGAGCGCGACCAGCGCACCAGCCAGCGGCTGGCCAGCGAAAAGAAACCGGCCAGTTTCAAGTTGGCGTTAATGATCATCATACTGAAGAGGAGGATGACCGTGTCAAAGTCGATGTAGGTGGGGAGCTGATTGAATTGCACCTGGCGGGTTACCAGCAGCAGCGCCACGCCCATCAGGGCGATGGTGGTGCGGTTGGATTTGATGATGGGGTAACGACCGATCGCGATGCCGATGAATGTCAGCAGCACGATACCGCCGGTGATCCATACGTTGGGGGTCATGAGCTGGATTATACATTCAAGAACGGATTTCGCGGGCAACCCTTGACAATCATTATTATTAAATCCGATTATGTGGATATAATATATCAGGAATCGAGATATCAGGAGAGTCGCATGCCCAATTTACTGGTAGCGTTTATTACGGGGTTCACCACAGGGGGATTGAGCTGTATGGCTGTGCAAGGCGGGCTACTGGCAAGTTCACTCGCCAACCAGATTGAAAAAGACCTGGCGGTAACCGGCAAGTCAAAAAAAGGCGCAAAATACAAGATCACCCTGCCGATCCTGTTGTTTCTAATGAGCAAACTCGTGGTTTACACGGTCCTGGGGGCTCTGCTTGGCGGTCTCGGTCAATTGCTGCAATTCACCCCCACAGCACAGGCTGTGCTGCAATTCGTCATTGCCATTTTTATGCTGGGCAATGCCCTGCGAATGTTGAATGTGCATCCCATATTTCGCTTCTTCACTTTCGAACCGCCGCCGGCGGTCACGCGTTTTGTGCGGCGCAAGGCAAGAGGTGAAGCCTCCTGGTTCACACCAGTGATGCTGGGCGTGTTGACCGTTCTGATCCCCTGCGGGGTCACACAAACCATCATGGCTGCTGCCATCGCATCGGGAGATCCACTTTCAGGAGCGGCCTTGATGTTTGCGTTCACATTGGGTACCAGTCCGGTGTTCTTTGTGCTGTCTTACCTCGCCACGCGTCTGGGTACCCTGGTGGAAAAGCACCTGGTGAGAATTACTGCTATAGCACTGATCATCCTCAGCATCCTTGCAGTCGACACCGGGCTGAATTTGTTGGGGTCACGTTACTCCCTTACACGCCTGGCATCTAGTCTTGCCAGTGAGGAGCAGCTATCTTCTAATACCTCCGCGGATGGCTCAATAATACTGAACGTGGTGGATAAGGGATACCGTCCGCGCCGGTTACACGCGCCGGCAGGCACGCCAGTCATACTCACCCTGGTCACGGAGGATGTGTATTCCTGTTCGCGGGCGTTTCTCATCCCTGAACTGGATTACGGGGTTATTCTTTCAGCCACCGGCGAAGAAAAAGTAGAAATTCCACCCCAATCACCGGGCATGATCCTTCCATTCACCTGTTCCATGGGGATGTACACTGGTGAGATCATTTTTGATCTGTGATGCGGAAGCAGAATGAAACAACAGGTTTTTAAGATCGATGACATGCACTGCGTTAATTGCGCCATGCGCTTGCAGGAACTGGAAGATTCCCTGCCGGGAGTAAGCCAGGTCGATGCTTCATATCGCCAGGGAAAAATGACGGTGCTGTTCGATGAAACGATGATCACCACGGATCAGATCATCGCTGAAGTTAATAAGATCGGCTACACCGCCAGGCTGGCTGGCGGTTAAGCAACCCCAAATTAAATCCATTAATCCTGTTCGGTAATCGTGATCGAGGAAATCGCATCGCCGGTGAAATCCGGCTTTTTCAACGGGTCGCGCAGGGTGATGCTCTTTACCACGTCCATGCCGCTGATCACCTGCCCGAAAATGGTATATTCATCGCTCCTTAATGGAACCGGTGCAAATGTGATGAAGAATTGGCTGCCATTCGTATTGAGCCCGGCGTTGGCCATGGCTACGACGCCTTCTTTGTCAAAATTCAGGTCGCTGTACTCATTGTCAAACTGGTATCCTGGTCCGCCAGTGCCGCTGCCTGAGGGGTCACCGGTCTGCGCCATGAAGCCTTCCAGTACGCGGTGGAAGGTGACGCCATCGAAGTAACCTTCCCTGGCGAGGAACACGAAGCTGTTTACCGTCGCCGGGGCTTTGTCTGGGTAAAGCTCAATAACAAATTCACCACCTTTTTCCATTTTGACCGTAGCCAGGTATTGCTTCGCCGTGTCGATGGTCATGGCTGGTGGGGCGTCGTATTGCTTTACCACAGGTGCCACAGTGGGTGTGTCGTTTGCGACCCCGGCAGGAGACCTCTTGGCCAGCTCTCCCACCACGATGGCGACAACGATCACCGCGAAAACCATCAGGATCAGTTTCAGATCGGAGTATTCGCGGCGTTTGCGTGGCGGAGCTTTTTTGGATCGGGTGGTGTTTTTGGTGGATTTATCGCTCATGGTTCACCTTCAGGATCAGGATTTGTGGAGGATCTCTTTTTCAG
>DIWL01000005.1:19812-23445 GCA_002428455.1 Anaerolineaceae bacterium UBA6107 | reverse complement strand
CAATGCGCTCCCGGTTTTCCGCCTTATTGCGCCGGTTGTAGCCGCCAATCTCAAGGTTCTCCCACACGCTCATCGACGCGAAAATGCGCCTGCCTTCCGGCACCTGGATGATCCCCTTGCGTACGATCTCCTGCGGGGTGGTCGAAGTAATTTCCTCACCCAGGTAGATGATGGTGCCGCTGGTGGGGTGCAGCAGCCCGGAGATGGTGTTCAGGCTGGTGGACTTGCCTGCTCCGTTAGCGCCGATCAATGCGATGATCTCGTTTTGATCCAATTTAAAACTGACATCTTTCAAAGCGTGGATTGCGCCGTAATGAACGTTAATGTGATTAATTTCGAGGATCATGGACACTTAGCCTCCCGGTATTTCTGCGCCAGTGCGGCTCCGCCCCTGCCCAGGTAGGCTTCGATGACGCGCTCGTTCGCCTGGATCTCAGCCGGCATGCCTTCTGCGATCTTTTCACCAAAATCGAGCACAGCCACCCGGTCGGATATGCCCATCACCACGTGCATGTCATGTTCGATCAGGATGATGGTAACGTTGAATTCTGCGCGCATGCGCTGGATCAGAGCGATCATATCCAACGTTTCATGGGGATTCATTCCTGCAGTCGGTTCGTCCAGCAGGAGCACGGCTGGCTTACTGGCCAGGGCGCGCGCGATCTCCAGTTTGCGCTGCTCGCCGTAGGGCAGGCTTCCCGCAGCGTTGTTGGCGAAATTCTGCAATCCAACGAATGCCAGCCATTTCATTCCCTCCCGGATGGCATCACGCTCTTCGCGCCTGAAGCGCGGCGTGCGCAGCACTGCATCTCCCCAGGTTTCCCTTGACTGGTGATGCATGCCGACCATCACGTTTTCCAGGGCGGTCAGGTTGGCAAACAAGCGGATGTTCTGGTAGGTACGTGAAATACCGATCGTGGCGATGGTATCCGTGCCTTTGCCGCGGATCGATACGCCTCTGAACAGCACCTCGCCGGATTCAGGTGTGTAAAATCCGGAGATGCAATTGAAGAGGGTGGTTTTGCCCGCGCCGTTCGGGCCGATGATCGAGAAGATCTCTCCTTCGCGTACGGCCAGGCTAACGTGGTTGACCGCGGTTAGTCCGCCGAAAATCTTGGTCACTTCCTGTGCAGCGATGATCTCACTGGTCATTTTCGCCCTCCGCACTGCCGGGGTTGTTTTCCAGCTCATCCTTTATCTTGTACCTGGGGCGCCTGGAGGGGATCAGCCCGTTGGGGCGCGAGAGCATCATCACCACCAGCAGAGCGCCGAAGGTGAGCAGCCGGTAATTGGCGAACTCGCGCAGGATCTCCGGCAGTCCTTTGAGGGCAAACGCACCGAGGATGGTTCCGGGGATATTCCCCATGCCGCCGACGATGATCAGGCTGATCACGTTGATCGACGCCATCAGGGAGTGTTCCTCAGGGCCGGTGAACTGGTTGCGGCTGGCGTAGATCGCCCCGGCCAACCCGGCAAAGGCAGCGCCTAACGCAAGCGCCAGTAATTTGTAACGCGTCGTGTTCACCCCGGTTGCCCGCGCCACGGTCTCATCCTCGCGGATCGCCAGCCAGGCACGCCCGGTGCGCGAGTTTTCCAGGTGGCTGTATACGAAGGCTGCCAGCACGACCGCGGCGAAGATCAGGTAGGTGAAGTGTATGTCGGAATTGAAAGCCTTGCCGAACAGCACCGGTCCGTTGATATTCTGGATCCCGCGCGGACCACCGGTGAAATCTGTCAGCACATCGCTCTTCAACAGGATGCGGATGATTTCGCCAAAACCCAGTGTGACGATTGCCAGGTAATCGCCACGCAGCCGCATCAGCGGCAGCCCCAGCAATAAACCCGCCAATGCCGCCAGTACAACTCCCAGCACCACGGCTGGCCAGAAACCCCACATCAGGTTATGCGGAATGGGTGAGTTCAGCAGCGCCATGGTGTACGCGCCGATGGCAAAGAAGGCGATGTATCCCAGCACAAGCTGGCCGGAAAGCCCCACAATAATGTTCAACCCCAATCCGAGGATGACATACAGGCCAACTGTTCCGGCCACGTAATTCCAGTAGGAGCCCCATTTGAGCGGCAGCAGGATGATCAACGCGGCCAGTGCTGTCAGCAACCCGATGCGTACGAACAACCGGTGCCGGCCGTGCAGCAGCGCGCTCGCGTTATACACAACGCGGCCGCCTGCCAACCGGATGGTGTTGAAGCCTTCCTTCACCCTGCGTATGTTGCGCACACCGTTTACCAGTCCACCGACCGCTCCGGCAGCGGTGAAGATGCCGGCAGTCAACAAAGCACCCAACAGTGGGGTCAGGTTGAAGAGGGTCGCCTTAATGAAATCAAAGGAGAGGAAGGCGAGGTATTGGCGGAAGTCGACGCGGTTGACCAGGAACCAGCCCAGTCCGAGGCTGAAGAGGAACCCGATCACGCCGGCGGTGAGGCCGGAGAGCGTACCTGCTGCCAGGAAACCCGGCAGTGTCCGATTCTGTGCCTTTTTGGTCGCGGCCAAACCTGCCCATATGCCCAGAATGGCTGTGTAAATAATCAGTGTGAATGCCGGGGGCTGACTGCCGCTGACCGGCGTGCCGAACAATTTGGCGAAGAGGGTGCCGATCAATGTGTTAAAACCGATCAGCACCAGGAATACATGTACCAACCCGAATGTGATGCCGGTGTTGAGAGATTGACGCAGGTTTTGCTTCATAGTTTTTCCTCCGCGAGCCTCTCACCCAGCAGTCCGGACGGCCGGAAGATGAGCACAATAATGAGCAGCGCGAAAGCGATGACATCCTTCAATTGGAAATCAATTCCCAACGCAGCAGGACCGAGGGATTCGATCAGCCCCAGGAATAGACCGCCAAGCATGGCACCGGGCAGGTTGCCGATCCCGCCCAGCACGGCAGCGGTAAACGCTTTGATGCCCGGAATAAATCCGACGAAATAATACACCAGGCCATTGTGGATCCCCCACATCACCCCGGCTGCCCCCGCCAGCGCTCCGCTGATCAGGAAGGTCAGGCTGATCGTTTTATCCACGTCGATCCCCATCAACGAGGCGGTCTTTTTATCCAGCGCCACCGCCCGCATGGAACGCCCCAACCGTGTTTTCTGAACGACCAGGTAAAGACCAGCCAGCAGGATGAGCGAAAGGACGAAGGTGAACACTCCGGTATACGGGAGGATGACCTTGCTTCCGTTCACCATAATCGACCAGCCTGTGCCCCTTGCGAGGATCTCCGGATTGGTTACATCGCGCAGCTGCGGGCTGAAGAGTAGTTGTGCCGCGTTCTGCAGAAAAATGGATGCCCCGATAGCGCCAATCAATGGCACCAGTCGCGGCGCCTTACGCAGCGGCCGGTAGGCGATCCGTTCTAGAGAATAGCCGGCGAGCGCGGAAACAGTCATCCCCACCAAAAAAGCGATGAGAACGGCAAGTACTGGATAGGCATTGGAGAACGTGAGCACCGGTTCGGTTGAAACCTTGATGGCTTTAAAGGCTTCGAACACAAAAAAACCACTGTAAGCCCCCAGCATCATAACTTCGCCGTGGGCGAAGTTGATCATAAAAAGAATGCCATAAACGAGAGTGTAACCAATGGCGATAAGTGCGTAGACACTGCCGATCACCAAACC
>DIWL01000005.1:528-19726 GCA_002428455.1 Anaerolineaceae bacterium UBA6107 | reverse complement strand
GCCTCCCCGATCAAAGGGAGAATAAAATGACTAATCTGCTGGAACCCAGGCCCCATCCTTGACGACCACAAACATGGGCGGCAGCGTGTTGCATTCACCCGTGGCATCACAGGTATAAGTGCCGCCAACGCCCTTGTAGTCCGTCAGTGTTCTGACCGCGGTCACCAGTGCACCGCGTGGTATGTACAGATTGCCGTCCGTGCCCAGCACAGCAATGGATTTCACCGCGCTGATCAGGCCGGCTGTTGAATCGTAACCGTTCCATGTGTACGGTGATAGAGAACCGGCTTCCTTGCCAAATTGCTCCAGGTAGGCGGCGTCAAAGGCAGCCTTTTCAGCCGATTCCTCCGGGATCGGGGCGATCGTGGCAAATGCGTTCTCGCCATTCGCTCCCGTGCGTGCCAGGAAGTCTGCCCCATAGGTGCCGTCACAGCCGAAGAACACAACATCTTCCAGACCGGTCTGCTTCATCTGGTTGACCACTACCGCACCCTCAGCGGTGTATCCGCCGAAGTAAAGCGCATCCGGACCCTTGGCGGCGACCGCAGAAAGGATCGGGGTGTAATCGGTTTCGCCCTTGGTAATGGCTTCCGTGATGACCACTTCGCCGCCCAGTTCAACGAAACGTGCTGCCACGGCCTCTGCCAGGCCTTTGCCGTAATCACTGCCATCGTGCAGGGCAGCCAGTTTACGTTTGCCAAGCTTGTTGAACAGGTACTCGGCCGCCGGGGGACCCTGGCGTGCGTCAGTAAAGACGATGCGATTGAATACCGCGCTGCCCAATGTGGTAAGGGCTGGCAGGCTGGCGGATGGCGAAAGCAGCGGAATGCCTGCCTTTTCGTAGACCGGTATGGCAGCGGAGGTGGCACCGGAATAGATGTGACCGGCAACCGCTACAACGGCGGGATCAGAGGCAAATTTATTGGCTACTGCCGCGCCGCCTTCCGCTGTGCCGCCGTCATCTTCGGCGACAAGGGTGAATTTGAAACCGTTCAATTCACCAAAATCCTGCACGGCGATCATGCCGCCCTGCGAGATGTCGATACCGTATGAAGCGTCGCCACCGGTCATCGGTGCGCCCATGCCGATCTTGACCACATCGCCGGCCTCAAAAACAGCGCAACCAAAAGCATCGGTCGCGCAAACCTCCGGGGTTCCTTCTACTGCGGCGTCAGTTGAGGAGTCAGTGGGTGCGGTGGAAGTTTGACATGCGGTGAACAACAAAGTAAAAACGATCATTACAACGAGCAATTTTGTGGCTTTCATGTTCCTTCTCCTGGTTTTCTTGAATTGTTCAACATTTATTCGGTAACGCGGATTGATCTATGATATTGATTGGCTTCACCTCCGGCTGTGGATCAAAAAAACCACCTGTTCGGGTCAGGTGGCTTTGGGAAATTTTTTCTTATTATTTGGTCTTCACTTCAGTCAGCCTAACCCGAAATCTGCTATGGTAAATGAGCATGACCATAAGCATAAAAATATAGACGTAGACGTAAATGCTGATTGAATTGATCATAGTTAAATCTTATAATCGAGTATATTACTACTTTCCAGGATTAATTACAACAGGATTAACAGAATTGCAAAGTCTTTTTTCCTGCAAGTTGCCAGTTCTACGGGGATATCCACCGGACCTGTGGGTACACTGGGTTATAGGGGTTGCTTGTGTTTTCTTGCCAGGTAAGGCGTCCACCGGGTGACCCGGTTTCCGCCGGTGTCTTTTGAGACATAACTGGCGAAATCAGCGCGGTCGAGCAGGTGACCAAGGTCCTTGACGGACCTGTCCAGCCCGGCGACCCCAACGCTGATGGAGAAATGCAGATGCCCGGCATTGGTTTCAAAAGGTGTATTGACCACATCCTGACAGAGGCGCGTAGCCACCATCATCGCGGCTTCCTCGTTAGTCTCCGGCAGGATGACCATGAATTCATCCCCGCCGTAACGCGCGAGTATGTCCGTTTTGCGGATGGAATTGAGGGAGATCTCGACCAGCTGCTTTAGCACCTGGTCTCCCACTGAATGGCCATAGGTATCATTGACCCGCTTGAATAAATCGCAATCCAGCATGATCGCGGACAGGTCGCGTTCATAACGCCTTGCACGGGTGAACTCTGTTTCAGCCAGTTCGATCAGTTTGCGCCGGTTGTACAACCCTGTAACCGGATCGGTGATCGCCAATTCCTGCACCTCGCTGAACAGGCGCGCGTTCTCGACCGCGATGGCAACGTTGGCGCCTAACAATTCCAACAACTCCACATCGGTGTCAGTGTATGCGTGAGGTTTATAACTCTGTGCCGATACTACTCCCACCAGCCGCGAACCGATCTTCAAAGGAACCACCAGAACGGATTGCGAGATCTCATCCTCCTCCGGATCGCCGATCACCAGCGCACCGATCTCAGAGATCATTTCCTCCGAAAACGTATTGAAAAGGATCGATTTTCCGCTTTCAACTACACGGCCGAAGAGACCCTGGCCTAACGGACGACTGGAGAGCGAAATTGGCTCACCGCGGTCAACCATATACACATCTTCGATCAACCCGGGTTTTTCGTTGACCAGCGAAATGCTGAAGAATTCCGTTTCCATCAGCTCGGTGGTGGCCTCGTGGATGGCGGGGTAGATCTCTTCGGAGCGGATGTTGCTGCTGATCACCTGGCTCAACTTATACAATGTCTCAAAGCGGCTGGCGGATTGCAACGCGGATTCGTACAGGCGGGCATTTTCAAGAGCGATGGCAACCTGGTCAGCGAAAGCGGTTACCAGCCGTTCGTGTTCATCAGTGAATTGATTCGGTGTATGTCCATCCAGGGATAGGATACCGATCGGCTGGTTCTGGATCTTGAGTGGAACACCCAGCCAGGAGTGAATGGTGTGATTATTACTGGAGGAGGCCTGGTTGAAGTGCGGCACTTCTTCCGGGATATTGTTGATCTTTAACGGTGCGTTATCCAGAAAGACCTGCGAACCCGGATTTGATCGGTCCAGCGAGATTTCCACCCCGAGGATCGGTTGGATGTCGTTGAAACCGTGACCACCCACGATCTGCAGCGAGCCTTTCCGATACAGAAGTACTGATGCGCTGTCATAGGGGACCACGTGCGCCAGCTGCTCAAGGATCAAGCTGATCGCCTTTTCCTGGTTGAGGGTGGAGACCACCACAGCGCCGGCTTTGCGGATGGTTTCGGCTTCCTCTGCGCGCCTTTTTGCCTCTTCGTACAGGCGGGCGTTGCGCAGCGCGACCGTTGCCTGTTGGGCAAACAGGTTTAGCAGCCGGATGTCGTCGTCATTGTAACTGCGTTCCTGCTGTGTATAGCCCACGCCGATCACACCCAGCAGTTCATTTTCAGCCCCCAGCATTGGAACCGCCAGCACGGAGTTCACGCCAAACACGTCATACCCCAGGACTTTCTCCTTCCAGTTCGGATAATCCGATATTGCAAGATGTTTCTTTGTCTGTGCTACCTTACCCATCAAACCCTCGCCGCGCCGAAACTGCCTGCCCACGGTATCCGGCTGCAGATTTTGCGATGCCAGAATGCGTAACAGGTTCTTCTCCGGGTCGAAAAGGGCCAGCTCACCGAAATCCGCGTTGAGAAGCTTAACCGCGCGCTTCAACACCTCCTGCAGCAGTACCTTCACATCCAGTTGTGCGCTGATCGCCGTCAGCGTGGCGCGCAGACCATCCAACTGCCTGATGCGGTTGGTTTCTGCCGTGAACAGGCTGGCGTTACGGATCGCCAGGGAGGCTTGCAAGGCAAAGTTGGATACCAGCCTGGCGTGATCATCAGAATAAAAACCCGCTTCCACCTTGTCCAGGCTGAAAATGGCGGCTACCCTGTCCTCAATCACAACCGGTATTCCCATGTAACTGTGGTAATCAGCGGTTATGCTCGTCGTGATGAAAAGTTCATCCTTGTGCGTGTCTTCGATTACTACAGGTTTCCGGGTGTTGATCAGCTTTTTCAGGTTTTCGGTTTTTTCGATCTCAAACCTGAGGTTCTGCATCTTAGCCAGGTGGCTCTTTTTTGAGGGTTCGTACCCCCGCATACGCGTGACACGCGCAGTTCCGTTCTCCACCAGCATCACGCTCGCGCCGTCGTACGGCACCACGCGCGAAAGCTGGTCCAGCAGCAGGTCCAGCACTTCGTTCAAGTCCAACGAGGTGGTCAGAGCTGTACCAATATCCTGGTAGGTTTCAGCGAGTTTTCGTTGATCGTATTCGCTTTTGAACAGGCGCACGCGTTCAATCGCCACCGCCAGTGACCCGCAGATCGTCTTCAGCAGGCGTTCATTGTTCTCAGTGAGCGGGCTGGAGGGATCCACTACGAAATTCAGCAGTCCCAGGGGTTGTTTGTTGATGTAAAGTGGAAAAGCGTAATGCTCCCGCTCTCTGGTGATCGTACTGCAGGGACAAGTTTTGATCAGGCGGGCAGATTCAAGGTCGCCTTTGATCAGGTAGGCCAGGCAACGCGGGGGTTTACCCGCCTGGTTTTCCATCACCAGCATGTTGTTCTCGCTCAAGGGATGATATTCGATGCGCTGATAAGACTCGGAGGTTTTCCCCAGCAGGAATATCCATACGCTGTTACTGTTGGTGATATTCTTGACCGTTTCCAGCACCGGCTGCACGGCGTTGCGCAGCGAAGATGCCTGGTTGAGGGCTTCTGTCACGTTGCGCAGCACAGCCAGATCGTTTACCCGTGATTGAACATTGGCAAGTGCTTCGCGGGTGATGCTCTCTGCTTCTTTTCGTTCCCTGATGTCCTGAAGTGTTACAAAGTAAAAGGTTTCCTTGCCGCTGCTGATGGGGGTGATGTTCATCTCCACGGGGATCGGATCGCTATCAGTCTGGTGCAGGGTAAGTTCCCGGCTTGGCAGTGATTTATTCTCCAGCTCTCTGCTAAGGTCGGGTAATGCAGGCACCAGGACCTGTAAGGGCAGACCCTGTAATTCCTCGTTGCTCAATCCGCTCAACAGTGTGAATTTCTGATTGTTTTCCCTGATTCTGCCCTGTTCATCCAGCAGCAGGATGGCGTAGCCCGCGTTTTGCAGGATAGCCTGGTAGCGCTCTCCAATCAACACCCGTTCGTGCTCTTCCTGCTTGCGCCTGGTGATGTCGCGTAGTACCACCAAGAGACCGACGTTCTTACGGTCATCACCGGTTAGCGGTGAAATGCGCATGTCGTACGTGAGGGAGTCTTTGCCCTCACCGAGGGTGATCTCTTCGGAATGGTCGATCGCCCAGTCCGAAGAGAGCGAATACCCGGTCTTATTCCTGAGTAATTCCGGGAAAGATTCACCGAGATTTTCAGCCAAATTCAGTATGGGAATGGAGTGGGCGCTTTGGTTGAAATCGAGGATTTCGCCATGTGAGTTGAGTGTGATGACCGCGTCGTTGATCTGTCCGAGCAGCGTCCTGGCTGCCAGCGGGATCGCTTCAAGCATGCGGTTGCTCAACAGGCTGTACGAAAGGATGGTCAGCGCGATGAGTAAGGCAACCAGGGTGAGGTTCACCTCTACATTCCTGATCCACGCCGGTAAGGATAATCCGACCGCAGCGCTGATGATCACAGCAGTCAGCAATAAACCGCCGGTCCTGACGCGGGACCAACGCGGTGCGCGTAGATAAGAGTAAAGCAATATCAAAGCAGAAACCAGCATCGTGATTAAACTGGTCGCAACGATCACCCAGAACCAGGGTCCATGCACCACCTGGAAAGTGAGTATTTCACCGTTTTGTTGTCCTGCGATTGCCTCTGATTTCCTGAACAGGAAATGATAGTTGTTGGTCGCGATCATTACCGCGGTCAGGCAGGGGATCAGGTAAAGCAGCCACCTGGATCTGTGGATGATGTGCCCGTTGCCGGTAAACACCATTGTGAGCAGTAAGAAAATCGGCGGAAGGAAACTCGCCGGAATGAATTGAAGATCGTCAAACAAGAGTTTAACAGCAGGGTGTCTAACGAGGAGCTCGACCAGGTAGATCAGCCCCCAGATCGTGCCAATCATTGAAAGAATCGCCAGATGAATCGCACCTGTGATACGCCTGTGGTACCACGCGAAACCGGCGATCACCAGTGAAAGCAGAATCGCAATGGCAGTGAGGATGATGTTGGTGTAAGAAATATCGTATAAGGCCACTATAAGTGTTCTTCAGTACAGTCCCATCAACTGACCCGGGTGATTTTCCCGGGACGCAACAGGGGGTCAATTACTTAATTATATGTAGCAACTGCTGTTCCGTGGGACACTTTACCTAATTGTTAGGAAATTCTAAGTATTTGGTATACCCCCCGGTAAATCTACAAGCAAAGGCGCGCCGGTGCCGGCGCGCCCATTATTCGAATGGTTATTTAATTCTCCAGCAGGGTTCGCACAATTTCAAGCTGACCGGCGCTGCCCAGTTTTTCGTTCTTGTGGGCGATGAATTTTGCATATTCGCCCATGAATACTTTGCCGACAGGGCGCAGGTCAAAGTTTTCCGGATGCTCCAGGAAGTATTCGCGGTGAACGCGCGTCCAAACCAGGCGGCCGTCAGTGTCGATATTGATCTTGGTTACGCCCAGTTCCGCCGCCCGTTTGAACTGGTCAGCATCCACGCCCTTGGCGCCCTTGAGGTCGCCGCCGGCTTTGTTGATGCGTTCCACTTCCTCCTGCGGCACGGAGCTTGAGCCGTGCATGACTAGCGGGAAACCCGGCAGTTGCTTCTGGATCTGCTCGAGGACGTCAAAGTGCAGGCTCTGTGAACCGCTGAATTTGAATGCGCCGTGGCTGGTACCGATGGCGACTGCCAGCGAATCGCAGCCGGAGCGCTCAACGAATTCACGTGCCTGCGCCGGGTCGGTGAGCATGGCGTTGGCTTCATCCACCTGCACGTGCTCTTCCACGCCGCCCAGTTTACCCAACTCAGCTTCCACCACAATGCCCCTGGCGTGCGCGGCTTCCACCACGCGCCGGGTGATCGCGATGTTCTGCTCAAAAGGTTCGGCTGAAGCGTCGATCATCACGGAGGAGTAGAACCCGCTGTTGATGCAGTCATAGCAGGTTTCCTCATCGCCGTGGTCCAGGTGAACCGCGAAGATCGCCTGTGGGAATACCAGGTCTGCCGAGCGGATCAGGCCTTCGAGCATCAACTTGTTGGAGTAGGAGCGCGCGCCTTTGCTGATCTGGATGATGAAAGGCGCTTCACTGTCGAGGTTGCCGCGGAACAGCCCCATGGTCTGTTCCAGGTTGTTGATGTTGTACGCGCCGATGGCATACTTGCCGTACGCTGCCTTGAATAATTCCTTCGTGGTTACGATCATTGTATTCTCCTTAATATCTCCCCGCGGGGAGGGATCTTACTCGGTAATTATACCCCGCGTTGCAATCAATGGTCACAAAACCAGTAGGGGTCGAGCGTCGCTCGACCTCTACATACAGTCGTCAACCACGTAATCCGGCAGATCGTCTGATTCTTTTTTGTTATTGGTTGAAGCATCAATTTTCCTCTCCAACTCATGGATTCGGTTCATGACTCGCTTCGCGACATCCTCAGGGTGGTTTTCGACCTCGGAGTTCCAGAAGCGGATTATCTCAACCCCTAAGTCCCGGATGTCGTTTTCGCGTTGACGATCATACTCCGCCTGAAATTTATGAACTTCACCGTCCACTTCAATCCCGAGTTTTACCTTCGGACAATAGAAGTCTAGGATATAGCCGCCGACCGGGTGTTGCCGGCGAAACTTGTAGCCGCCGAGTAACCTATTCCGCAACATACACCAGAGAATTGCCTCAGCTTTTGTAGGCTCGTGTCGTTGCTCGCGGATGATCTCTTGTAATCTAGTAGTTGTGTCTCGACGGACCAATTACTGTCCATTCTCCCCTCACCCCCGCCCCTCTCCCATCTTTTTATGGGAGAGGGGGTGGGGAGAGGGCGGGTTGTATCTTACATCATTTGCGCCTTTATTCGTCCACCACGTAATCCGGCAGGTCGTCCTCGTCTACATCTTTGCCCGAGACCACCTTGCCGCGCACCGAGATTCCCGCTTTGTGCACCGCGTTTTTGTCGCCGCACACCAGGTGATGCCACAAGGGCAGATCCCGCGATTTTTGCGTCCCCGAGCCGCCTTTGCGAGTGGGATTTCCTTCCGCCAACATGCGGTAAGCACAGGTATCCGGCATCCACGAGAGCAGACCGATCATCTGCGGGGTGAGGGTCAGGCAGGTTGGCACCAGCACCGAACGATCTGCGTAGCGGGTGCAGCGGCAGTGGTGAATCTCAAGGTATTCACACACCACGTTAGTGTGATACAGGTGACCGGTGTCCTCGTCCTGGAATTTGATCAGGCAGCAGCGCGCACAGCCGTCGCATAATGACTCCCACTCCTCGGGGGTCATTTCGTTCAGGGGCTTGGTTTTCCAGAAGGGCAGGGGCATTGAAATTATTAGGAAAAGAATAACTACTTTTTGATGGTATCGAGGATGGCTTCAGGATGGACAGAGGCGACCTTAAGTAGCACTTTCGCCGGTCCCTGGGGTTCACGCCGACCTTGCTCCCAGTTTTGTAATGTTCGCAAACTTACATCCAAAAGTTCGGCGAACTCCGCCTGGGTCAGGTTATATTTCTGTCTGGTTTCCTTGATCGAATGGGAGGAAACCTCATAAGATCTGGAAGGCGCTTGTTGTCCCTTCAAGATCTTTGCACCTTCCTTCACGCTATTAAGCAGCTCTTCAAATAGTTCGTCTTTCATGAGTATTCCTCCTCAATGATCATCCTAAGCATGGTTAATTGGGTTGGCGTGAGGTCGTCCTGCTCATTCTTGGCATAGATCATCAACAGAAGGATTTGCTTTCTGACCACCGCCCAGTAATAAATCACCCTCGTTCCGCCTCGTTTTCCCCTTCCGCCAAATCGACCAGCGCTTTTTGCGCAATCCTCCACTGTGAGGAATCAGATCGCCGCTCTCAGGGTGTTGGATCAGTGCAATTTGAAGTAGACGATACTCTTCCTCCGAAAGCAATTCCTGAACCTGGTGGGTAAAAATGGAAGTTTCAATGATTTCCACGAAGTTGAATCCCTGAGAGTATTATACGCCATTGGCGTAGTTTGTCAATAACATAAGACGGATTCTCAAGAAAGCAAATCGATCGTCTTCATTGAGTTTTCCAAATCCTGCCCGCGTCATTTCACCTAGGCGTTTGGTTTTCCAGAAGGGCAGGGTCATGGCTGTATTATACCGGACTGTCATTGAGAGCCGCGATTTTTGCGACGCAGTGTCCGCCAATCGCCAGGTTCATTCTGTATTCATTCGGGTAAATTCGTGAAATTTGTGGACAACATTAGTAAATGGGTCGAGCAACGCTCGACCCCTACATGATGGTTTTTTGTTATCTGTGTTATCTGTGGTGGGGAAGCGATTACTCGCTGATCTTCAACACTTCCTTCAACCGCGGCAGATCAAAGTCCACCACGATCGTGCCGTCAATGTCAAATGTCGGAGTGGTGCGGTTGCCATTCGCCCAGGCTTCCACCTGCTTTGTCGCGCCGGGGGTGGCGGTGATATCCACTTCTGTGTAAGGTAGTTGATGTTTTGCCAGCCAGGCACGCGCGTCCTTACAATCGGGGCACCACTTTGTGCAGTACATCACAATGCCGCCGTGGGGTAAGGGCACCGGTTCCGGTTCAACTGGTTCAGGCCGGTCGCGCACCTCGGGGTCGATCGCGCGGATGGCGCGCCGCAGTTCAACATTAGAGGGTTGCAGATCAATATCGTGCACGTCCACGTATTGGATGATACCCTGTTTATCGATCACAAAGATAGCCCGTTCGGTCTTGCCGTCCTCGCGCAGCACACCGTACTGTTGTGCTACTGCGCCGTGCGGCCAGAAGTCGCTCAACAACGGGTAGGTGATACCGCCAAGGTCTTTTGCCCACGCCGTCAAGCAGGGCACTGAATCAACACTGATACCCAGAACCTGGGTGTCCAATCCCGCAAAACTGGCCATCTCGGCTTCGTAGAGCGGGATCTGTTCCGTTCATATCGGCGTCCAGGCAAGGGGGAAGAAGGCGAGTACCACGTTCTTCCCGCGATAGTTGGCAAGGGTAACCTTGTCACCCATCTGGGAGGGCAGCGTGAAATCAGGTGCGTGAGTTCCAATTGTAAGTGCCATAATTTTTACCTCCATCGAGATCATTGTAACATAATCGGACTAAATTAGTATTAATTAAAAGATGAAATATTTTCTATACCAGGTCCGCCGGGCGACACAGGTGAACCCCAGCGCTTCCGCCACACGTTGCATGGCAGTGTTTTCGCTCGAAGTGCCAAACCGTACCACCCTGACACCCATCCGGAACAATTCAACCAATCCCGCCTGAATTAATGCCCTGGCCAATCCCTTGCGCTGGTAACGCGGGTATACGACCACCGGATCAGTGTAACCATCCACCCCGCCCGGCTGCCGGACGGAGACGGTGGATCAAGGAGCGGATCACCTCAAGACTGCCATTGGCGGTGATTAATTCCATTTTCATGCACCTGTTTCGGTTGTATCTGTTATCAGATGTATCACTTGTTCAGTTTGGTCATTTCACCATTCTCAATATACCAGATGTGCGTGGCGTAGCGGTCAATGAAATAACGGTCATGCGTAACCGTGAGCACCGTGCCTTCAAATTCCTTTAACGCCTGTTCAAACTGGGCGCGCGAGGGGAGGTCGAGGGGATTGAGTGGCTCATCCAGCAGGAGCAGGTTGCAGCCCTGCACCACCAGGCAGGCTGGTGAGAAGCGCACGTGGCCGCTGTCGGGCGGTTCTTCGCCGGTGATGATGCGCAACAATATGGATTTGCCGCAGCCGTTGGGTCCCACCAGCGCGGCCTTCTCGCCGCGGTTAAGCGTGAACGAGATATTATCGAGAACGGTGTTGATGCCGTATGATTTTGAGATGGAGTTGACAGTGAGCATGACGCGATCCTTGGAGCAAATAAAAGCCGGAGGCAGAAGCCTCCGGCGGATGGTTAATGAACTGGCCGTACAGGTCTACCTGGAAAATGGGGATGTGCTAAACTCTGTCGGTCACTAGGGTGCTCCTGATCGGTTAGAAAAATTATATCACAGGCAGGTTCAAGCGGATTCCCCTCCGCTCCTCTCCACTGCTTTCAGCAGCGCATCCACCAGCGCCTGCGCTTGTTCCTTCGTGATGTACAAATGGCTTTCATCATGCACGAAGATCTTCTCCTCCTCCGGGCATGACTCGATGATCTGAATGCAGATGTTATCTGCCAGGTCCTTGTCCTCGCACGCATAACGGATCTCAACCTGCAGGGTCTTATCCAACAAAGTGATCGGTTTCATGCCGCGCCTCCTGCTACATTCTTACCCATAGTATATTTGAATCCCGCGCCAGTTTCAACCTTTTTTCGTCGTTTTTTGCCACGCGCTGAATCGCGCTGAATCCCGAAAAACCTGTCAATCAAGGTATAATTTCTGTTTGCCATTACTGTCAACCTGCCGGACCATAAATCTCTACCATATGAATGGTGATTGATGTCGAAAACCAAAAATAAAAGATGGATCCACTTCCTGCTGTGGGGATTGATGATCCTTTACCTCTTCATCGCGCCGGTCATCAAGGACCGCATGACCATCGTCATCGGTAAACCGGTTGCAGTGGAAGGTGCGCTGCTCGAAGAAACCGACAACATCCGCGCCATGGTCGATCGCATCAGCGAAGCCAAGGTGGAAGGGCAGTGGGTCTACCGCGTGCAGGGCTGGTCATACATCATGGATGACATGGACCAGTCCAATTACGAGGTCTTCCTGGTTTTTAGCAGCGAGGACAACCGCTATTTCTTTGCCACAACCCCGTACAAACGCACAGATGTCGAAGCTGCCTTCCCCGAGGTGGAGATCGATCTCACCAATTCCGGTTTCAATGCATTTATTGCCAAGCCGATGATGACCAGCGGAAATTACGAGATCGGCCTTCTTTATCGCAATAAGACCAGCGGTGAGTTCACCTACTACCGCACGGACAAGAAACTGGTCAAAACGATCAACGACATCCAGATGGAAAACCGCTGATCCCGTATGACTCACATTACTACTTTCTTAGATCGGATCATGCATACCAAAGCCGGCCGGCTCATCTATCCGCTGCTGGCTCCCCTTCTTTTTGGCCTTTACCCCTCACTCTATTTCTACACTAAGAACGCTACCATGGTAAAGATTGCCAGCTACTGGCGCGTACTGGGCGTGTACGTCCTGCTGATCCTCGTGGTTTACCTGGTCAGCCTGGTCATTCATAAATTCCATGGTATCAAGGCGGCTAATGCAGCAGCGGTTTTCCTGCTTTTCTTCAATATTTACGGCATGCTCTTCATAGAGCTTTCCAACGCTAACCTTTTCCGCGTGGAACACCTGACCATGCTGCCCTTGTTCCTCTTCCTCGCCGGTTATTCCATCTGGTTCCTCAACCGGTTGAAGGCAAAAAAGGCCGCCACAACCTGGCGCTGGGTCACCCTGGTCAGTGCGGTGCTGATCGCCATTACCATCCTCAAGCTTATCCCCATTGAGGTGAAAAAAGGACAAACCCAACGCGCTGCCGCCCGCGAGCAGATCGCTACGGTGTCCGCCGCCGCCAACAACTACCCTGATATTTACTACCTGCTGTTCGATGAGTTCTCCGGTTTTCAGCCCATGCGCACCTACTTCCACAACACCGAAGTGGACGGTTTTAAAGCCTTCCTTGAGGGCACGGGCTTCTTCGTCGGTGAAGAGGTGTACGGCAGTTCCAATCACACCGTGCATCAGATGGCAGTACGCCTGAATTACAACGAGTATCCCTACATACACGGCGACCAGCCCATCTGGCACGAAGCGCTGGCCAACGCCCGGGGGATCGCGTACCTGGATGCGAAGGGTTACTCCACCATGGTCTTCGAAGAGATCTCCATGCTGCACCCGACCCTTCCGAATATCAAGGCGGATTACCTTTTCCGTTACAACCACAATTCCAGCGAGGATCTCGGCACCCTTTTCGATGAATATGGTGTGCTGGTGGCGGATACCACCATGGCCTATGCCTTCGAGCGCCAGTACAAGGTGGACAATCCCCACGACCTGATGCATCGCGACTTCCTCTACTTCGTTAAGGCGCGCCTGCCGAACCTGGATGATGTTCCGGGTCCGCGCTTTGTTTACGCTCACCTGATGATCCCGCACCAGCCGTTCATGTTTGACCGCAACGGGGCGCTGATCGATTCCGCCTTCTTCCGCAGCTGGAATTCCTATGAAGGTCAGTATATTTACACGATGAAATACATCGAGGAATTGGTCACAGATATCCTCAAAAACGCCGATCCAGCCACCCCGCCCATCATCATCCTGCAGTCTGACCACGGTGCGCGCATCCGCAAGAACAACGAGGAACTGCCCGGGTTCCCGCAAGACATGCTGCGCAACATTCTTTTTGCAGTCTACCTGCCCGGTTATGATATTTCCACCATCCCGCAGGACGTGAATCCCATCAATACACTGCCGATCGTGTTCAATCATTACTTCGGCGAGGACATCCCGTTGGTGGAACCCAATCGACCCGGCGTGGACGCAGACTGATTACCCCCATCCCCTTTCTCTGGAGTTAATATGCCGCTCATCTTTTTCAAACTGAATTACCTTGACCCCGGTTCGGGCAGCCTGCTGGTTCAGCTTCTGGCTGCCGGTCTGTTGGGTGGTATCGGNNTCTGAATTCCTGATATACACCGGGGCAGTCCGATAGCCCCTTGCTCCATCCGTGGTGATATGAAGATCAAGCGCAGCGCCTGGATACACATCGCCCTGTTCGCGACAATGATTCTCTACCTGGTCATTGCACCGTTGGTTGAGGTTAAATTCTTCATTCACCAGGGTAAGCCCATTCAGCTAGCCGGTGCGTTACCCGAACCCACGGATCTGGTCAATCACGCTGTCGATGTGGCAAAAGAGGTTGTCTTCCAGGGGGAAAAGATCTATCGGGTCAACGGCTGGTCATTCCTCACCACCGCCACTGACCTGGCAGATTACGATACTTATCTCGTGCTCAACTCTCCCCGTCGGGATTATGTTTATCCCGCCGCTCCCTCCGGCCGGCGCGATATTCCGCGAGCGTTCCCTGAAGTGAAGCTGGACCTGGCCAACTCGGGTTTCGTGGTGTTCATCGCCCGGGATGCTCTTCCGCCCGGTCAGTACCGCATCAGCCTGCTCTATCAGCACAAGGGAACCGGGGAGCGTGTCTATCAGAAGACACAGCGCATGCTCGTGCGCACCCCCAATCAACTTCTTCTAATGGACCTGGAGGAAACGCCGTGACCGCTACCAAAACCGGCAGGCTGGCGGCGTTCCTGCCCCGCCTCTTCAGGCTGGTCTACCCGCTGGTATCCGTGCTGCTCTTCGGGTTGTATCCCGTTCTTTACTTCTACCAGCGCAACGTTCAGCTGGTGCTTTTCTCCAGCCTGGCGCGTGTATTGCTGATCTACCTTTTGTTGATCATTGTCGTGTATCTTGTCTGCCTGTTGCTGAACCGGGGCAATTCCATCCGGGCAGCCAACGCCGCGGCAGTTTTCATGCTTTTCTTCAACACGTACGGGATTCTGTTCCGGTTTATCCTCGAAAAAGACCTGCTGACTGCGCGCCATTACACGCTGCTGCCGTTGTGGATCTTCATCGCAGTGTACCTGGCCTGGCTCACCAGCCGTCTGCGTCCCGCGCTGGCGCTGAACCTGTGGCGGGCGGTCGCGCTGATCTTCGCCGCGCTCGCCGTGGTCAGCCTGGTTGGCATCGTCCCCACAGAGATCAACAAAGCGCAGCTGCAGCGCAAGCAGTACGCGGACGCGGCAGTGACTGCACCGGTCGGCGGTACACAAGACCCGGATATTTATTACCTGCTCTTTGACGAGTTCACCGGTTTTAAAGCGGTTCGCGAGTACTGGAAGATCCCGGAGGCGGATGCTTTCAAGACCTTCCTGGAGGAGAAGGGTTTCTACATTATCGAAGACAGTCACGGTTTCAACACCGTCACCCTGCACCAGATGGCCTCCCGCCTCAACCACACAGAACTGGTGGGTGATGATAAAGAGGAAACTCAATACTACGAATTGATCGCAGACAACCAGGTAATGAGCTACCTGAAGTCCCGCGGGTACACCACCGTCGTGTTCGACGAGGTCTCCTGGCCGTACCCCGCCATGCCCGCCATCAACGCGGATTACCTGTACGAGCTTGACCTGAACGACAACAGTGATTTCGGCATGATCTTTGATGATTTTGGGGTGCTCATCATCGATAACACCATGTTGTTCTCGCTCTCGCAATACTACCAGTTGGAGGGATTTGGCTACCGCCCGCACCGTAACATGATCCTCTCCACCGTTGAGCGCGTGGGGAACATGGATGACATCCCCTCACCGAAATTCATTTACTCCCACCTGATGATCCCGCACCGCCCCTACCTGTTCGACGCAGAGGGGAATCCGGTGGACTCGGAATATTACCGCAATTGGGAGTATTACCCCGGTTACTGGGTTTATTCCACCGGCATCATCCGACAGATGGTGGAGAATATCCTTGCTGATGCTGACCCCGCCAACCCTCCGGTCATCATCCTGCAGTCGGATCACGGCGCACGCCTGCACCGCGACCCTTACACGGAGGAACAACGTACCAACATCCTCTTCGCAGTGTACCTGCCCGGTTATGATACAACCAGTCTTTTGCAGAACGAGAACCCGGTCAACACTTTTCCATTGATCTTCAATCATTACTTCGGAGAAGACTTTTTGCTGCGTTAACACCTGCTCACGCACATCGCCGTCCGGCGGATGGTGCGAAATTTCACCTGTTATAATCTTTTTAATGAAAATGAAGATCAAAGCCGCGCTGCAACAGATGCGCCATGCCCGCTGGGCGCGTATCCTGCTCCCTCCGCTTTCGGTATTGCTGGTGGGTATTTACCCTGCGTTCTATTATTACACCCAGAACGTCGCTAACGTCCTGCTGAGCGATTTCCTGCGCCTGATGCCGTTCTACCTGCTGCTCACTGCCCTTGTGTATGGTATCTCGCTTTCGATCAACCGCCTGCGCACCGTTCGGGCGGCCAATGCTGCCATTGTTTTTCTCGTTTTCTTCAACACGTACGGGCTTGTCTTTGACCAGTTGCGTGAAGTGAACCTGGTCCGCGTGGAGCACTTAACCCTGCTGCCTTTGTACATATTTCTGGGTGTGTATTGTGCCTGGCTGATCACCCGCCTGAACAAAGCCACTTCTTTCTCCCTGTGGCGCATCATGGCAGTTGTTTTTACCTTACTGGCTGTGTACAGTGCCATTCAGGTTGTACCACATGAGGTGCGCAAAGCCGAGGGCGGTGTGGAACACAGAGTGCCGGAGAGTGAGATTGCGTCGCAGGGTGACCAGGGCGGGCCGGACATCTATTACCTGGTGTTCGATGAGTTCGCCGGTTTCAAATCAATGGCAGAATACTGGCAGAACCCGGCTTCGGTTGAGTTCAAAGCTTACCTGCAACAGGCCGGGTTCTACGTTGTGGATCAGAGCATGTCCAGCGATATCTGGTCTATCCACCAGATCGCCACCCGCCTCAATTATAAGGATTACAAGTATGCCAAGAGCATGGAGGAACTTTACCTCTATGCCATCTCCAACAACCGTGTCATGACCTATCTGAAGTCCCGCGGATACACCACGGCGGTATTCGAGCAGTACTCCTGGTTCTTTCCGGTGATGCCGGAGATCCAGGCGGATCATGTTTTTGACATCAAAATGTTCGAAAGCGTGATTTCGCGCGTTGTACATAACGATTTCGCCATCCTGGTGATGGACGGCACGATGCTGTACCCCATTTCGCATGCCGGCGAGTACCTTGAGGCCAAGTTCGAACCCCTGCGCCGGTTCTTCGCTTATACCAGCGCGGAGATCACCAATCTGGATGAGATTCCGTCACCGAAATTCGTTTACTTGCACATGCTCATGCCGCACCAGCCTTACCTTTACGATGCCGCGGGGCAGAAGGTTGACCCCGAGTTTTACAAGAACTGGGATTATTACGAGGGATATTACGAGTACACCATCACGGTTATCAAGGACATGCTCAACGGCATCCTGGCCAACGCCGACCCCGCCAACCCGCCGGTGATCATCCTGCAATCGGATCACGGTGCGCGGGTGAAGGCCAACAACCGCTGGCTTGAGGACTTTCCTGCGGAATTTCAACAGGACATCCTCTTCGCGTATTACCTGCCCGGTTTTGATACCAGCCAGCTCACGCGTGACATTGACCCCATAAACACCTTCCCGATCGTGTTCAATCACTATTTTGGAGCCAATTTTCCGCTGCAGTAGGTCCGGCGGCTCTTCCCGCACACTTCTCATCTGAAAGTTTTTCCCGCGTAGACTGGAGGTATCAACTGGAATAAACCCCCCGGGATGCGGTCTGTTTGTTCTGTTTGCCTGCCAACCTCACGGGCAGGCGCCGCCGGAATCGACCCCCGTCTCACCGAAATCCTGCCGCCCGTCGCGGCAGAAATTACCGATGTATTGGATCGCTCCGGGGTAGTGTTCCCGGATGACATGCTCGTACCAAGACATCTGCCCGTCCACCTCACCGGCGTGAGGACACATTCCCGCTGAGGTCGTGTTCGTGCAATCGATCCAATCCGGATCCCACTCACAGTAATCGATGGAAGGGAACCACTGCTTCGGGTCGCCGCCGGACCCGCAAGCCGGCCAGTTCTTGCGTTCCCAGGTCGCCCAGTCCGGTGCCATGCCCTCGTAGATNNGAATAACTTGCCCCGTGGATGCTCATCTCACCGTATGAACCACCGCACCAATAGGCCAGGTTTTTCTGTTGTTCCCGGTCGTAAACGCCTGTCACCACGTAAACAAAATCAGTGTCCACCCCCACGTAAGGATTGAGCAGTTCGTCGTCCACTTCGAAGGGACCGAAAACAAAGTCAGGCGCGGTAAAGCCGGTGTGATCAAATGCCAGCTCGGTGAAGCTCATTTCCAGCTCCAGCGCTCCCTCGCTCCATTTGTACACTTTTTCCGACACCAGCTGCATATCTTCCTTGATTTCCGCCACTTCCTGTTCGCTCAGGGTGATGTTCAGGCAGGTGTGGTAAGCGTACCCGGCGTATTCGGGATCATTAATGCGTTCCGGTGGAATGCCGGTCATTGGCGCAGGCGGGTCAAAATCCTCCCACAGGCAACTGCAATCAGAACACTTCTCACCGTAACACACGTTTCCGCTGGAAAAATCATTCCCGGCCAGGCAGACCCGTACTGGATTGAGGATGAATACCTGGAATTTGGCTTTGGAGGGAAAGTGGCTGAGCGAGACGTCGTTGGCGGTTGGGGTCGACGTATTTGTGATGATTGGCAGCGCCGGAGGGTTGGCAGGCAACGGGGTAACCGCGGGCTTGTTGAACTCGCAGCTGGAGAGCCCCAGGGAGAGCAATACCAGGATCGTGATGAACTTTCTACTCATGGAACCTCCTGATCATGCCGGAGGACAACGATTTGCCGCGATGAGGGATAAATTGATTATAACCAGGTTCCACTGTCCTGATACACACGGCTTTACCCTGTTGCCGGGTCCATGCTCTGCCCGGCGGAACAGCAAAAATACCGGTTTAATGATATATTCAGTCAATCTAATCACGTTCACCGGTTTACCGGTATAAAACAAACAAATATTGGAGGTAGTATGCCGATCATTCTTTTCAAACTGAATTACCTTGACCCCGGTTCTGGCAGCCTGCTAGTACAACTGCTGGCCGCCGGTTTATTGGGTGGTATCGGTATCCTGATCAAAACTTTTTGGGGGCGCATCAAGGCGTTTTTCAAGGGCGAGAAGTACGTGCCCCCGGCCCCGCCGGCGGACGATGAAGAAGAAAAGGATGACTCCGTAGAATGAGTGCCGCATCTGAGCGCATCGGAGCCTCCTTCAGGGATCCCAGCGGTTTCATTTTCAAACGTGATGGTGTGCTCTACCGCCAGGTCAACCGGGCGTATCAAAAAGCTTACGACAAACTCATGTCCGGCGGCCTGTACGCGAGCCTTACATCTAAAGGCCTGCTCATCCCGCATGAAGAGGTAAACGAACCCCCCGCTGATGCGGATCTGGCCTACAAGGTCATCCGGCCGCAGGTGGTACCGTTCAT
>DIWL01000005.1:377-503 GCA_002428455.1 Anaerolineaceae bacterium UBA6107 | reverse complement strand
AGGACGCCAGCGCCTACAATATCCAGTTCGTGAATGGCAAACCACTGCTGATCGACACGCTGTCCTTTGATCTTTATAAGGAAGGCGCGCCGTGGGACGCTTACCGCCAGTTCTGCCAGCACTTCC
>DIWL01000005.1:0-328 GCA_002428455.1 Anaerolineaceae bacterium UBA6107 | reverse complement strand
AAGCCCAGCAGCAGTACAGCGACAAGCAGGTCTCGCAGGCGCAGGCGGTCAATTTGAGCAAGGCTGGTTTCCGCAACATGCTCGACTCACTGGAGAAGACCATCCAACCCCTCAAGTGGGAGCCGCAGGGCACTGAGTGGGGCAATTATTACAACATCACCAATTACTCTGATGACGCGCTCAAGACCAAGGGTGAGATCGTCGGGCGCTTTGTTGAAAAAGCCGCTCCGCGCACCGCCTGGGACCTGGGCGCCAACAACGGCATGTTCAGCCGTGAGCTCTCGCGCCGCTGTGTGGAGACCACCGCCAGCGACATTGATCCCGCCGC
>DIWL01000088.1 GCA_002428455.1 Anaerolineaceae bacterium UBA6107 | reverse complement strand
ACAAGCGGTAACCATCCTCGGTGGGCACACGCCCGGCGGAAAGATGGGGCTGGCGCAGGTAACCCAGATCGGTCAAAGCGGACATTTCATTGCGAACGGTCGCCGAGCTCATCTCCAGGTTATATTCATCGACAACGTGTTTGGATCCGACCGGCGTGGCCGAGCGGACGTATTCGTGGATCACCAGGGAGAGTAGGAAGCGTTGGCGTTCGGTAAGCTCTGTCATTTTCTTCAAATTTAGCACTCAAGGCGTTCGAGTGCTAATCATTCAGCAATAATCATAACATGCCGGAAAATTCAAGTCAAGGAAGCACGGAGGGTTCTAATAAAACTTTAACAAGCCGACAATTGCCCCGGGTAACGATGCGTTTTGAAAAACCCCAACGCACTCAAGCGGGTCATGCTGCAATATAATGTAATGGAAAAATCAAATGAAAAAATGTCACCTGTTCTCATTTCTTCGACGGATCCCCCAATGGATTACGGGGTTGATCGCCAGTACACTGATCATCAGCCTGGTCACTTTTGTATTAAAAAAGGTGGAATCCGGTCTGCAGATCCAGTTGATTGCGCTGCTTTACCTGCTGCCGGTTCTTGGCTGTACTGTTGTGTGGGGGCTCACTTCAGGGATTGTTGCCGGCTTTCTTTCCTTCCTGGCTTTTAATTATTTCTTCATTCAGCCTACCCTCACGCTCAGTGTACATCGCTCACAGGATCTGATCACGTTGACAGTCTTCCTCATCGTTTCAATCGTGGTGAGCCAGCTGGTCGGGCAAGCGCGGCAAGCAGAACGCCTGGCAAAAAAACGCGAATGGGAGGCACTGCGGCTTTATGAATTGAATTCAACACTGGCTGGGTTGAAGGACGTTCCATCCATCGCTCAGTCGGTGGCGCAAAAGCTGTTGGACACTTTCCACTTCCAGCAGGTCGAGATATCCGTGAGCGGTGAACCTGAGCAATACCACCAGCCTGTTAAGAGTAATTTGAAGGAACCGTGCGACCTGTCTTTATCCATGTTCACCGCCAGGCATACCGAGGGCGAAATTCGGTTGTGGTTTGATCAGAATGACCTTTCGCTGGAGGAATCGCGTTTGCTGGCGGCGTTCAGCAACCAGGCTGCCCTGGCGATCGAACGCGCACACCTGTTTAAAAGCGAACAGCAGGCGCGTATCCTCGAGGAAAGTGACCGTGTTAAGACATCGTTGTTGAATTCCGTCTCGCATGAATTACGCACCCCACTGGCAGTGATCAAAGCTTCATCATCCAGCCTGCGCAGCGGTGCTGTCGATTGGGATTCCCCAGACCGGCAGGAACTCGTTGCCACGATCGACGAGGAAGCGGATGCGCTTAACCTGCTGGTTGGCAACCTGTTGGACATGTCGCGCATCGAAGCGGGAGCGCTGCAGCCAATGAAACGCTGGAACTCGATCCTCGAGATCATCAAGGGGGTCGAGCGGAAAATGTGCGATCAACTTGGAGGGCACGCTGTGCTTTACACCATTCCAAGCGATTTTCCGCTCGTTCCCACCGACTACGTACTTCTCGGACAGGTTTTTGTCAACCTGTTCAGCAACAGCATCAAGTATGCTCAACCCGGTACACCGATTAGCATCTCGGCTGAAGTGGCCAGCGAAAAAGCGGTGGTCAAACTGGTCAACCAGAGTCCGCATGTGCCGGAGGAGCACCTGGAGCACATATTTGACAAATTCATCCGTATCACTGAGGCGGACAAGGTAACCGGTACCGGGTTGGGATTGTCGATCTGTAAAGGGATCATCGAAGCGCATGACGGCAATATCCGCGCGGAGAATGTACCGGATGGTTTTGCTTTCATCATCTCTCTTCCCCTCACTTTGGAGGGTGAGCTGCCCAAGATTCCCGAGGAATTAGCCGATGGATAAAGACCCTTTGATCCTGTTGATCGATGACGAGCCGCAGATCCTGCGCGCCTTAAAAACCATCCTGGGGGCAGCCCGCTTCAGAGTGCTGTCTGCCATGACCGGGGAAGAGGGACTGGCCCTGGCGGCAACCCAATCCCCGGACGTGATCATTCTGGATCTGTCCCTGCCGGATATTGAGGGAATCCGGGTCTGCGAGCAGATCCGTGAATGGTCGACCACACCGATCATTGTCCTTTCCGTCCGGGATGGGGAGCGCGACAAGGTGGCGGCGTTGGATAAGGGGGCGGATGACTATCTGACCAAACCATTCAATATTGAAGAGTTGCTTGCACGGATCCGCGTGGCATTGCGGCATTCCGCACAATCGATCGGGAACAAGGAAACGGTGATTAAGGTCGGCACACTTGTGGTTGATCTTGCCAGGCACCTGGTCCTTCTGAATGGCGAAGAGGTCAAACTGACCGCCACCGAGTTCAAACTGTTGGCGTACCTGGCAGCCCACCCTGACCGGGTACTGACGCATCAGACAATCCTGACCCACGTATGGGGCTTTGAGGAATCCGACCATGTGGAGTACCTGCGCGTGTTCATCGGTCAGTTGCGCCGGAAGATCGAACAAGACCCGGATAATCCACGCGTTCTGATCACCGATCCAGGTGTCGGGTACCGCTTCCGTACTGCGGACTAAAAATTTTTCTTTATTATTTCTTTATATTTCTGCTATTTACTTTGTTTGTCTTTTATGACCATTTAGTAAACTCTCCACATTAGGAGAAGAATAAATGGTCGATCCCGAAACATCGCCGAATATCTTTGAAGAACCAACCACTCATACACCAAGGGCTACCTTACAGACCTGGCTGATTGGCCGACCGTTAGCCACCGCGGACGCACCGCATCAGACGATTGGCAAGCTGATAGGGTTGGCGGTTTTTGCCTCTGATGCACTTTCTTCTACAGCCTATGCCACCCAGGAGATCATGATCATCCTGGCCGCCGCGGGCAGCGCAGCTTTTCATTACGTTTTTCCAATTTCACTCGCCATTGTGATTTTAATGGGCATCGTGACATTCTCTTATGAACAAACCATCCACGCTTACCCGGGCGGGGGCGGCGCTTACATCGTTGCCCGTGACAACCTCGGAGAAATTCCCGCTTTGGTGGCGGGAGCCGCACTATTAATGGATTACATATTAACCGTTGCGGTATCCATCTCGTCAGGGGTAGCGCAAATTGTTTCCGCCTTTCCGGTCTTAATGGATAACCGCGTGGTGATCGCTGTGGGATTGATCCTTTTTGTTATGCTAGTCAACCTGCGCGGAGTTAAAGAATCAGGGGTGCTTTTTGCCATCCCCACCTATTTCTTTGTGATCTCCATGTTCATAACGGTAATCATAGGTTTGGTGCGCTACTTTAACGGTTCTCTCGGTATGGTTGTCAATCCGCCGGAAATGTCCGCAGAGGTGATTATCGCCGCCATCTCACCGTTCCTCCTTTTGCACGCGTTTTCAAGTGGCACAGCAGCTCTGACCGGTATTGAGGCGATCTCAAATGGTATCACCGCGTTCAAAGAACCCCGAAGCAAGAACGCTGGACAAACCCTCATTTTCATGGCGTTCATCCTTGCCTCGCTTTTCCTGGGAATCTCCTTCCTGGCAAGTCGCACAGGTGTGATCCCATCAGAAATTGAAACGGTGATCTCCCAACTTACCAGGACAGTGCTTGGCGGCCAGGGGATCCCATACCTGATGGTAATCGCGAGCACCGCATTAATCCTCATTCTGGCTGCCAATACCGCTTTTGCCGATTTTCCGCGGTTAAGCGCATTACAGGCAGCGGATGGTTTCCTCCCCCGGCAGCTTACCTTCCGCGGCAGCCGGCTCGTTTATTCCGGCGGGATAGTTCTGTTGGCTGTTATTGCCTCTTTGCTGGTGATTGGTTTCAAGGCAAGCGTCACCAGCCTGATCCCGCTTTATGCCATTGGTGTCTTTCTTTCATTTACAATATCTCAAACTGGTATGGCCAGGCGTTGGTGGAAATCAGGGCATCTAAAACAGGGTGAGGAGATTGTGGAGCGCGGCTCCACACTGCGGCTTGACCGGGGATGGGTGCATAAGATGTTCATTAATGGTTTTGGGGCAATCTGCACCCTGGTAGTGATGTTTATCTTTGCGATCACCAAGTTCCGTGATGGCGCATGGATCATTATTATCTTAATCCCGTTACTGGTAATCGTTCTTCTGCAGATCCGCCGGCATTACAATCACGTGGCAACGAGTCTTTCTCTGGATAATTTGTCTACCAGGCGCAACTTCAGTCGAAATCGCGTGATCATGCCGATCAGTGGTGTGCATAACGGTACCCTTGCCGGTTTGCACTTTGCGCGTTCCATTTCAGATGACATTACAATCGTCCACGTTTCTATCGACCTGATTGAAACTGCTAAGGTAAAAGCCAAATGGGAGATCTGGGGTGATGGTTACCGTTTGGTCGTATTGGATTCCCCTTACCGGTTGTTCCTTGAGCCACTATTAGAGTATGTGGATAAAATTTCCACGATCCTTGCGCCAAACGAAATTATCACTTTGGTTGTACCTCAATTCCTTCCAAAGCATTGGTGGACAAACTTTTTACATATGCGCACGGCGGACACGCTTCGCAAAGCACTGCTGAATCGCAGAAATATCATTATCACTGAGGTACCTTATCACATCGATTGATCACTCTCCATTCTTAGCTTCATCATATAAAGGCGGCTGTGGCCGCCTTTATCTATGTTCCTTATGGTTGACCCGCCTTTGATTAACCCTTAAAATGAATTACAGCATGAAACAAATCTACCAGGAGGACCCATGTCATTAACCCCCTTTCCATCAAGGCGCGCACCGGCCTTCGCCAGTGTACCAGATGAAAAATGGAACGATTGGCGCTGGCAGTTAAGCAACCGCCTGAATTCGGTGGAGGATTTTGAACGGGTTTTTCCGCTGACCGACAGCGAACGCAAAGCGCTGAGCGCGCCGGACCTGTTCCGTGTGGATGTCACCCCTTACTATGTTTCGTTGATCGATCCGGATGATCCGGATGATCCCATACGCAAGCAGGTCATCCCCACCGCCGGAGAGATCAATGCGTTTACCGGTATGATGGAGGATTCCCTTTCGGAGGACCGTCATTCGCCAGTGCCGGGGCTGGTGCACCGTTACCCGGATCGAGTGCTGATGCTGGTCACGACGCAATGCGCCTCCTACTGTCGTTACTGTACCCGGGCGCGCATCGTGGGCGATCCCAACCAGACCTTTTCACGCAGTGAGTGGGACGCACAAATCGAGTACCTCAAAAAGACCCCCCAGGTGCGGGATGTGCTGCTCTCGGGCGGCGATCCGCTCACCCTGGCGCCCAAGCTGCTGGAAGAATTGCTGATCCGCCTGCGCGAGATCCCGCACATCGAGGTCATCCGGATCGGATCGCGCGTACCGGTGTTCATGCCGATGCGCGTCACCGACGAGCTGACCGACATGCTGCAGCGTTTTCACCCGTTATGGATGAACATCCATGTCAACCACCCCAACGAAATTTCGCAGGAACTGGCTGAGGCAACGGACAAGCTTACCCGCGCCGGCATCCCGCTTGGCAACCAGTCGGTACTGCTCGCCGGGGTGAACGATTGCGTGCACATCCAGCGTGACCTGGTGCAGAAGCTGGTACGCATCCGCGTGCGACCTTATTACCTTTACCAGTGCGACCTGGTGGAAGGGGCGGGGCACTTCCGCACACCGGTGGGGAAAGGGATCGAGATCATCGAGGGTCTACGCGGACATACTTCCGGTTTTGCCGTTCCCACCTACGTGGTGGATGCACCTGGAGGTGGCGGGAAGATTCCGGTGATGCCGAATTACCATATCAGTTCATCCGATCACAAGATCATCCTGCGTAATTACGAAGGCTACATCACCACGTACGAGGAACCGCAGGATTACAAGGCGCACGATCCGCAAACCTGCTCGTACTGTCAGCACAAACGCGGCGAGCCGGGGCAATCCGGTGTGAGCGGGCTGCTGGATGGAGAAGAATTGAACATTAAACCGGAGAATTTTGATCTGCTGCACAACCGCGGCGGCGGTATGCACCGGCTGCGGGCAGATGATTCCAAATGGAAACCCCTTGGTATTGGTGAAAATCAGGAGAGTAGTGAATAGAGAATCGAGAAACGGTATCCGAGAACTGTAAAACGCGAACCGAAAACCGTGATTCGAGAATTGTGATTACGCAATTGTTTTTCAACTGGCGTTGTGATTAAAAGATGGAATAATGACTGGAAAACCAAAGTTATGACGCAGGAGGGCTTGGAACGGCTTGATGCATGGAAAAGAGCGAGAGAATTTGCTCTAGAAATTTATCGGGTCGTGATTCCGTTAATGCCTGCAGAAGAGAAATACAATTTGACTGCTCAATTACGTAGAGCAGCCATTAGTGTTCCGGCGAATATTGCTGAAGGTTATGGGCGATATTATTACCTATCAAATGTTCAGTTTTGCTACAACGCGAGAGGATCGCTTGAAGAGCTCATTAGTCACTTAGCCCTGGCACACGATCTTGGTTACGTGAATGACGAAATCTTTGCGGCAATAATGTCAAAAGCGAATAATCTGGTGAAATTGATTAATGGGTATATCGCATTTTTAAAGCGGGAGAAAGCCGGTGAAAAAGAGACGGTTCTCGCTAAAGAAAATCGATCAATTTACGAGATAGGGGATTTGGACGCTGAAGAGCAAGGTTCTGATATTTCCGGTCTCTCGAGTCTCGATTCTCGATTTTGAGGAGGTAAATATGCACTATCGCCGTTTAGGACAATCAGGATTAAAGGTAAGTGAGATCTCGCTTGGCGCCTGGGTCACCTTTGGTAACCAGATCGATGAATCCACCGCGATCAACCTGATCAAGGAATCCTTCGACCAGGGCATCAATTTCTTCGACAACGCGGACATGTACGCCAATGGCGAAGCGGAGATTGTGATGGGTAAGGCGATCGCTACGATGCCGCGTGAAGAATTGGTGATCTCGAGCAAGGTGTTCTGGCCGACGTTCAAAGGTCCAAATGGACGGGGATTGTCGCGCAAGCACATTACTGAATCCATCAACGCCAGCCTCAAGCGACTGGGCACCGATTACGTGGACCTCTACTTCTGCCACCGTTATGACCCCGATACTCCGGTGGAGGAAGTGGCGCGTACGATGACCGACCTGATCCACCAGGGAAAGATCCTCTACTGGGGAACTTCTGAGTGGGAAGCCAGCCAGATCATGCAGGCTTACGGCATTGCCCGAGAGTTCGGACTGATCCCGCCGACGATGGATCAGCCGCAGTACAACCTTTTCCACCGCAAGCGCGTGGAAGACACCGTGATGCCGGTGACGCGCGAGCTTGGCATGGGATTGACCACTTTTTCACCGCTTTATTTCGGGCTGCTTTCAGGCAAGTACAATAACGGCATTCCCAAGGGAAGCAGGGCTTCGCTGGATGATTACAGCTGGATCCGTGACCACATTACTCCCGAGCGCATTGAAGTGGTCAAGTGCCTGACCGAAGTGGCGAACGATCTGGATATCACACCGGCACAACTGGCGATCGCCTGGATCCTGCGCCGCAAGGAGGTTTCTTCCGTCATCACCGGAGCAACCCGACTGGAGCAGCTGGATGAAAACCTGGGCGCTTCAGAAGCCTACGGAAAACTGACCGAGATCGATATTGACCGCATTTTCTCATGCCTGGGCAATTACCAGGAATAGGATAAGAGGAAAAGAACATATGACTGATAAGAAATCGAACAAGGGTAGGATCATAGTTAGGCGAAATGGACCTTACCAGGTTGAAGGGGCAATTCCCCTAGTCAGGAAAACCCAGGTGGTTTCAGAATTCGGCGAGCCGCTCAATTGGAAAAAAGAGACTGTCTTCAATACTGAAGATCCATATTTCCTTTGCCGCTGTGGTCATTCCAGTAATAAACCTTTTTGCGATGGCACCCACCGCTCGATTGGCTTTGAAGGGACTGAAAGCGCGGATACCAACACATTCGCCGATCGACAAAAGATAGATGAAAGAGGTAACGGGATCGTGGTCAAGAGTGATCATAGTCTGTGCATGAATTCGGGATTTTGCGGTAACCGCAACACCAATATCCGCAAAATGGTGTCGCAGACAGATGAGCCGGCTGTACGCGCTGAGATCATGGCGATGATCGATCGGTGTCCTTCCGGAACCTACACCTATGCGTTGAATAAGGACGAGGAGGACATTGAAGCGGACTTACCGGAGCAAATTGCCCAAACTGTTGAGATTACCGCTGAAGGTCCGATTGAAGGTCCTTTATGGGTGACGGGATACATCGAAGTGGAGCGCGCAGATCAGCAACCATTTGAAATCCGCAACCGCGTGACGTTGTGCAATTGCGGTGAATCAGGGTGCAAACCGTTGTGCGATGGGACACACCGCAAGGTGCAGCAGGAAAAACTTAGAGATGAAAAAGCTTGACCCTGGTAAATAGCACCTATCAACAAATCCCATCGATCTCCCAATACTATCGGGAGATCGATTTTTGTAATTTCTCCAGAATCTGAAAAGGGATTATGGCTACGGAAATAGCAGGAGACCCAGTAGAAAACTGGCAGCATTGGCAAAGAGGCTGAACAGTAATGCTTTGTGGTAAGGGAACTTATCGTTCAACAGCAGGGTGAGAATGATGCTTTCGAAACCCACAGCGAAGATCTCAGCCAGGATCACCACCGTAACCCAGGGTAATCCACTTACATGGACCGTGTAATTGCCGTAGGATGAGATGAACATGCCAACGAGGAACAATACCGCGCAGATCGGTACGGCGATGACCAGGGCAATCAGGGTACCTTTTTTGATCTTGCCCCTGTTTTTCTGCAGGTAAAGGCTGACCAGCGTGGCGATCGCAACAACCGCAATGATCATTATGCTTACCTTGCGGTAGAAATCCGCCTGGAACTGGCCAAAAGCAGGGATCACCAGCCAGGAGATCGGGTAGGACAGCAGGTTTGCCAGCAGGGTGGATATGGACAGGCTCCTGGTCGAGAGAGCGAGTGACTTACGGAATATGGCTGCGAATATAACGGCTGCCAGTACTTCGATGAGGATCGTGAACAAGTACGCCGGGAAGAAACTGCGAAAAGCCCTATCGGGCTTTATGAATTCTTCATCCAATGAGATCGTTGCTTCAAGTGCTCCGAGGTCAACCTTCCAGGCGATCGTACAATAATCACAATCAGGCGTCTTGATCACCGTGGACTGCCGTACATCAGCATCGTATTGAATGATCAGCTGAATATAAGGTGGAAGCATTTTGATTTCGTGAAAATCGGATTCAAACAGGCAGCGTGGTCCGGAGCATTCCAGCTTCCAGTTGTCTGCCAGCAGCGGAGCAGTGGTAAGAAATCCCGACGCGCTGCAATCGCCGAATTGGACCATATTTTGCGGTGAGGAACAGGCGCTGTCATCGCACCCCACCAGTTGAACCCCGCTGATGGAGTGGATCGGGGTAGACGCCGAGAAGAACCGCAGGTAGATCTGAAAGGGCGGCGGCAGTGAGTTTGCCAATACGACCGAAGTGGGGAGGAACAACAACAGGAGCAAAACCCAGATCCCAGCGACCCGGTGTTGCTTCCGGGTAGAAATTTCTCGAGCAGAAGTGTTACCACCGCGTTTCAACATTAATTGATTATCACATAATTCCTATAAGAAAACGAGGCCTCCCGGGAGGCCTCGCCAATATCAACTTCTCAGTTTCGCACCGAGTTCCTGGTCAAGACGCTTGATGATGCGGTTGCGCACCTGGGATACCTCGTTATCCGTCAGGGTGCGATCGGGTGCCTGGTACGTAAGCCGATACGCGAGACTTTTCTTCCCGCTGCCGATCTGACCGCCGCGGAAGACATCGAATAGATGCAGTTCAGCGAGCAGTTTACCTCCTACCTGGCGAATGAGTTTTTCCGATTCAACAGCCGGGATGGTCTCGTCCAGCACAATCGCGAGGTCCTCGATTACTGCCGGGAAGGAGGGAACATCCCTGGTGCGGGTCAGTTCGGGCACCAGGCTGAGCAGGAGGTCCATATCCAGGTCAGCCGCCAGGATGGGGGATTTGAACGTGTCGCCCCAATCATAACGCTCGCGCACAGCCGGATGGATCTCTCCGATGACCCCCAGCTGTTTTCCGCCGGCGCGAACGGTGGCGCATTTTCCGGGATGAAAACCAAGGTGGTCAGACAGCTGGAAATCCACGTCCGGGATGTCAAGGCCTTCAAGCAGATCTTCGATGATCCCCTTCAGGTCGAAGAAATCCATCGCTCCGGTATCGGCTTTCTGCCAGCCCTGCAAGCTGCGTTGACCTGCCAGGAGGATACTCAGGCGCTGCAATTCATCCGGCAAGCCGCTGGGATCCTCTGAATGAAGGAACACGGGTCCGATCTCAAAGAAAGCCAGCCGGGCTGCGTGCCGGGAGTTGCGTTCGGCAGTATCCAATAAACTTGCCAGCACGCTGTGGCGCAGGAAGGCTTTCTCGTATGCAAGAGGATTGGCGATCCTGAGGTACGGCTTATCATCACCCGCAGCCGTTTTCGGCAAGCGGCGACCTTCCTTTTCCGGCGTGGTCCAGCGATAGCTGATAATTTCCTGCAGACCCAATGCCACCAGCAGGTCGCGGGTGCGTTCGGTGTGTAGCAGCTGGGGATTGCCCTGCTGCAGCGGTAGAATATCCGCCATGCGCGTTTCAGGGATGTTGTCATACCCATGGATGCGTGCGACTTCCTCGATCAGGTCCGCCTTGCCGGTGATCCCCTCACCGATATCCATACGGTGATCAGGGCAGGCGGCGCGGACGGTATCTCCACTCACTTCAATCTTGAATTCCAGCCTTGCCAGTAGCTCAGCGATGGTGAGTACGTTCAGGTCCAAACCCAACCAGCGTTTGACATCGGTGGGGGTGATCTCGACCACCGGCGCGGATTTCGGCTGCGGGTAAGCGTCCACCAGCAGCGCATCGGGTGTTCCGTTTGCCCAAAGTTTCATCAAGTCCAGACCGCGCCTGACGCCAGTCTCCGCCATGGCGGGATGCACCCCGCGGGTGAAGCGGTAGGACGCTTCAGAGGGCAGGTTCTGCGCCCGCGCGGTGCGCCGGATGTTGATCATATTCCAGGTGGCACCTTCCAGGAGGATGTTGCGGGTAGTATCGGTCACTTCCGACTCGAGCCCACCCATCACGCCGGCCAGCGAGAGGATGCCGGCTTCATCACAAACGAGGATGGTATTTTCATCAAGTTTGCGATCGATATTATCCAGGGTTACCAGCGTCTCGCCATTTCGGGCGGTGCGGGTAATGATCTTAACCGGTTTTCCACCAGCGCGTTTTTGCAGCACATCATAATCGAAGGCATGCAGCGGTTCGCCCAGCTCCAGCATGGCGTAGTTCGTGGCATCCACCATGTTGTTGATGGGGCGCATTCCGGCGAGTTTGAGGCGGTGTTGCACATGCAGCGGACTGGCCTGGATTTGCACGTCCCGGATCAAGCCCAGAACAAAGCGCGGGTTGAGCTGCGGATCGGTAATCTCGAGCGTGGCGTAGGCCGCGGAGCCGATCTCAGGTGGAGGAGTAAATTTTGGGGTGGTGAGCGCTTTACCAGTGATGGCTGCGATTTCGCGCGCAAGGCCGAGGATGCTGGCGCAGCGCGCAAAACTGGGCAGCAGGTTCACGTCAAGCACGGCATCTCCGAGGATATCGACCAGCGGGGTACCGGCTGCGACGGCCGGATCAAGGAACATAATGCCTTCGTGCTCATCCGAGATGCCCAGTTCCTTCTCAGAGCAGATCATCGAATAGGATTCGACCCCGCGGATCTTCGTTCTTTTAAGTGTGGTGAGGACGTTGCCTTCCTGGTGACCGTCGTAAAGTTGTGCACCTTCCTTCGCATAGGCTACCTTGAGTGGCGGGGTTAACAGTCCTATCCCCTTGAATTCGTACAGGTTGGGTGCACCGGTGAGGACGATATGATCCTCTTTCCCGTCGAACAGGCGGCACAGCACCAGGCGGTCAGCGTTGGGATGGGGCATCACCTCAGTCACTTCTGCGGCAACGATCTTCTCGCGGTCCCAGGCCAGCCCGCTGACGTGAGCTGTGGTGCTGCCGGGTTCGGGGAGGGGCAGCCCGATGATACGAATCTCCTCCACCTCCATGCCGGCCATGGTCACCAGGTGCGCCAGCCGCGCGACGGGCATGTCGATCTCAACAAAGTCTCTTAACCAGGATAAGGGTGCTTTCATATCGTTTCTCCGTAAAGACGAGAGTTGCGAATCGAGAATCGTAATTGATTTTGACTGATCTCGACCCTCTACTCTCGATTTTCGATTTTAAAATTGCTCCAGGAACCTGAGATCATTGTCCCAGAAGTAGCGGATATCGTTGATGCCATATCGCAGCATGGCGATGCGCTGCACACCGAAACCAAAAGCAAAACCGGTGAAGCGTCCCGGATCGTATCCACCGTTGCGCAGTACATTCGGATGTACCATGCCGCTGCCGCCGATCTCCAGCCAGCCCCCACCGCACACACCACAACCTGCGCCTTTGCACTGGAAACATTGAATGTCAAACTCCGCGGAGGGTTCGGTGAAAGGGAAATAGGAAGCGCGGAATCGCGTACGCGCGTCAGGTCCGAACAGGCGGCGTGCCATGTCGGTCAGCGTGCCTTTCAGATCGGAGAAGGTGATGCCTTCACCCACCGCCAGCCCTTCCAGCTGGTCGAATTGCGTTTCATGGCGCACATCCACCTGCTCATAACGGTACACCATGCCGGGCACGATGACGCGCACCGGCGGGGGATCGACCGGGTTGAGCGAGGAGATCTCCCGCATTACACGGATCTGCCCCGGCGAGGTGTGCGTGCGCAGCACGAGGGGATTATCCCCGCGGTCAGCCACATCCATGAAGTAAGTGTCCTGCATGTCGCGCGCCGGGTGACCGACCGGAAAATTGAGCAGTTGGAAATTGTACTCATCGGTCTCCACCTCGCGTGACTGGAAGACCTGGAAGCCCATGTCGCTGAAAATGTCCAGCAGTTCACGCAGGATCTGCGTATCGGGGTGCAACCTTCCGCGCTGAACGGGGCGACCGGGCAGGGTAATATCAAGGCTTTCACCGGCCAGTGAACGCGCCAGGGCAGCTTCCTTGAGCGCCTGGGCTCTCTGGGTGTAGGCCGCTTCTAGCGCGACCTTGGCGCGGTTGGCAGCCTGACCCACCAGAGGGCGTTCAGCGGGGGGCAATGTCCCCAGTAATGAAAACGCTTTCACTACCAGGGCGTTCTTGCCGAAGTAAGCATTGCGCCATGCCAGCAGGGCTTCCTCGCTTTCCAGTGTATCCAGCTCACTCGCCGCGCTCGTGGCGATCTGTTCCAGCTCGTCCAGGATGCTCAGTCCGCTCATTATTGTCTCCTGTGATAAAAATACCCGTCCTTATTAAAGGGACGGGAAAGTTTGCCCGCGGTACCACCCAGATTGGTCACATTGTGACCCGCTTGTTCCGACTCATCAACATTTCATCGGCTGCCCCGTTAACGCCGGGCCGGGCGGCTCAGACTAATTTCCACGTGGTTTCACCTGAGCGGCTCGGGAGGGAACTTCAACCGGATCCTGCCGGGCGGGAATTTCAGTCCATGTTCCCGCGTCCCTGTCGGGTTTCCCCGGTTTACTTTCCTCCGTCAACGCCTTATGAGCGGTATTATAGTGGAGGGGAGTAAAAAGGGCAAGGGAAACTTCTTTGGTATAGAATGATCTATTGACCCAAAAAAGGAGTACGGAGTATGGAGAGGTTGGACTTGGATAAGATCCAATTGGCGTTGGATTATTGGGGTGAACTTCCTGCTCAGTTCCAGCAGCTTACACCAGACCAACAAAAACGCTATCTATTTGTCCAGGGTTACCAGTGTTTCCCCGATCTGCTGGCGCATGTCTCCGCCTGGTGGGAACGGGGCATGCGCCTGATCACACAA
>DIWL01000070.1 GCA_002428455.1 Anaerolineaceae bacterium UBA6107 | reverse complement strand
TCGCCAGTCTGCGCGTGCAGGATATTTTGCGTTTCATTGTTGGTGCAGCGTTGTTGGCAGGGACTTTACTGCGTGCTTTGGGGGTTCTATGAAGATCGTCAACATCGTCATTGCCATTGCTGCCGGCCTCATCGTCCTATTGGGGTATTTTTTCAATTCCCCCGGCTTGCACGAGCTGCGTTCGCCATTGCTGGATTGGGCAGTGACCCTGAGCGGGATCGCAGGCCTGGTGGCCATTCTCAACCTGGTGTTTGGGGTGCACCTCAAGCGATTGCGCGAAAATCATCCGAAAAAAGGTTTTAGCGTAGTCATTCTCATTTCATTTGCCGTCACGCTGATCGCTGGTGTATTCCTCAGTCCGGCGAGTGAGGGGTTTCAGAAGCTTGTTACCCGCGTTCAGGTGCCCATCGAGTCCAGCCTGATGGCGGTGCTCGCTATCACGTTGGTGTTGGCGGCATTAAAGATCCTGCAACGGCATCGCAATTGGATGGGATTTGTTTTCTTCCTCAGTGTCATTTTCTTCCTGGTGTTGAACAGCGGCGTGCTCGCTTTCACCAGTGAAATCCCGTTCCTGCGGGATATCCTCTCCGGGTTACACCAGATACCGGTGGCAGGAGCGCGGGGCATCCTGTTGGGAATTGCGCTTGGCAGCCTTGCAACCGGCATCCGCGTGCTCATTGGTACCGACCGCCCGTACAATGGTTAATAATGGCTGATATTCGGTGTTTGATCTGTAACCGGGTGAATGATTCCAGCGCTGAACACTGCTGGTATTGCAACACGATACTACCCAAACCTACCGGTCCATTAACTCAAAAAGAACGGGAAAAACTCGCCAACCTGAAGAAAAAGATCTCGGGTGCACCCAATCCCGATCCTGAACCCCACGGAGACGCTCCTCAAGAAACACCACCGGAAAGTCCGGCGGAAGAGGAGGTGCCGGATTGGCTCGCCCGCATCCGCAGGTTAAAACAGGCGGAGGATCAAGGTCAGCCTTCTGGCAAACCGGATTGGATTGAAGAAGAACAACCGGATTGGCTGGCGAAATTGTCACAACCGGCGGCTGAGGATACACCAAATCCTCACGATGCTGCAAATCGCGTGGCAGAGTCAAAAAAACCTGCCCTGGACGAATCACTTCGGATCCGCAACCTCCCTCGTGAAACTGACGAGGAACAGGAATTTATCACCAACTTATTGAAACCTACTCCTCCGATAGGGGAAGAAGACTCTGCCAATAGTTCAAACGGGCAGCTTGAGCCGCTTCAGGAGGATCGGGTTGATGACCAGTCAGGACAGGAATTCCCGGCGCCAGAAGGACCCAACGATGAGGATTTCCTTGATGTTGAAGACTTGTTGTCTGACAAAGAAAATGTCCGCTCCGATCAGGAAACCGTGCAGGAGAGCGAATCGGCTGTAAGTGTACCAACCGGGAAGGATTTGCCATTCCCGTTGTTCGTTGATAATCTCCCTGATTGGCTTTCAACTGAAGAAACAGAGACGAAACAACCGCAGGACACAGGTGATGATGAGGACGATTTTGCTGGTGAAATACCGGAACGAAAGATCGAAAAAGGACGCTTACCAGCCTGGCTTCAATCGTTGCGTCCCGGTGTAACCGGATCGATTGAAAAAATTAGTAGTGAAACTGCCTCAATTATGGAAGATCATGGCGTTCTGGCGGGGATTGCGGGTACCCTCCCAGGTGCAGATCTATCCGGCCGGGTTCTCAAAACCGGAGACTTCACGCAGGAATTGCGTGTTTCAGCAGCCCAACAGAAAAATGCCGAGTTATTCCAAAGCCTGTTGCAACCGACGCGTGAGCCAAAAGCTGTCAGTGCTGATCAAAATACTGCTGCACCATCCGAAAAGTTGCTCCGTTTGTTCATCACCATACTGATCTTGCTGGCGGTGATCACGCCCATCCTCGCTCCGGGTATTTCCGCGATCATTCCGGTATTATTCCCGACCGAGGTCGTCAATACACTTGGCACGGTGCAGACACTGCCGACAGAAAAACCGGTACTGGTCTCAGCACACTTCGAAGCCGGATTGGCTGGAGAACTCAATTGGGCGTCACAACCCGTTCTAAAGCATTTGGTTACGCGTGGAGTACCTTTAGCGCTGACTTCCACCAACGTGGTGGGGTTTGCCATCCTGCAGGACATGGTTACGCAAGCCATCAGCGGCGATCCCGCGTATGCCAAAGACAAGAAGGTGATGGATCTGGGTTACCTGCCCGGCGGAGCGATCGGTATGGGCGCATTGGTCAATGATCCGCTCGGTACATTGCCTTTCACCACAGATCTGCAACCGGTCAGGGAACACCCTTCACTTGGGTCTCTCAATTCGTTGTCTGATTTTGGTGCTTTGATTATTCTCACGGATAATCCGGAATTTGCCCGCACCTGGGTGGAACAGGTGGATGGTGGGGAGGCAGACCTCCCGCTGCTGGCAGTGGTTAGTGCCCAGGCTGCACCTCTTCTGCATCCATATTTTGCCAGCGGGCAGATCAACGGGTATGTTGCAGGGATGAGTGGCGCACTGTACTATGAGATGCTAACAATGCGCGCTGGTTCAGCCACTGCCCGTTTCAGTGCATATCAGTTGAGCTTGCTGCTGGTTGCCGTGTTGATCTTTGCCGGGGGAGTGGTCAGTTTGATCCTCGCTGCACCGCGTCCTGCGAAGAAGAAAGAGGCCGGCTGATGCGCATCGACAGTGAAGTCATCTGGCTGGTGATCAGCTTCATTCTCACCCTGATGGTTTTTTCTTACCTGCTGGGAGACAATGCTTTCTTCCGTTTTGCCTCCGGTCTGCTCATCGGTGTGGCTGCGGGATATTTCACCGTCGTCATCATTTACCAGGTGCTGATCACCCGGTTGGTCGTACCATTGATGCAGGGATCTACGCTTACCCTTGTACCGTTATTCCTGTCAGGCCTGTTGTTGTTGAAACTTTCACCCCGTTTATCACAGCTTGGCAGCCCTGCGATGGCGCTCCTGGTGGGGGTTGGAGCGGCTGTAGCAGTCGGCGGCACCGTGCTGGGCACGCTGTTCGGACAGGTCAAAGGGGCTCTTTCTTTCTTTGATCCGATCGCTGGCGCAAGCGGGTCTATGGCGCTGCGTATAGTCGAAGGGATCATCTTCCTGGTCGGCACGCTGGCGACATTGGCATATTTTCATTTCGGCGCGCGCGAACGCAGGAAAGGAGAGGGGCGCAGAAGACTCGCAACCATTAGCGTGGTACTCGGAAAGGTGTTCATCGCCATTACCCTGGGGGCTGTTTTTGCCGGGGTGCTGACTGCTGCGATCACAGCGCTTATCGAGCGCTCAGATTTTATCATCACGACGATCATGAGTATGGTGAGGTAGGGGGATGGTACAAGATTCTACGCGGGTCATGTCTGTGCTGGGGCTGGAGATCGGCTCGGTAAACACGCACGGTTTTCTCTTTGATGTCGTGGAGGACAACTACCGCCTGATTGCCTCAGCCGTTGCACCGTCCACCCATGTGGAACCGGTTTTCGACCTGGGTGATGCCGTTTTTGAAGTGGTAACAAAATTGCAGGAGGTGACCGGGCGTGTCTTTTTTGGCCACGATGCGCGCCTGATTATGCCCTCCCAGGCAGGCGGTGAGGGTGTCGACAGCTTTGTGATCACAACATCGTGTGCAGCCGGACTGAACCTGGTGGCATTTGGTTTATTGAACGAAGTATCTCTTGAATCTGTCAAAAGACTGGCTGACTCAACCTATGCCAACCTGGCTGAGATCATTGGTATCAATGACCGACGCCCAAAGAATATCCAACTCGATGCTGTGTTAGCGACCCGTCCTGATCTGATCATCCTCTCCGGTGGAACCGACAATGGCGCAAACCGCTCGCTGCTGAGGATCTCGGAATTGATCGCCAATTCACTTCAGATCCTGCCGCGCAGCAATCGTCCACAGGTGCTGTACTGTGGAAACACCGTTCTCGCTGAGCAAATTCAGCATTCCCTGGACCGTTTCACGAAGGTGAAAGTCGTGCAGAATATCCGTCCTTCGCTGGACCAGGAAATTCTTGAACCGGCCATGGAAGAACTCAACACCATGATCCTGGACAAGGTTTACGAGAAGGTGGGTGGTCTGCAGCGCATCGCGGCTTCCTGCAGTATTCCACCCCGGCTTTCAAACGAGGCTTTTCATCGTGTGGTGCGCTTCCTGGGTAGGCAGTACGATCCGTCTAAGGGTGTACTGGGGATTGATGTGGGCTCTTCATTTACTGTCGCTTCCTATTCGAACGGCCAATCTTCCAGCCTGAACACATTCAATTACGGCATGGGGGAAGGCATCAGTATGCTGCTGGACAGGACGAATATCCGTGACATAACCCGTTGGTTGCCGGAACCGATGAATGATGAAGAAGCCCGCGATCACCTTTGGCAGCATTCGGTCTATCCACAGGAAATACCAGCAACACCCGGTGAACTGTCGCTTGAACTGGCGATGGCACGCCAGGTATTGCGTCTGGCCATGCGGGACCTGGCCCAGTTGGATGCGCTGCCTTCCGCGCGATTTGAGCCTATCCTGATCAGTGGTGCTGCTCTCAACCGCACTGCCACACCAGTTCAATCTTTATTGACCATCCTGGATGGTATTCAACCGCTAGGCATCTGTCCACTCATCCTCGATAAACATGGGATCATGCCGATACTCGGCGCGATAGCAGAATTCAACCCTTTGTTGGCGGTGCAGGTGCTGGAATCTACTGCTTTCACTAACCTGGCTACCGTGGTCAATATCTCCAGCAAGGTTCGCAGGGGCGAACCGGTTCTCTCTGCACGCCTGGATTACACGGATGGGCATTACACTGAAGTTGAATTGAAGCAGGGATCGATCAAATCTCTCCCCCTGGCTACAGGGGCAACCGGGAGATTGCGAATTACCATGTTGCGCCGCAGTGAGATCGAAGAAGTCAACCTGACCGGTGAGCCGATCAGGGTCAATGGGGGTGTTTGCGGGTTGGTTTTGGATGCACGGGGGAGACCTCTCAAACTGCCTGCTGATGATACAACTCGACGAGAACAAATAAAAGGATGGGAGTTGCAGCTGAGTACTAAATAATGGTACATTTATTGCAACATAGCACGCAGGAGTGCTTATGTACCCTCAGTTGACTCAGATCCATGCGTTGACCCTGATCCGCCGAAACCGTTTATTGCCGGTTCCGGGGGATGTAAACGTGCGGCCGGGACAGAAAGTGAATCCGAAAGACGTTGTAGCAGAAGCATCCATTCCCTCCAGGCATTACCTGGTGGACGTCGGCCGGGTACTGGGGGCGCACACTTCCGGAGAAGCTGAAAAACTGATCACAAGGAAGACCGGCGAGATCCTGGAGAAACAGGACATTATTGCTGAAACTAGTGGCGTGTTCCCGCGCGTGATCCGTACGCCCGGCCCGGGAAAGGTTGTCTCAATCCATAAGGGAAGGGTATTGATCGAAGCAGAGAGTGAAAAGATCACCCTCCTGGCTGGAATGGCCGGCAGGATCAACCAGGTGATTGCAGATCGCGGCGTGATGATCGAAACACACGGCGCGCTGGTTCAGGGTGTTTGGGGGAACCGCCGTATCGGTTGTGGACCGCTGGTAGTGGATGAGACAAGTCTCGATGGAGAACTGCAGTCTTCCACGCTGGGGGTCACTGCCCGCGGCACGGTGATCCTGGCAGGGATGTGCACTTCGCTGGAGATGATGAACCTCGCTGCTTCTTTGGAAGTTGGCGGATTGATCCTGGGATCCATGGCATCAGCACTTATACCGGAAGTACAAGTGCTGCCGTTCCCGGTGATCCTTCTGAGCGGATTCGGCAGGATGGGACTGGATGTAGATTCCAGGCGCGTATTGACCACCAATGCCGGACGCGATCTTTCCATTAATGCGATGAGATGGAATCGACTGACCGGTGATCGTCCCGAGATCTACATTCCCTTGCCGACGGAAGCCGAACCATACAAAGTTGAATCTGCCTATGCTGTCGGGCAAAAGGTCCGTGTTCACTCCGGTGTGTATGCTGGCAGAGTCGGCAGGATCGATCAGATATTGCCCGGACTTACCCAACTCCCCAGCGGGCTGCGTGCACTTGCTGTAAAGGTTAAGTTTGACCAGAGATCAGGAGAAGTATTTCCCCTGGTTAACCTGGATGTTGTACAAGTAATCGATTAATTCCTCGGTAAAACCGATGGAGGAGGATAACCATGGCACTCAACAATTATGAAGAAGATCCCTTTGATCAGGAAAGCTTTCAGCAGGACCTGGAGCCTGAACCGGAAAAGAAGCCGGGCAACCGGACATTTCTAACCGTGCTCATCGTACTCGGGTTGGTCTTTCTGGTGGGCTTGCTCGGGCTATTGCTGCTAGCGCCGAAATTTATCGCTAATCAGCGGGCATCTCAGATGGAGCAGGCGGCGTTGATCAACGCAGCCAACACCGCCACTGCGATGGCTGGTTTTGCGCAAGAGAGCCTTTTGCAAACGCAGGCAGCTCAGACTTCCATTGCCCTGACGCCTACAGCCGCACCCACCAATACACCGGTAGTGGTCGTTGCAACGCACACACCGGTTGTCGCCAGCACCGAGTTATCGGCGGAGGAGTTGGCTACCGTATCCGCCCTGAAGACGCAGATGGCAGGTCAGGGAACCGCCGTGGCTACTCCGACGGAATTGCCTGACGCGGGTTTTGCAGATGAGTTTGGACTACCCTTGATGGGTGGGCTGGCGATTGTGCTGATCGTGGTCATCATATTCAGCCGCAAACTCAGGTTGTCCTCCAGGTAACTTTCGCTTAATAAAAAAATTCCGGGGTGGAAGATCCCGCCCCGGATTTTTTCGTTTAAAGATCTGAATAATTATTGAACGCTGTCCGCGATGGCTTTGCCGTACGCCAGTAATTCCTTCACCATTTGCTCTGATCTCCCTTCCGCGTAAACCCGCAAAACGGGTTCAGTACCTGAGGGGCGGATCAGCAACCAGGAATCATCCTTGAAGATGTATTTCACACCATCCAGTGTGCTCACCTCAGCCAATTCCTCCCCGCCGATGCTGGCAGGAGGATTGTTGACCAGGATGGACACCATCTTGTCTTTGGCAACCGGGTACTTGAGCCGCTGGTCGATGCGGTCGTAGAAAACGGGACCGACCTCTTTTTGCAGGTCCTCCACCATCTCATACAGAGTTGTCCCGGCATCCGCAACCATTTCGATGATCAGTAATCCCATCAGAATGCCATCCCCCTCCGGGATGTGTCCGGTGAAACCGATTCCACCGGATTCCTCACCGCCGATCAGTACTTTTTCTTTCATCATGTAATCGGCGATGTGATTAAACCCGACCGGGGTCTCGTGCAGGGCAAGTCCGTACTTCTTGGCCAGCCGATCGATCATGCGCGTGGTAGAAACGGTGCGCACAACCGAACCGGTCAAACCGCGTTTTTCAACCAGGTAACGTAATGCCAGTGACATGATCTTGTGCGGATCAACAAATGTGCTTCGTTCATCCATGGCTCCAATACGGTCGGCATCCCCATCAGTGGCAATACCATAATTCCCCATCCCGGCGCCAATGGCACCCGCCAGCGCACCCAGGTACTGCCGGATCGGTTCAGGGTGTACACCGCCAAACCCCGGGTTCATTTCGCCGCGGATCTCGCTGATCTCACAGCCTGTTCCCTGCAGAAAACCGCGGATGACTCCGCGACCGGATCCGTACATGGAGTCGATCACAAAACGTTGCGGATTATCCGCGATAATGTCGCAATCGATCAGGGTTCTCAGGTGTTCATAATAGGCTGGAATCGGGTTAAAACGCTGGATCAGTTTCAGTTCCCGGGCTTTTTCCATGTCCATCAGGTTCGGACCGCGGCCGCGCTGTTCGTTGTCGTTCAGGTACACTTCCACGCGCCGGCATTGTTCCGGCAGAGCCGATCCGCCTGAGGCGGATTTTAATTTGATGCCGTTGTAACGCGGGGCATTATGTGACGCGGTGATCATCACGCCGCCGATGGCGTTGTTATTGCGCACCGCATGCGAGATGACCGGTGTGGGGGCATCAGCCTGGGCGAGCAGCACGGTGAAGCCGTTGGCTGCCAGCACACGGGCCACTTCGGTGGCATAGCGGTCAGAAAGAAAACGCGTGTCAAACCCGACCACCATTTTGCGTGGATCTGGAGATATTTGAGTTGATGCGCCGTTTGTCCATTCGGGTGAAGCCGCGGCATCCGCGATGGCTTGGGCGACCAGCCGAAGATTGGTAAAAGTAAATGTATCGGACATTACTGCGCGCCAGCCATCAGTTCCAAAGTGGATCGTCATTAATCATCTCCAGTGAGGGGTTTGGGGTTACCAGCCGGGAGCGGGGGTGGCGGTAAGCAGTAAACCGCGTACCATCCATCCGTCCCTGCCGTCTTCCATTAGAACATGCGCCCAGTATACACCATCCACCAATTCCACTTCCGGCAGCACTTGGATCAGGGATTCGTTGTCCATGCTTGCCAGGTATTCCCCGTCAAATCCTGGGGATTTCCTCACCAGCACGCCGCTGTAGGTGGGGCTGTATACTTTCGCCCAAACAGGGGTTGGTTTGGGGGTAATGGTGACGGTGGGTGTGCGGCTGGGAGCTAGTGTATTGGTAGGTTGGAGTGTATCGTTTGGAGCAGGTGTAAACTCCGGGGTGGCAACTTTTTCCGTCTCAGTGGGGGACACATTACGGGTTTTTGTTGGTTTTTGCGGGGTAAGTGTGATGAAAGGTTCGACCTGTTGTCGTACAGCCGATCCCAGCGCGCTGGAAACGATCAACCCGTAAAGGGCTGCACCTATGATCGCAGCGGTCAGCAGGTAACCGAAGGCCGTGGAAGGTCGTAGTTTCATGATCGCCAGTGCGATCGTACCCACCAGGATCACCCAGGCGATGTTCACCAGGGCAATCTTGAGCGCCTGGGGAAACAGTTCCTGGTTACCGGCGGCCAGGCCGAATCCGGCGACCGCTATCGGGATGTAGATCTCGTACGCAAGGGGTACGCTCGCCACCAGAGAACGTTGCTTGGGTACGCGGATGGTAAGGTAGATTGCCAGTACCGCGCCGATGGAGAGTAGCAGAAAATCAGGAATGGTGAAAGTCGTGAATCGTTGCGCCTGTGTAAGCGGCATATCAAGGAAAAGCTTTGAGATCCATCCTGCCAGGGCTCCACTGCCAAAAACCAGTGCGGCTCCAACCAGCAGAGCACCGGTGGAGCGCAGGAAGAAACTGATCGACCCGATCACGGTGGAAAATCCTAATCCGATGGCCGGTGCCATGAAGGGCGCGAGCAGTGCTCCGAGGACCAGCATTGCCGGGCTATCCAGCAAAATTCCTAACGACAGAACCAGTCCGGCAACCAGTGAGAAGGCAAAAAACTCAACACCGGGTACCAGGCGTTTGGCGATCTCATTCAGGTATAGAACGCGTTCGCTCTTCCCTTTCGGGATCAAAAGTTTCTGCCGGCGCTGACGGCGGGATTGATCAATCCGGCTTTTCCCCATGTCAGGGGCTGGTTCCTGCGGGAGTTCATTCATTGACGGAGGGTCGCTTTCAATCGGGTGGGAGTAAGCAGTAATCCCAGCGCGGTGAGGATATCCGGTACAACAATGTCCGCGCTCAACAGGGTTTCCACAGCACTGCCTTCCGGTGACAATACGCAAATGCCCAGATCGGCTTCCTTGATCATGAGGCGGTCATTGGTACCTTGTCCGATAGCCACCACACCGCCATTCAAAGCCTCCAGGTATTCTAGTTTCTGTTCGGCTTCGCTGCCGGCAGTCAACCTGATGAATTTTCCAACACTTCCAGCGAGCAATTTTTCCAATTCGTTAAGTCTGCCGTGAGTATCCGCGCTGATCAGGTGAATGGTCACTCGGTCTTTGAGTTGTTCAAATGCCTCCGCAACACCCGGCATGAGATTGCCATCGCAGGTCAGTGTACCGTTAACGTCACAGACCAGGTGATTGACCATCAGTGAATCACGGCCGGGAATGGGGCAGGAGATCATGTGCTTATTATAATACACTCAGAAATCACAGCAACTAAGGTAAAATACCCCCATGATTATCCGCAGATACTCCTCTCGCAAGCTGTTCATCCTTGTTGCTGTTGCTATCCTGCTTTCGGGATGTGGAAAACCCACAGATGTCCCACCTATACCCACACCATCACCTGCGGAAACAGCGATATCCGTGGAGGATACTCCGCAACCGACCGCTGCCCCTGCAAAGCTCCTTCTGGTCGATCCGGCTGACTTGATTTCGGCTGAGGTCAATGCGTACCTGTCCTCGTTTGCAGCGGAGAATGGTCTGCAGCTGGAAAAAGTCACCACGCCCGAAATTCCCGCGCAAGGCGCTGAGACAAAGATCGTTGTCTTCCTCGCAGCCCCGCCCAACCTGGCGGAGGTTGTATCTGCTTCGCCCGATACTCAATTCATCGTGAACGGAGCCTTCGATATCCAGCCACTTCCTAACCTTTCTATTATCCAAACGCGCACCGATGACCTGGTATTTATGGCGGGGTACCTGACCATGCAGATCTCCTGGGATTGGCGCACCGCTGCGCTCATCCCGAATGATGTGGTCCATGCAGCGGAAAAGGTCAACGCGTTTGAAAACGGCGCGCGCTACGTGTGCGGACAGTGCACGCCTTACTATGCCCCCATTGTTTATTTTCCCCTGCTGGCACAGGAAACCATGAATGCGTCAATTGAAGCCTGGGATGTGCAGATCACCACCCTGGCGCAGCATTTTGTAAACAGTTATTTCGTGGACCCATCAATGGCTACCCCCGAGATACTGGACCGTTTGCTTGGTCTCTCGGATGACATCTACAATGATGTGTACCTGGTTGGTCTGGGTACCTCTCCGG
>DIWL01000027.1 GCA_002428455.1 Anaerolineaceae bacterium UBA6107 | reverse complement strand
TCGATCAGCGGTGTTTCGAGAATGTTGCCCAGGCGGTGGCGCGGTTCCACAAAATGGTCGCAGGAATACACGTCGCCATTGTGTTCCATCGCCAGCGCCAGCCCACAGGTTTTCTGAAAGACGCACAATCCGCCAGGCGCGCCTAGCCAGTGTCCGAGAGCTGTATCAAACATCTGCACAAAAACCATGCCCACATCGCAGTGTACCCATTCATCGAAAATGGCGATGAGAAAATCACCGTATTGTTTTCCCGTGATGGAGCGCGAGGTTAACCCCGTCCCTTCCTGGAAGCCTGTCTCATTGTCGCGCTCGACGATGGGGATGAACTGGATGTACTCCGCGCCAATTTCGTCACGCAGAAAATGATAGACCTCTAGCGGCTGTTCTACGTTGGCGGCGCTGACGCAGGTCAGGATATTGAAATCCACCTTGTGATTCTTGAGTAGTTGAATGGCGCGCAGGACGCGATCGAAGGTAGGCGCACCGCCCTTATCCTTGCGATAAGCGTCATGTGCTTCGCGGGGACCGTCGAGGCTGATCCCGATTAAGAACCGATTCTCGGCGAAAAATTTGCACCACTCATCATCCAGCAAAGTGCCGTTGGTTTGTAGGGCGTTCTCTATTCTCTGACCGGGGCGTGCATATTTTTTCTGATACATTACCGCGCGGCGGAAGAAATCCAATCCCATCAGGGTCGGTTCGCCGCCCTGCCAGGCAAAGTTGACTTCAGGCACGCGCTGGACAGCAATGTACTGGCGAACGTAACTTTCCAGGGTCTGGTCGCCCATGCGAAAGGAACTACCTTGGTACAGGTCTTCCTTGCGGAGATAAAAACAATATTCGCAATCCAAATTACAGATTGCGCCGCGCGGCTTGGCCATTACATGAAAAACGGGAGGGAGGGGGATGGTGGTCATATTTTTCTCAAATATCGCGTTCATATTCCCAGAGTGGATTATCGCTGGTGCTCAGATACCATTGTAACAAACGTTCCCGAAGGTGGTTACGAACTTCCGACAAGTCTGGGTCGTCAATGCGATTATACAATTCCTGCGGGTCATTTTTCAGATCGTCGGCAATGATGATGACAATATTGGGTTTGATAGTCATATAGATTTGTTGCTCCCAAGCGAATTAATACTTGCTGAATGAAGCAAAAAGAATGCTTCCCAAGCGCACCCTGGTAACGCATGCACTGCGATGCCTGCCCGTTCCAACCTTGCAGCATACTGATTGGATTCATCACGCAAGGGGTCAAATTTGCCGGTGAAGATCAGAGCGGGCGGAAAGGCGTGCAGGGTCTCAACCAGCAGGAGGCGGAGGCAAGCATCCATGTGTCCGCCTCCAGGATACGCGGTGTCAGCAATCTGAACTGCCATTCTCACTCTACAAGTTCTGCCTTGCGTTTTTCCAGCAGGTCATTCAGCGCCATGCGGTCGCGGTGGTAAAACGGATAAAAAGCGAACCAGGAGATCACGCTCAACGTGAGCGAAACGGTCACTGCCCAGAAGAACAGGTTGGTGAGCGTAATCTGGTTGCCAACAATGCCGACAATGCCGGCTATGGCAGCCTGAATCAAGCCGTTGGCAAGGCGGTTGACGGCATAGGCAGTGCTGCGTTGTTCGGGTGCATTGACGGCAGCAATCATCGGTGCGATGGCGGCGGGAAATGCCATGTCCATGAACAAACCAAAAAGCACGGCAAATGCAAAAAAGTTCATCATACCGCCCGAAATTTGCTGAAAGAAGAAGTAGCCTAGCACAGCCATCATGGTACGCGACCCCTGCAACACGAACAGCCGTCCGAAGCGCGGATATTTGCGTTCTGCCCAGTCGCCCAGCAGGCCGCCGATCAGCGTACTGAGCGCCGAACCGATGATAATCCCAGTGAGCACGGTGGTGGCTTGTCCGGGACGGAAGCCGCGTTCATCCACTAGCCAGGTAACGGCAAAGGTCAATATGGTAATCTGTACTGGCACGCCGAAAATCTTTTCAAAAATGAGCAGCAGGTTGGTCGGAACGCGAAAGATAGAGGCAACGCTCTGCCAGGAAAAGGCAAACTTTTTTTCGGACTTCTGTGCCACGTCATATATGGCTGCTTCCGCGCCACCACGCGACGGTTCGGTCAGGAAAAGGGCGAAGATCAGACCACTCAACATGCTCAATGCACCGAAGGTAATGAAGCCGATACGCCAGCCCGTTTCGGGAATTTCAGCCATACGCCCAAAAAACAGGATGCTGACAATAACCGCCAGCGTGGAAATCATACGCATAATACCGAAGACCTTGCCACGTTCCTTTTGCGGGAACAGGTCGGTGAGCATTGAGTTCATCGGCGCGCCGAGCGCTACCAGCCCGATGGCGGCAACCACACGCAAAGCCAGTAGCATTTCGTAACTGGCGGAAAACCCAATCAACAGAGTCCACAAGCCCCACAGACCGGAACCGATGACCAGGATGCGCTTACGGCTGTAACGATCTGCGAGAACACCCCAGATGGGTCCGAAAATCATCTCCATAATTTTACCGAGGCTCGTGATCGTACCGAGGTGGGCGGTTGTCATGTTCAATGAGGTGCGAATGGCGGGAAACATGGAAGACATTGCCTGGTCTTCTCCCGCGTCCACGACACCAGCGAATGCCAGCGTCACTACATTGCGCCAACGTCCCTTGACGGCAGGAACATCGGAGGTGGAAAGTTCTTGATTTTGTGCGGTCATTTCATTCTCCTTTTTGTAAAATCCCTAAAAGTTTCGGAAACTTTTAAGGTATGGCGCTAAAAAAGTCGGCTACTTTGCGATACACGATTTCACGCTCTTGATCCAGCGTGATAACGTGTCCGCTTCTTTCAAGCCAGAACGTTTCATTACGCGGCGTGTGTATACGCTCGCTCAACAAATCCAATGCGTTGGGTTCGATTACCTTGTCGCCACGTGATTGGATCAATAAAACTGGGATGTTGATTTTTGGCAGACTCTCTTGCATTAATTTTGCCAGTTCCGCGGCTTCGGCGATAGCGTGCGGGACAAAATAAGCGTAGGAAGTTTCGGCACGATTACCCACTGCAGCGGGTTTTTTGAACTTTGGAACGAATAGGCTGAGGGGGCGCATAAAGTGCACGCGCCAATCGCCGGTCAACCCGTAGGGAGTGGATAGCGCCGCTACACCATAGACCTGATAACGGTTGGCCGCGATCAGGGTAAGGACTCCCCCCATAGAGAGACCGGCGATATAAATTCGATCGCTCAGACCCCGCAGCAAGTTCAAGCCATCTTCGACGGTGGTCAGCCAGTCACGCCAGGCGGGACGGCGCAGATCATCCACCTGCGTGCCATGTCCGGGCAGGCGGATGCCGAGAGTGGTATAGCCCAGATTTTGATTCAAAAATTCTCCCAGTCCGCGCATAGCCGCGGGAGAACCAGTAAAGCCATGGATGAGCAAAACACCGGTGCGATTACCCGGGAATAAAAATGGCTCAGCCCCTGGCATGGTTAGGGTTTGATTCATTTGTTTACCTCCTTGTTCGCTGTTAATGGTTTAAAGCCTCGACCCAGTACTTCCTGGGCTGGCACGACTATTACAAAAGCTTGCGGATCTTCGGTGCGGACGATGGCTTTCAAATGCGCTGCCTCCGATACGGTTAGCGCAACCAACAGAACGTCTCGGTCTGTCTGCGTGTATATTCCCTGTCCGTGTAGGAGAGTACCGCTGTGTTTCATTTCCTGGATAATCTTTTGACTGACTGCCTGCGGGTTGTCCGTTACCACAAGTGCTAGAATGGTGCGACGTCTGCGAGAGGTTTGACCGATTTTTTGCGAAGGAGCAACCTCCTCACCCCTACGATTCGTCCGCATGGCGCGCCAAAGTGCGTCAAGGACTGGCACATCCCCAAATTTGGGCAGAACTTCGCCGCTGGTTTGCGTCAGCCCGGCAGTGAGAACTCCCGCCAGGATCAATAAACCGTTGAAAATCAAACCTATGGTGATCATCGTCCAGCCGGAGATATTGCCCAATGCCGCACGATTGACAAAATCCACCCAGGTGAGAGCTGGCACGGGATGTATGTAGACTTTGAATGCCCAAGCTATACCTAATACCAGAAATATCCAAAAGTAATTGCGGCGGAAGCGGCGCCCTAAAGCTTCCCACATGCTGATGGGAAATTCAGGACTCAAAAGTGATTCGGACAGATTTTCTGCCCATTCCGGGTGAGGAGTGAAAGGCGGAACGAGCATAGCTGCGAAGAAATCCGTCTCCATCAAACGAGTGCGGAGACTCCATAGTTCATAATAACGATATCGGCGTGCTTCAATCCACAGGAAGATCGTTACCAGCAGGCTGTTCAGGATGATCACACCATAATGATTTTGAGGTGAAGATAAGGCAAACGAGACAGCCGCGCTGGTGGCAACCACCGCCCAATTGGTTGTGTTGTCCAGGCGCATCCGCCAGGTGTTGGAACGATGAATCTCGGCGCGGTAAAAATGCGCCATCGCCGTCGTAAACTCGGACGAACGCAGGTGATAGCCGCGATAAGACCAGACTGATTCATCCGGCGGAGGCATTAAATTTTCTGGATCGGGATTGGAATCTGTCACAGACGATTCATCCTTTCAACGCACCGAGGGTAAGTCCTTTGATGATATAGCGCTGCGCGAAAGCCACCATCAGCAGAGCGGGGACCATGGCGAAGAACGCGCCGGCTGCCATTTCTCCGTAACGAATGCTGTACTCCTGTACAAAACTAGAAATGCCGACCGGGATGGTCATGCCACTCGGTGTGCTGGTCAACGAAAGCGCAAAGAGAAAATCGCGCCAGGAGAAGATGAATGCCAGCGCACCTGCAGCGGCAATCCCTGGCTGAATAATTGGGATCAGCACCTGGGTCAGGGATTGGAAGCGGTTAGCGCCGTCCACCATGGCGACTTCCTCCAATTCTTTGGGAATATCCGCGAAGAAGTCCAGCAAAATCCATGTGGCAGTGGGTAGGTTCAAAACGATGTGTCCCATCATAACCGCCAGTACCGTATCATAGATGTTGAGCGAACGGGCAATCAAATAAAACGGACCGAGGAATGTAACTGGCGGAAGCATGTGAATGAACAGAATGGTTCCTAGCAGGAGTCCACTCCACAAGGGACGCCAGGGAAATCGGCTGAGGCTGTA
>DIWL01000086.1 GCA_002428455.1 Anaerolineaceae bacterium UBA6107 | reverse complement strand
GTGTAGTTGCCGATAAATGTAGCGGCGAACAGCGTGCGCGGTTTTGAATACAGATCGATGGCCGTGCCGCTTTGCTCAATGTACCCCGCACTGAGCAGATGGATCATGTCCGACATCACCATGGCTTCTTCCTGGTCATGGGTCACGAAGATGGTCGTGATACCCAATTCCTTCTGAATGCGGCGAATTTCAATGCGCAGGTTGCGCCGCAGCAGCGCATCGATCGCGGATAAAGGCTCATCCAGCAGGAGTACCTTGGGTTCGGTTACGATAGCCCGCGCCAGTGCCACCCGCTGTTGTTGCCCCCCGGAGAGTTGCCCCGGGTAGTTGTTGATCTTTTCAGACAGGCCGACCAGTTCAAGGATCTCTTTTACTTTCTGATCGATGTCGCCCCTCTGTTCTTTCTTCATTTTCAGACCGAAGGCCACATTCTGCGCCACGCTCAGGTTCGGAAAAAGCGAATATTGCTGAAAGACCATTCCGATCCCGCGATCACGCGGACTGACATCCGTAATATCCTTGCCCTCCAGGAAGATCCTGCCTGAACTCACCTTCTCCAGACCGGCCAGGCAGCGCAGTAGTGTGCTCTTGCCGCATCCCGAAGGTCCAAGCAGCGTGACCAGCTGACCTTTTTCAATATCCAGGTTTATATCTTTGAGTACATGGTTTTTGCCGTAAAATTTATTGATGTTTTCAAATCGGATATAAGCCATTTTTATCTTCCTTTACTTTCCATTCTTAACCGCTTGTCCCGGCTCTGGAGATAGAGCACCAGGGCTGTGATCAGGAATGTAACCAGCATGATGATCACAAAAACCGCTGAAGCTTCCGTGCTGGAGCGTTTCATCGCCAGGAACAGGTAGATCTGCACATTCTGGAACGAACTCCCGGTGATGTTGCGGATCAGCACGTAATCGCCAAAGATGATACCCACAGCCAGCAGCGAGGACACGGTGATGCCGGAGATGATGTTGGGCACGATCACCTTAAAGAACGCACCGATCTTGCTGGCTCCCAGCATTTCAGCCGCTTCAATCAGCATAGGCATGTTCACCGCGTGCATGCTGTTGCGGATCCCCTGGTAGATGTACGGCAGGATGATGATGCAATACGCGCCAATGAGCATGACCAGCCGCAGACCGAAAAATCCCCCAATCCCGGCGTAAAGACCAAGGATGCTGACGGAGAGGATCACACCCTGGATCGTGTAGGGGATCATACACAGAAATTGCACGTACTTCTCAAGTTTCGGGAAGTAAATGGTAACCGCGAAAAGAGCAAGCAGGGTGATCACGACTGTGAGTGCGATTGGGACAATGCAAACGATGACCGTCCGGCCTAATGTGAGCAGGAACGCCTTGTTGGAAAGCAGGGAAATGTAGTGATCAAGCGTGAATCCCTCCGGCAGGATACCGGTCCATTTCCTGAACATCGAATAGATGGCCGTGGCGACCAGCGGGATCAGCAGGTAGATGATGACCGCGATAATATAGATTGGGGCAAACCTGGATTTTTTCATCTATCTCCCCTTCCATTTGGTGGTTTGACGGATGATGTAATTGTTGATAACGATGGCGGCGAGCATGAGCAGCATCATTACCACCGACAACGCCGCGCCGAGGTGCGGCCGCGTAGTCATGTCGCCGGTGAACATGCCGGTAATGTTGACCGGCAGCAGTGAATAATTGTTCATCAATAATGCATAGGCAGTCGCATAAGCTGCAAGTGCGTTCGCGAAAAGAACGCTCATCGTGCCCAGGATGCTGGGCAGCAGCACCGGAATCCCGACCTTGAACCAGAAATGATAGCCGCGTCCCCCCAGCAGAGTGTTGGCTTCCTTCCACTCCTCGCGTACCCCGCTGAATGCCGGGATGAGAAGCAGGGTCGAAAGCGGGATTTGAAAATACACGTACATCAGAATCAAACCGCTACCGGTATACAGGTCAAAATTCGCCAGGAAGTCCAGTCCCAGTGTCTCAGCGAGCAGAAGGAGAACCCCGGAATTACCCAGGATGATCATGTAAGCGAAAGCAAGCGGAACACCGGCAAAGTTGGATGTCATGTTCAGGATGGTCAGAAACAGGTTTTTCAACCTTCCCTGGCTGCTGTGAGCAGATTGAGCTCCCAGGAAGCCTATGGCGATGCCGATAAGGGTGGAAATGAGCGTGATCTTCAGACTATTCAGGATCGCCCGTTGATAAGAAAGCTTGGTAAACGCGGCGATGTAATTCTCTAGTGTGAACAGCACGCTGCTGTCCGTTTCTGATCGAAAACTGCTGATGATCATCATCATGAGCGGCAGGATCTCATAAAGAAAAACGACCACCAAAAAGGGAAGCAGAACCAGTAAATAGATCTTCGTATTCCCGTTTTTCTTCATAGGAATCTCCAATATCTAAAGATGGGGTGTATACGGCATACACCCCATCTCATTCTACAATGTTTCGTGCAAAAGATCGGTCACGCCGTTAATTACTCATCAACGGAATGATCTCCTCTTCCCAACGTTTGGAGATCTCTGCACCGACCTCGGCGTACTTGGCAGCATCGGTGATGGGAATTGCATTGGCGTATGAAGCCTGCTGCAATGTTGCATCCTGGATATCCTGCGGGATCGTAATGTCTGTGCGGGTCGGCACAGCGCCGGCCTTGGCCAGGTTGATCTGTCCTTCGTCGCTGAAGATGTACTCGCGCGCAAGGGCAGCCGCGAACGGATGGGGTGCGTATTTGTTAATCACGGAGGCATAACCGCTCAGAATGGCACCATCCTGAGGAACGCCCACAGTGAAGGTGTAATTGGGAGTCTCGTTGCGGTAGGTCAACGCGTTGTAACTCCAGGTAACGCCCAACTGAACCTCACCAGCCTGGATTCTCTGAAGGAGAATGTCGCCCTGGTCAATGCGGCCGGCTTTCGCCATTTCAGCCCAGAACTCAAAAGCGGGGTCGAGGTTGTCCATGTCACCACCAAAGGCATAGGCGGTGGAAAGGACGTTCGCCTGTCCGGTAGCGCCGCCGATCACATCGCCGATGGTGATCTTGTAGGTGCCAGCGCGCACATCCGCCCATGAGGTGGGGGCTGCGTCATCGGTAATATCTTCGTTGTAGATGAATGTGGTGGCTCCGGTGTACGCGATCATCCACAGACCATCCGGGCCTTTTGCCCAGTCAGGAACGGCATCCCAGTAGGAGGTTTTGTAACCCTGCACAAGATCGCGGGAAATTGCTTCGGACGTAAAGGCAAGTCCTACATCACCGATATCTTTGGTGGGAGCATCCTTCTCGTTTTCAAACATATTGAGTTCTTCCGCGGAGCTCATGTCAGTATCGGCGTGGGTAATGCCATATTCGGCGGTCAGTTCCTGCCAGGTTTCACCCCAGTTCGCCCAGGAATCCGGCATGCCCACAGATTCAACATGTCCTTCTTTCTTGGCGCCATCGATGATCTGCTCAAGCGTTGCTTCGTTCAGATTAACGGCCTCTTCATCCGCACCCTGTCCGGCGCATCCCGCAAGGACCAGGGAGGCAAGCATTACCAGTACTACCACTTTGAAGATCAGTTTCTTGTACATATATTCTTCTCCTCTTGTTTGCGTCTTGGATGACATCCTTCCAGACGCATATTTTGGGCGTGATGATCCTGTCATCACGTTGGGCAGATTGCATCAATAACTGGAAACAATCTCGTCCCGCTTCACTATACCTATTGAGCAAAATTTTTACCAGTTGTTTTTTCGAAGCTATGCAGCAAAGACTGGATTTGGAACCCGGATGAGTTCCTCATCAGTAATATGCACTCGCTCACCTTATAGCGCATCACCTCTTTCTGTTTGGAATGATCGAATCTCAAGGTAAAGGTCAAAACAGGCTGAACAGGTAACTTACTAGTAGATTATATTATACAAGCAAACACCAATACGGCAGTTTAACAAAAGTCACAGCAAATGATTCTCTGCCTGTATGATTTGAAATATATCAATTGATTCCCGGGAACATCAAGCCACCGCATTTTGTAATCGCGGCTCAGGTGGTTTTTACGATGATATCCGCCAGCAGGTTGGCTGCCTCATCACCGCGGTCGGCAGCGTTGCTCAAATGCCGGTACACTTCACGCATCTTCATGATTCTGATCAGTCTCTTCACGTCCCCGGTCTCTTCGAACATGTCCGCCAGGGCTTCACGGTATACATCCTCCACCCGGTTTTCGAGCGCCTTGGCGCGCTGGGCGTGTTCAGCCGCCACCCCGGGGTGATCCTCCAGCCGTTCAATCGCCATCACCAGCTCAAAAGTCGCGTCTCGTAATAGTGAACAGATACCCACCATATATTTGGTGGGGTCCACTTTTAGGATCACGATCTCGGTCATTGTGGAGTATGCGTAATCCAGGATGTCATCGATCGCGCGCGAAAGCGCGTAAATATCCTCGCGGTCAAACGGTGTGATGAAAGTGCGGTTTAACTGATCGATCAGGATGCGGCGTGACTCATCCGCCTCTTTCTCCTTGGCTGTCAGTTCATCTGCCAGTGATCCAGCCGGATAGGACAGGTAAGCCTTAAGAATTTCCACTCCCTCAAGGGTAAGGGAAGCCTGCTCGTGCAATAGATGGATAAAAACATTGCGCCGTTTTCGAAAGATCTTTAACATGCTTCGTTCTCCGTTGGCGATCCCGAAGGCATCGGGGATGCACCTGGTATGTTCTGTATCCCCAGTATACATCATGCTGCTCAAATTTTCCCGCCGCTCGCCGGTCGTTCACGTCCCCACCCCGACAGGGCAGGCAACTTTCATAAAACAACCTGACCTGAAATTACGTATAATTAATGGGTGTGAATCTCAGCGTGAAAGATGGAAGGGATGCAATGAAAAAATGGCTCAATGCACTGCTAAAGGTCCTGATCATTACCGTGGCAGGTTCGGTGGTCGTGGTGATGATTGGTTTGATCGCCCGCTGGCAGACTCCGGTCCAATTCAGCGATGGTTTTTTCTGGGCGGGCGTTGTGCTGGGGGGCGTTGGCGTCCTCGGGTCATTTGGTGATAAAAACATGCGCTTTAATGCTGGCGTCAAATATCTTCAATCACCTCCCCAGGAAAAATACACCCAACTCTCCGGGGCGGAGGATGAGAATGCGCGCGTGAAGCAGTCGGTCATGGACTCCGGAAAAAGTTTCAATTCCTACCTCCTGCTCTTCTTCAGCGCCATTCTGATCATCCTGATTGGATACCTGGTAACGGTAATATTTTAAGCATCGATTTTCTATCTATCAATGATCTGTTTCCACTTCTCACAAGTCACACTTTGAGGGTCACCTTGAAAAAAACGATCCGCTCTCTGGGTAAATCTCTGATCATTTCCGGCATCATTAGTGTCATACTGGTTGTGGCGGGGTTGTTGTTATCATGGAAGACCGCCATCCAGTTTAGCAACGCCTTTTTCTGGGCAGGCGCTATCCTGATCGTTTTCGGTGTATTGAGCATATTTGGCGGTTACGGCATGCGCGCCAACTTCGGCGTTGTGTACAGCCAATCCGCTGGTGATATGAACATTCTGGAACGCACGAAACAATGGATCACCGACACGGAAAAGAGTTACAGCATCTACATCCTGCTCCTGATCAGCGGAGGTATTCTCATGCTGTTGAGCGTAATCATCGGTGAGATCTTCTAGGTATTACCTGATTGCCCATCTTCCTTGAAGCTGTTATCATCCACTGGGATGGAGTTGCTTTTCTACATTTTATGGCATAATCTTAAGTAGAAAATTATCGGGGACACCAGTACTTGGTGACCAGCTACTAAAAAATTTTTACATCAGGAGGTTAGGATGCTTACTTCGAAAGACATCACTAACAAGCTTTTGATCAGTATTACAGATGGTAAGAGATTGGGCCAGATCGAGGATATTTACCTGGATCTGGAGATGCGCCAGGTCGTGGGGGTTTACCTGGGTTCAGAGGGCTTGATCCGCCGCAAGGACAAAGCCATTTTGCGTTCAAACGTCCAGGTTTGCGGTATAGACGCGTGGCTCGTGTCCTCTGCTGAAGTGCTGACCACCCTGGATACCATCCCCGATTCAGCCAGCTTTACCCTAGTGAATAATCTGCGCGGGCGTGAGATCCAGACCGACGGCGGCACCAAGCTGGGTGTCGTTGAGGATGTGATCCTCAATCCCGACCTGCAGGTCCTCGGGTTCAAGCTCGGCAAGATCTACGTGCAGGGGCCGCTCGCTGAGAAGAAAGCCATTGTGCGGGATGCGGTTATTGATACCGGCAGCAAGGACCGCTCGATGATCGTCAATCTGGTCGTGGCAGAATCCGGCGCGATCCCGACGGAATAGGTTATTTGTACCTCCCGGTACCTGCGCGCTTTGCTGGCCAGCCTTGCGTGAATTAGCCTGAAAATCAGGCTTAAGAAACTGAGTCAATACTCCTCCCGCTCTCAGGCAGGAGGAGTTTTTAATGCGTCGAATTTCCTGATACAGGCGTATAAACGTTCCGCCTGGTAATTGAGCTGTCGACGGCTCTGCCGCTGGTCGATCGCCAGGGTCAGCATACTGCCTGCCATTTCCACCGCTTCAGGATTCCCGTTCAAACGCTGGTCTTGCCGCAGCGCACCCCAGTGAACAGTCAAGCCAATGCCAGCCTCACCCAACTCATCGAGCAGCCAGTCGCGCGGAACGGACTCAATATACACCGGGAGTCCCATTGGCATGTTATCAGGCTGGAGTGCAGGAAAGATCACTTTCACTCCCGCTATCCCCGTGACAAGTCGCAGCAGATACGCATAATTTTCACGGCGTTTCTGCTTGATCGCCTGCCAATCCAGGTGCTCGATCGCTGTTTGCTCCTGTGCGTCTCCTTCTACGACCATGTCTGCCTCGTACACGGATTCGGCCTCTTCATATAGATCAACCAGGCTGGCATGCTCCCCGGTACCCCTTAAGAGATAATTGGCCAGGCTGCGCCTGTACTCCCTGATCACCGGCAGCCTGCGGTTGGGTAGATTGCGGTTCCTTTCCAGGTAAGGTTGTACATTTTTTGCGGTCAGCAGATTGCCACCGTCATAAGGCACAAGCTTGCGCATGCTGTTGAAAACAAAGTCACCAACTGTGTCCTGCACAAAACCAGCCTGGGCGTTATCTTCGATCAGCATCTTTCCGGATTGTTGCAGTTCTGCCAAAAAACATCGTGTCTCGGGGGCGTGTGAAAAACCAAAATAGTTGATGAAATAAACGGCTTTATGACCTTCTGCAATCCGTTCCAGGGCAGCCAGGTCGATAGAAAGGTCCGGCCTGACCGGGTAATACGCACAGGTCATGCCGCAGCGCTCCAGGGTGTTGACGATCGTCGGGCAAAGGTAGGCGGGCAGCAGGATGCGATCGATCCCGTGATCGCGCAGGTAATCACATATCACAATCAGGCAGGCCTTTCCACCATTGAGGAAGGTCATCCGGTCTGTTGAAATTCCAGGTTTTTCCACCTGGAATTCTTCGTCGTAGTAGAACTCACCGCCAACAAACATGTTGTTATTCACCCTTTTTGGGAACAAAGTAATGTAAGAAATTGTATTCGATTTTCGCACCACAGTATCACCCGTTCTTTCAATCGACTCCTAATGCTGGATGATTACATCAGCTACCTGTCGCCGATCGATCAATTGATCAACTTGAAACGTCAGATGCAGAAGTTTTTTAAATTCAACCCCAGGATTCTGCTGGAACTGCCCCTCCATTTTTGCGGTTGTGCTATAGTTTTAATGTCCCTCAGTTTACTAAGCGATCAAGGAGAGAATATGAAACATATTGACGGAACCTTCAAGGGTGTGCGCAATATCGATGTTTACTACCAGGGCTGGCTGCCAGATGGCGAGGTAAAGGCAGTGCTTTTTATTGTTCACGGACTGGGCGAATACGTAGGTCGCTACACCAATGTGATCGATTATTTTGTTCCGCGCGGATACGCCATTTACGGGGTGGATCACATCGGTCACGGCAAGTCCGGCGGTGAACGCGAGATGCTGGTGCGATTCGAGGATTACACCGAACCTCTGTCTACTTTTTACAAGATGGTCGCCGGTTGGCAGCCCGGAAAGCCCATTGTTATCTATGGTCACAGCCTGGGCGGGTTGATCACGAGCTTTTACCTACTCGAAGAGCAGGCGAAATTTAAAGCAGCCATCATCTCTGCCGCCGGGGTCAAAGTTCCGGACAATATTTCCAGCACAACCGTTCTCCTCGGCAAAGTCCTTTCCGCGCTCGCCCCGAAAGCGGGAATCTTGGGATTGGACACAACCTACCTTTCGCATGATAAAAACGTCGTGGACTTATACAACGCAGACCCACTCGTTTTTCACGGCAAAACTCCTGCCCGCCTTGCTGCGGAGATGCTGCGCGCCATGAAAATCGTGAGTGGCACCGCGGGTAAGATCACCCTCCCTGTTTTCATCCTGCACGGCAGCGGAGATAAGATCGTTGACCCAGCAGCGTCTCAGATGTTATACGAAAAGGTCGGCTCGAAAGATAGGACCCTGAAGATCTACGACGGGCTTTATCACGAGATCCACAACGAGCCAGAGCGCGAAGTAATGTTCAAAGAGGTGGAGGACTGGCTCCAGACCAGACTCAACTAATCTTTTGCCTGGTCGTGGAATATCATTGATAAACCAAAGGTATTGAACGATTTAAAACGCCTTGTCGTCTGCAAGGCGTTTAATCTTGCTATGATGATATCGTCGAGATCGTGTGAACGATTCTACCGGGAGGTGAGCGGTGAACCAGTTTCAGAAATGGATGCAATGCAGGGTTTCGCTGCCGGTAAAGATCCTGGCTCTGGTTCTCGCAGGCGTACTCTTTGTTTTCCTTATCCCCTACACTCTGTTGGTTTTATGTCCCCGCCTGGATGCAAGGCTCAACCTTCCGGATTTCTACTTCGGGTGGATAAATATTCTCGTGTGTATTTTGCTCGTGGGTTTTGGTGGATATTTCGCCCTTTCCTCCATTTTCCAGCAGGTTTTCATCGCAGATGGAACACCTCTCCCGTTTATACCCACCCGAAAACTACTGGTAAAAAGTGTCTTCCAACAAACGCGGAACCCGATGACCTTTGGGACGATCTGTCTTTACCTTGGTTTGGTGTTCCTGGTTGGCTCAATTTCAGCGCTGCTGCTGGTGATCCTCTTTTTCTCACTGTTAGCGCTTTACATCAAAAAAATTGAGGAACGGGAATTAGCAACCCGCTTTGGCGATGCTTATTTGCATTATAAAAAGACCACGCCTTTTCTCTTTCCCCGCTTCAAATCAATAAAGTGAAACTACTTTACAAAAATGTTATGTTGAAACCGGTTGTAATCATTATGCGAAAGTGCTATAGTTTTTCGTTAAATCCTAAACAAGTTGGTCCAAAAGGAGATAATAGATGAAACGGTTTGTTTTTGCTTTAAGTGCAGTCCTTATTCTTACATTGGTATTAGGCGCGTTTGCGTCAATGCCAGTCCAATCAGCCTCCGACGACAACAATGTCCGTGTACTGGTCCAGTTCCAACCGGGCACCCGTGGTGCGGTTGAAAAGACCCTCAAGGGCGTTGGTGCGGAATTCCATTACACCTTCGATGAACTGAACGCCTTTGCGGTTACCGTGCCTGCCGCCGCTTTGAACGGGTTAACCAAAAACCCGAACGTGGTGCTGGTGGAAGAGGACGCGCCGCGCTTCCCCATCGGGATTGAGAAATCAAGCAGTGCAACTGTTGCAGCCTTGACCGGGCAGACCGTGCCTTACGGCGTGGACATGGTGCAGGCACGCGATGTGTGGGATACCAATCGGGACAGTATGGTGGATTCCGGCGCAGTCACCGGCGCCAACCGCAAGATCTGCATCATCGACTCCGGCTTCTACACCGGGCATGAAGACCTGCAAGGTGTAAACGTGAGTGGTTATGCCGGCAACCTGCCCTGGTACGAAGATGGTTTAGGGCATGGTACGCATGTTTCTGGCACCATCGTCGCTGTAAATAATGCTCTTGGCGTGATCGGTGTCACCCCCGGTACCGTGCAGGTTTACATGGTGCGCGTCTTCGGTGATGACGGCGCGTGGGCGTATTCCTCCACCCTGATTGACGCCGCCAACAAATGCTACGCAGCCGGAGCCAATATCATCAGCATGAGCCTGGGCGGCGGACAGAAGAGCCGGACAGAGCAGGTTGGTTTTGATTCACTTTATTCCAAAGGTGTGCTCTCCATCGCCGCGGCAGGTAACGAGGGCACCTCAGCCCTCTCCTACCCGGCTTCTTACACCTCTGTCGTCTCCGTTGCTGCTATTGACGAAAACAAAGTAGTGGCTGATTTTTCACAATTCAATAGCTCTGTTGAACTTGCCGCCCCTGGTGTGGGTGTGCTGAGCACGGTTCCTTACCTTGATTCAACTTCATTGACAGTTGATAGTGTTGCCTATGCTGCCAGCCACATTGAATACTCCGCCCGCGGCAATGCCACTGGCGCGCTGGTAAATGGCGGCCTTTGCGATGCTACAGGCTCCTGGTCAGGTAAAGTTGTACTTTGCGAGCGGGGAGTAATCGATTTCTATACCAAGGTCATGAACGTGCAGAACAGCGGCGGAGCTGCAGCAGTGATCTACAACAATGTACCGGGCAGTTTCCTCGGCACGCTGGGTGAAGGTTATTCCTCCACCATTATCGGCATCAGCCTGAGCCAGGAGGACGGCCAGTACCTGGTGGCGAACAAACTCGGTACCGATGCCACCATTTCCAGTACCTACACCGCGCCAGCCAGCAGCTATGAATACTATGACGGCACTTCCATGGCCACCCCGCATGCTTCTGCGGTGGCTGCCCTCGTTTGGAGCGCCGATCCCACGGCCACCAACGTGGAAGTCCGCAATGCGCTGACCTCGACAGCTGAAGACCTCGGTACTGCCGGGCGCGACGTGTACTACGGTTTCGGTCTGGTACAGGCTGCGGACGCGATCGTCGCCCTCACCGGCGGCGGCGGGACCACGGACGGTGAAATTCATGTGGCTGCTCTAACCTCAACAAAGACCTTATCCAGGAATAAATGGACTGCCACGGTTACGACCTCTGTCAAAGATGCCAACGATGCGCC
>DIWL01000074.1:14490-14623 GCA_002428455.1 Anaerolineaceae bacterium UBA6107 | reverse complement strand
TGAATGACCTGGTGATCGAACAATGTGCGGATGACCTGCGCAAGCTGCCCATTCCCACATTCGTATCTTGGCGCGGACGGAAACACATCCAACCTGCCCCCAACCTTAATTACCTCTACACTTCGTATATCAA
>DIWL01000074.1:0-14304 GCA_002428455.1 Anaerolineaceae bacterium UBA6107 | reverse complement strand
TTCCGCTGGCAGCTGCCTGACCTGGATACCTCGGAGATCGCTTACCACATGGCAAAGGAAGCTTACGGGAAATACGGGCGTGAGATCCTGGATGCCACTGTGGGCGGAAAACTGACCGTATTCCCCAAAGTGGATTACGACTCGATCATGGCATGAAAAACGAACCCCTCGTCACCATTGTCTCTCCCTCATACAACCAGGCGGGTTTCCTCGAAAAAACCATCCTGTCGGTGCTCGAACAGGATTATCCAAATCTTGAGTACCTTGTTGTAGATGGTGGATCGACTGATGGCAGTGTAAAGCTCATTAAAAAGTATGCCGACCGCATTAGCTGGTGGGTATCGGAAAAGGACAACGGACAGGCCGACGGGATCAACAAGGGTTTGCAGCGGGCGAGCGGGGAGATCATCGCCTGGCTCAACTCGGACGATTTTTACCTGCCGGGAGCGATCAGCAGCGCAGTCCAGGCCTTGCAGTCCAACCCCGGAGTCGGTTTCGTGTACGGCGATCTGCAGGTGGTAAATGAAGCCGGAGAGATCACCAATCTTCTTACCTATGGGGATTGGGGATTGAAGGGCTTGATGGAATTCAGGATCATCGGTCAGCCAAGCGTTTTCATGCGCCGCCAGGTGTTGGAAAAAACCGGTTACCTGGATCCGGATTTTCATTTCCTGCTTGATCACCAGTTATGGATACGCCTGGCAATGAACGCGGGAATGAAATACATCCCGCAATTATGGGCGGGCGAGCATTACCACGCCGCCAGTAAGAACCTGGCTCACGCCGCGGAATTTGGCGCCGAAGCACGGCGCATCGTCGAGTGGATGGCCTCGGAACCACACCTTAAGGATATACTTCAGCAGGATCGCCGGAGGATCGAAGCCGGGGCTGAACGCCTGAACGCGTTCTACCTGTTCGATGCGCAGGAATACAAAAAGTCTTTAAGTGCTTACTGGCGCAGCCTGCGCAGCCACCCAGCTGCCGCGGCCGGTGATTGGTATCGCATCCTATACGCGCTCTTCTCTCCGTTGGGATTGGAACGTTTGAAGACCGCTTACCTGTCCCGCCGGAAAGCGGGATTCAAAACCAAATGACCTGTAACGAGGTGACGCATGCCTGAACAGCGGGCGAATGAAAGCGCATTATTTCTAAAACCCTCCAAACCAATGGTCATCATCCTGCTGGTCATTTTCCTGCTGGCCGGTCTGGGAATACGCCTGATCGACCTGGATGACCTGCCGCTTGATTTCGCGGTGACGCGTCAGCTGCATTCATACATCATGACCCGCGGCATTTATTACGAGATGGACACCCCCATTACAAACGCCATCCCGCCGGAAACCCGTCAATTCGCCATTGAAACGGGTAAGAGTGAACCCCAGATCGAACCCCCAATCATGGAATACCTGGTTGCCTTCATTTACCGTCTGATCGGTCAGGAAAATATGCTTGTTGCCCGCCTGTTGTCGATCCTTTTCTGGGTCATCGGCGGTATTCCATTATTCCTGCTTGCCAGGCGCATGACCACGCTGAATGGCGCTTTCATCGCCCTGGCTTTGTACCTGTTTAATCCGTTTGCCACGATTGCCAGCCGTAGTTTTCAACCTGACCCGCTGATGGTGATGTTCATCGTCTGGGCACTCTATTTTCAGTTTGAATGGCTGGAAAAGGACACGCTCAAGACCACCCTGCTGGCCGCCGTGTTCACCGGGCTGGCGGTGTTCATCAAGATCTCATCAGTGTTCTTCGTCGGGTTTTCGATGGTGGCCATCGTATTGATCAAAGGGCTAAAACCCTCGCTGAAGAACTGGCACGTGTACCTGATCGCTGCCATCGCCCTTGTACCTGCGCTGGTGTACAACCTGATCAGCGCGACAGTCGGCGGGAACGCCGGGGCGATTTTCGGCGCGCGCTGGGTGCCGGCGCTCTTCTCAGACCCGAAGTGGTATCTCAACTGGCTGATGCTGGCGCGCTTTGTGGTCGGTTTCTACCCTATTGTGATCGCCCTGCTGGGATTCTTTGTGCTGCGGGAGAAGAAACACCAGATTGTCTACTTCAGCATGTGGCTGGGCTACCTTTTGTACGGCTTCATGTTTGCATACCACATCTACACGCATAATTATTATCACCTGCCGTTAATCCCCATCATTGCGCTGGGATTCGGCGCGGTGGGCGGCGCGATCTTCAAATACCTGGAAGATAAACCCCTGAATTGGTTCTCACGCGTACTGGTGATGGGTCTTTTCGCCTTCTCCATCGGTTTGTGCGTGATGAAATCGCGCGGCGAAATGATCGGGGCCAGTTACCGCCACGAAGCCAAATATTGGAAGGACCTGGGCGACAAGATCGGACAACGCGCTTCTGTGATCGCCCTCACGCACGATTACGGTTACCGCTTGAACTATTGGGGCTACCTCCAGCCGGAACTCTGGCCAACCGGAGGTGATTTGAAGGTAAAAGAGTTGATCGGTTCGACCGACCCGGAATTTGAAACGCTGTTCAAGATGCGCACGGAAGGCAAGCATTACTTCCTGGTGACCCTATTGGGCGAATTGGAAAAACAACCGGAGCTTTCTGAATACCTTTTCGCGCATTATCCGTACTCTGAAGGTGATGGGTATTACCTGTTCGACCTCAGGAACCCGCTCAATTAAGTGAGACCAATGAGAGAACTACCGCTGGTTTCAATCGTGACCCCCTCCTTCAACCAGGTGGATTACCTGGAGGAGACCATGCTCTCAGTCCTTGAGCAGGATTACCCCCGCATTGAGTATATTGTGATCGATGGCGGATCAACCGACGGCAGTGTTGAAATCATCCGCAAATACTCACATCGCCTTGCATACTGGGTATCCGAAAAGGACCGCGGGCAGACGGACGCTGTCAACAAGGGGTACGCAGTCGCCCGGGGCAGCATCCTGGGCTGGCTGAACTCAGATGACACCTATAAACCGGGTGCAATCAGCGCCGCTGTGGATTACCTGGTCAGCCATCCGCAGATCGGGCTGGTCTACGGCGACCTGGATTTCATCGATGATGACGGCAGGATCGTGGGCAAATTCCCCGCCGCCCAAACCAACCACAAACGCCTGCGCCGCGGTTATGTCCACATCCCGCAACCAGCCGCGTTCTTTAGAGCGGAACACTGGAAGCAGGTCGGTCCGCTCGATCCTTCATTTTACTTCGCCATGGATTACGACCTGTGGGTGCGCCTGGCCGCGGTGACTGAGTTTAAGTACCTGCCCGGCAATACCTGGGCAAACTTCCGCCTGCACAGTGACGCGAAGACCATTGCGGCGGATGACCGCTGCTGGCCGGAAATGCTGCGCGTTCATTACCGCGATGGCGGAAAAAAGATCGCCCCGATCACCTTAAAATACCAGCTGCGCCGCCTGGTCGCCCCACTGATCAACTGGAAGCGCCGCCGCATGTTCGAAAAATAAAAGCGCTGGAGAGACAACCTCCAGCGCAATTTTTTATGGGATTCAGATCACTTTTAGCTTCCTGGCTACTCTGGCAAAAGCTTCCAAGCCCCGGTCCAGATCTTCGCGGGTGTGCACCGCTGAGATCATCACGCGGATGCGCGCCTTTCCCTGCGGGACGGTCGGGAAACCCAACGCCATGGCAAAAACATTCTCCGCGAAAAGCTCACGGCTGAACTGTTGCGCAAGGGAGGCTTCACCCAGCATCACCGGGGTGATGGGGGTAACACTATTGCCTGTATCAAGCCCTAATTTCTTAAGCTCAGCCTTGAAGTAGCGCGCGTTCTCCCACAGACGGTCCACCAGCTCGGTGGATTGCTCAAGCAGGTCGACCGCGGCGATGCAGGCTGCGACATCAGCCGGCGGTGTTGCAGAAGAGAACAGGAAGGGACGGCCGCGCTGGCGAACCCATTCGATCACCCTGCCATTGCCAGCAACGATCCCACCCACTACACCGAAAGCCTTGGATAATGTGCCTACCTCCACGTCCACCTTGCCGTGCAAACCAAAATGGTCCACGATACCGCGTCCACCCCGGCCTACCACGCCTTCTCCGTGCGCGTCATCCACCATCAACATCACATCGTACTTGCTGGTGACCGCGTAGATCTCATCCAGCGGCGCCAGGTCCCCATCCATGCTAAAAACACCATCGGTGATGACCAGTGCGCGACGGTAAGTACCCTTGTTCTTCAGAATCACCTGCTCCAAATCAGCTGCATTGGCATGCTCATAGCGGTCAATACGCGCACCGGAAAGCCGGCTGCCGTCGATGATGCTGGCATGGTTCAGGGCATCAGAAATAATGAGGTCTTCCTTGCCAACCAGCACGGGGATCACCGCAGTATTGGCTGAAAAACCGGATTGCAGGACAACCGCCGCTTCGACTCCTTTGAAATTCGCCAGGCGGCGCTCCAGTTCCGTGTGGATGTCCATGGTACCGGCGATCGAACGCACCGCACCCGGACCAACACCGTATCTTTGCAGTGCAGCGGCAGCGGCTTCAACCAGTTTTGGATGATTCGCCAGTCCAAGGTAATTATTCGAGCAGAAGTTCAAGACCTTTTTTCCGTCAACGACCAGCCAGGCACCCTGCGGTGAACTGAGGGTGCGTATATTGTTATATAAACCGGCCGCCTTTAGCGCATCGATCTCCTGCTGGATCCATTCCAACCTGTTGCCCATTTTCACCTCTTGTTTGGATTTGTTGTCTTAACCACGATTATACATCCGCTGACCGGTCAACCAGGATGCCCAGCTCGTTGAGCAGCTTGATGATGCCTGCTTCCTGCTGGGTCTGGATGAGTAGCGTCCGCGGATTCAATTGCTCCAGGTTGAATCGCGCGCCTGCTGCTTTGAGAAATTCTTCACAGTCCGCCGGTTCAGAGAAACGCAGCAGTGTGACGCGCTCAAACCCGGCCTCCTGTCCCTTAAGGCTCCAGCGCTGCTCCATTTTTCGCAGTGCTGCCGGTACAATCCCGGGTTGGTCCTTCTCCAACAGTTGCAGCAACTGACCCAGATGCAAGTCCTGTTCAGCAGCCAATTGTAATGAACTTTTGGTCAGTGAGTAACGTGTGTCCCTGGCAGAAGCGCTCACCAGTTCAGCGAAACGCCCCACCTGGTAGCGCAGCATGCGGGAGGCTCCAACCGGGATAATGAAATGGCAAACATCTTTTACCTTGATTGGCTGCTTTTCTTTCAATCCGGTAGCTGGCGGTTCCCCCATCAGCATTCCCCTGGTTAGATCCACCAGTTGGAAAGCCGTGTAACGACCCTCCGCGCTGCCCCGCGCCAGGTTCACCAATCCCAGCCAGTGCAGTGGACCGGTCAGGAGGAAATATAACAGTGCACCTTCCACCTGGGACCAGGATTCAAATCCATGCAGAAATTCACCGCTTTCCACATCTCGAATAAACCAGGAGTCATAATCCCCCGCGGGACGTTGGAAATCCGGATCGGTCTCCTTTACACCTGAGATCAGTGAGGATATGCTCCACCAGGTTCCACCAGTTTCCAACCGGGCGAGTAAGCCTGTCAATGCGCGGCGGGCAGTAGTTGGATCATTCTGCCAGTTACCCTCGCAGTTCAAACCGGGCAGCATTCTTAATTCGTTGATCGTCTGTGAATCACTCCAGGCCTGGTAAAGCTGCAGCAGGGCCTGATCGCGGGTCGTGTTGAAATAGGTTTTTAAAGCCTGCGGAAGCGGCTGGCTTTCCTGGTCGATCAGTCCACAGGAAAGCAGCAAGCCATGCAGGAATTCGCGCGATTTTCTCCAACTCGTGAAGATTTCCTCCGGGATCTCTCTTTGCATGCGTAAAGCAGCCAGAAGGTCGGTTAATTGGTCGAGTAAGGCGCTGTCAGAGCGGTTGACGAAGCGGGGTGATTGATTGACCGCCGGCCGAACCGGAATCTTTTCTTCAATCCTGGCCGGTTTTTCAAAAGCCAGCAGTTCATCTGGGATATAGACATGTTCAACCGGCTCACTCGCACCACGGAAAAATGCCCGGCCGATCAAACCAGCATACCATAATGACTCAGCAATCGACACCGGGTGCAGATCCGGATCTTCACGTGCGCGCTTCGCGGGACCAAAACTGCGAATTTCACCGTTCAGCCTGGAAAACTCAGCCCATGTTTGCCGGCCGCCTCTCCTAAGCAGGTTTTGCCAGGCTTCGCGCACATTCTCAGGCAGCGAATCGATAAAAAGCCGATACACATCCGGCAGCAGCATTTTGCCAGCCAGGTCTGCGCGGGCAGTGTCCGCATCACGCAGGCTGATCTCCACATCCCACGCGCGGGCAATGCGTCCCAGAAAATCCAGGTCGTGTTGCAGTAAAGTTGATTGAATTCCCGGCATAAATAGCCTTTTCAGTTCCTAAGCAGATTATACTAAACTTGATCAATCGCTTCTGCCGGGTTTGCTGATCAGTTAATTGACGCTTTCATCGCTTGTATGTATAATCTTATGAACGCAAGATAATCCTGTAAGGGTTGGTGGATGACATTAAAAGGTAACCTTAGGGATTTTTCATTTACCCAGTTATTGAACCTCATAAACCTGGCCAACAAGTCTGGTGCACTTTACGTTGAAAGACCCGGTGTAACAACGCGAACCATCTTTCAGAACGGGAAACTGGCTTACTTCGAAAGCAGTGACGAGAAGCTCTCTTTCCTCAAATCCCTAACCGACCATCAATTGATCACGGCTTCTCAACACCGGCTCCTGCGGGAACGCCTATCCGGCATGAATGATCATGAAGCCGGGATCTACCTGGTAAACGCCGGCTACACCACCCTGGATGGTGTATTGTCCATCCTTGAAAAGGAATACGCGGACAAGTTCCGCCATCTTTTCTCATGGCCCGACGGCCTTTTCCGCTTTGAAACCGGCGAGCTGCCCCCGGATGACCGCATCGTTGTCCATCTTAACCTTGAAAACCTGATCGTTGAAGGCGCACGGGAGATGAAAGAGTTCGAGGAGCTCAAAGCCGAAATCCCCAGCCTGGATATGGCGCTCAAGTTCACTGAACGTCCCGGCACGGATATCCGCAACGTCAATCTCAATTCAACCGAGTGGCGTGTCATCTCTTATGTGAATCCCAAGAATACCATCCAGCAGATCGCTGCCACCACCAGTCTTGACGAGATCGAGATACGCCGTGTGGTGTACACCCTGCTGCAAGCCGGACTGGTTGAGATCATCCGCCCGGATGGTCTGCCTGTCGCGCTATCAAGCGAGTCCCTTCCGGTCAAAAATCCCAAAGAACACAAGTCGCTGATCAAACGGCTGATCAACCGCATCCGCTCGATCTGAAATCATCATAGGAATCTTCATGCAGACCCAGACCGTCAAAATCGTAGTAACAGGTCCATTCAATGCGGGGAAAACTGAATTTATCCGATCGGTCAGCGAGATCGATGTTGTATCGACCGAACGCAAGATCTCCACTGCCCCTGAAAAGGTGAAGGAAACAACTACTGTGGCCATGGATTTTGGCAGGATCACGGTCGACAACGACCTGGTTCTGTTTCTGTTCGGCACGCCAGGCCAGAAACGCTTTGATTTTATGTGGGAGATCCTCTCTGAGGGCATGCTGGGATTCATTGTTATGGTCGACAGTTCCAGACCGGAGACCTTCCGCGAGGCGCGCAGCATCCTGGAAACCTTCCACGCCTACGCACCCACCCCTTACCTGGTGGCTGCCAACAAGCAGGATCTGTACGATGCCTGGGATGTCGAGGACATACGGCTGGCATTGCGGCTTGACCCCAATGTGAAGATACTGTCCTGTGAAGCACGCAAGAAAGATTCTGTTAAACAGGTATTACTGGAGCTGCTGTACAGCATCCTAGAAGAGATGGACAGAAACGAATCCAAACAGGAAGAAATTTAACCTGCACCGTATGATGATCGATAAAGCTCCCGGTCCAACATCTTTGGATTATGAACTCCGCAGCCTGGAGGAGATCCTTGGGGCGGATAACTCACGCGATTTCCAGTACCACCTGCCCGTGAGCCCGGATGACCTGCTGACACGCGGCATTCTCCACCGCGCCGGTAGAGCCGGATTTTATTACTGGATGAAACACAACAGTGGGATCCTCAACTGGAATGATCCGGGTTTCAAGTTCTCGCCGATCAAGAAGAAGATCGCCCTTGGGCTTCAACTCATTTGCGACATGATCAACGCGGAAAAGGGCAAGCTGCTCCGGTTTGAAAACCAGCCGGATCATTGGGAAATTATTACCCTGCCATGCCCTAAAAACGGAGAAACCAGCCCTGTGACGGATAGCAATTACCTGGCTGGATTCGTGCAGGAATTCACCAGCTGGGCGGGTTTGGGCAAATTCTACCGTGTGACAATCACGAAAAGTCAACCGGACAACAGCGTGTGCTGCCGCATCTGCATCGACAAGAAACCGATCGATTTCTGAACCCCACCCCTGAAAGGTAATAAAAAAATGGCTGAAGAAGTGCTCATCTGCGTGGATGTGGAAACCGCGGGGCCGATCCCGGCCCATTACGCGATGCTGTCGATTGGCGCATGCCCTGTTATGGACATTGGGGAGACATTTTACGTTGAATTGAAACCTGACAGGGATCAAGTGCAACCTGAAGCCCTGGCCATTTCCGGACTGGTGATGGATGACCTGCGCCGTGATGGCATGGATCCCAAAGAGGCCATGCTTGCCTTTGAACAATGGGTTAAGCAGGTTGTTCCGGAAGGGGCGAGGCCTGTGCTGGTCGCTTTCAATGCTTCCTTTGATTGGATGTTCATTCATGACTACTTCCTGCGCTACCTGGGCAGAAACCCCTTTGGTCACAGTGCGCTGGATATCAAAGCGTATTTTATGGGTCAGAGCGGTAGGCAATGGTCTGAGACCTCCATGCAACACATTTCCAGGCATTTCCTGGATGAGATCCGCCTCACCCACAACGCCCTGCGCGATGCACAGGACCAGGCGGAGATCTTCCAAAAGATTCTGAAACTAAACCCACGCTTCAACATCTCTGAATAATCTGATCGTTTTGAGTTCATTTTTGTTATACTCTTTGCATCGTTAACTGTATCGGTTATGGATGAAAGGAGAAAAATGGCTCGGTTGGACAATTCACGTTCGGAAGACCTGCAAAGGATCATTGACTCGGCCAATCGCCTTGGGATTGAAATTGAAGAGGAAGAGGCTATGCAATGGTTAACCAGCATGGCAGCCTTCAAGGGCAGCAGCCAGATCTCAATGGACACGCGCAGCGGTGTTTTTGGCCACAACATCACCATGCTGGATTTCAGCGACAAAGAGTTGGAGTATTTTAAACGCGTAGGGAAGATCGTGGAATTTGAGGATATTCCTGGCAAGGTGGAGACCGCCCTAGCCCTTTCCGGCTCATCCGCGCAATCCAAGATCCAATCTTATCCCGGCGATTGTGATTATTTTGAACGAGTCAACATCCTCGCCCCCACCCGTGAAGAAGCCTGTGACATCCTGGCAGAGATCATGCGCGGGAAAGCCCTCGACACCCTCCAAGGTCCTAACTACCAGTTGATCGAGGTGAAATTCGGTGAGCATCCACAGGATATTGTGGTCGGCAACCGCGAGGTGCGCGCCGGTTCGCCCGTGTCCTGGCACCCGGCTGAGATCAAAGCCGGAAAGATCGAAGGATTCACCAAAAATGGCACCCCGGCGGTGGTAAATTGGGAGGATGTCAAGCAAAAACCGGGCTGGTGTAAACTGGATTGGGTGGTGGCCGATCCACTCCGCAAACAATTGGCCAACGCCAGCAACATGCTGGATGTCACCTGGGAAGCTCCTGATGGTGAAATCACCCCCCTGGATGGTTTTCTTGATCCGTATTTCCAGGAGGTCTACTTGGAAGCTGCTTCCGTGCCCATTTTTTCAAAATTAGCCCAACATGTCTCGGCTGATGCTTTGGAAGATTACGTCAGCGCCCTTGAACGCGAAGTATACAAGTACCTCACCAAGGATGTAAATTACGGTAAGGTTGCCAAACGCATGTACAATATCTTCCGCCTGACCGGTAAATACTCAGAAGCGGCATTCTTGCGTGAACTGTTTGATGAACCGGCGACCATCCTTTATCAAATCTGGTCGTTGATCCGAACGATCGATGACGCCTATATACCGGGATCTTCCATAACCCATGAACAGATGGTTGCATCAACGGATAACCTGATCCTTGAGGTGATCCGGGCACTGGAAGGGGTCGAGGAGACCGAGATCGTCAAACACCTGTTGAACCTGCGCACAGCCCTTGCCCAACCCGAAGCCCATGCACAGCTCACATCAGAAGCGGAAGCTGCCCGTGGTATGGTGATCAACATTGTGAATAATTTCTTCTTTGAAAGACTATCCGCAATGCCCACCATAAAAGAATACATGGACGAGGTCGCAATAAGCAGGAAATAGATCCTTCTCCGTTCTATTGCGCTCACTTTGCCGGGTGGTCTGCACTGGTCATACAGACCACTCTTTTTTTCGCACCCGAACAATTGCACAGCAGGCAACAAGCGCAGCCATTTGTTGCTCAGGATGGTAAAATTAGGAAAATGATTTTAAAAGAATCATCAGGGAAAAGGAAATCGAGGTAAGTATTGGCCAACAATCACAAAAGTATTACCGAGGGTTATGCGGTTGAACTGTTCCTGGACGCGGAAGCCGAAGCGAAGGTTCTGGCTTTCAGGGACATTATCTATCGTGATGGAGTGCAGCCCGTCCAGGGATTAATGAATGACAAACCGCACATTAGCCTGGCCGTTTTCCCCCGTGTCGATAGCCAGCAACTCATTGCCTTGTCCGAAGAATATACCAAAAACCTTTCCCGTTTCAAATTCCGCTTGGGTGCAGCTGGCACATTTCCGACGTCCGGTAATGTTCTCTTCCTCTACCCGGTTCCCAGCCTGGAAATGCTGAAAGCCCATGCGGATTTTCACCACAGGCTTCAGCTGGCGGGTCTGCAGTCTTCGCCGTACTACTTCCCCGGCAATTGGGTGCCCCACCTCACGCTTGAATTTGACATTGCAAGAGAAGAGCTCTGCCAATCCGTCGGGATATTCAAGGAAAATTTTGAACCCATTGATGGTGAATTCACACAAGTCGGTGTTGTCGGTTTTCGTCCGGTTGAATACCTGGCCTCATTCGACTTGAAGAAAGGATAATTATGAAAGAATCCCCATTCACTCCTTCTGAAGCGAAAATTAAAAAAGCGGTGGAACGCAGCAAGACAAAGGCCGAGGAATACCTGCGCGACGCAAAAAAATCACGTGAATTTGTGGAAGAAGCTTACAAAAAGGCCAAGTCCAACTCCACTTCATCTTCCCTCCAGACTGATTTCTGGTCCCAATTAAAAGCCTTTATCCGTATGCTCAAGGCTTACATCAACAAAGAATATACTGTGGTTCCATGGACATCGATCGTGCTGGCAGCCGGAACAGTGTTGTATTTTCTATCCCCGATCGACCTGATCCTGGATTGGCTGCCACTGGTTGGATTTGTGGATGATGCGGCTGTACTGGTGTTTGTTTTTCGCCAGATCCGCCTGGACCTGGAAAAATTCCAGGCATGGGAAATTGCCCAGTACAACCCCGGGAAGCAGATCATAGATCTGTAAAACTCAGCCCAACGATTTCATACTTTTTGGATATAACAAGTATAAATAAACCCGTTGCGAGGAGCTGTAAATGAAAAAGAATCTGGTAATGGTTTTGGCTGTCGGCTTGATTCTGTTGTTTTCCCTGACCGCCTGTGGGCAGTTGGGCGACGTTTCAGATATGGGCAATGCTTTTATGTCCGCGTTGAGTACTGGCGACAACGCAACCTCCTACCAGATGCTGCATCCGGATATCCAGCAGGAAGTGGGCGGCGAATCGGGCTGGGCAGAATGGACTGCCATCAGGAACTTTGAGAAATGGAAATTCAATAGCAACTCCATTGAAAACGACACCGCACAATTGGAAGGCACAGCTGAACTGGAAGGTGTCACTTATAATGTGGTACTGGTCTTTGACAAGGTCAATGATGCCTGGCAGATCACCGGGATCAACTTCGAATAGATCAAGCGGGTTACCTGGATAAATCGTGAAGGTGGTTATGCCTTCACGATTTTTGATTAAGGTGTCCCATGGCTGATACGAAGATCCCAGTTAAAAAATTATGATCCTTCTGCCTGGCCTGGTACAGACAGCCAAAGAAATCCCAATGTAAACCCGTATGTAACCCGGGCACAAAGTAACTACTCTGAAAACTCGATATGGATTTGTTTTCTGGTATACAATAATTCGATCAATTATTAGTTAATTATAATAAAATAGACCAATCTCACAATTATAAAAAACAAGGAGAAACCCGATGAGCCCGTCTGAAACCTGTCCCTCCTGTGGAGCGAGCCTATCCAGCGATGCCCGTTTCTGTTCCTCGTGTGGAAAACCCGTGGCAGCAACCCCGGCCGCTCCCCCTCCGCTTCCACAAACCCAACCAATTCCGGTTGTTCGCCCAACCGGCAACCCATCTGGTGTGCCAGTTGGCATTCCTGCCGTTCCACCCGCGGTGACTACATTTGCCACCTCACCCACTCCGCCTGCTCCCCAACCTGCCGAGCAGGTGGTTAGCGTCGTAGGCATGGTAACGCGAAAGACAGGACTTTTCTCATCAGAACTCTACCACATGGTCATCACCGGTAAACGACTCATATTTGCCCTGCAGACCAAGGAAATGCAAATGAATGACGTCAACCAGGCGAGACAGGAAGCCAAACAGCAAGGTAAGAATTTTTTTGGACAAATCGGCGCCCAAATGTCCACTCGCACCGGAGAAAAATACATCCGTGTTGCTCCGGATTCGATCCTTTCTGAAAATCTAAAGAATTTCTCAATTGATCTTGGCCAGGTGGTAAAAGTGAGCGTTTTTCATGGTGATTCTGAGGACAATACACCTGACAGCCTGGAAATTAAAACCAGTACGGAAAAAATGAAATTTACCATCTCCAATGCCTATGCTGTTGAAAAGCAGCTGAAGCAGGTGCTTGGTTCCAAAGTCAAGTAGATTTTGTTTCATTAAAGTAATGATCGATAAATCCACCATCCGCGTTGGTGGATGCGCCGGGTTATGCCCGGTTAGGACTGTAATGGCTTTTGCTCATGGCAACTTATTTGTGCCCTTCAACTTGCATCGGAATATGGCACGTGATACACTTTTCCTATGAATTCAAGAGTCCTCGTCTATTCCCCTGATGCCGAACTGCGTGACGCAATCACCACCTGGGGTCAACAGGAAGATTCCTTAATCATACAGATCGTTGATAATACCGAAGCAATCCCGGAAGCCATCAACAGTGGTCACCTGGCGGCTGTGATCCTGGATGACTCGGATGGAGAATTGTCTTTAACCGCGCTCACGCACGATCTGGCGACCCAACTGCCGCAGACCAGGATACTGGTTTTTCCACCCAGCGCGGAGACCGACCAATCTGAAATAAAGGATGCCATCCTGCATGGGTACCTCAGCAAGCCCTTGTCGACCGGGGAACTGCGGACAGCGTTGCGAGGTTTGCTGGTGCCTGAGAGCGCTAAATCAGCTGCTACCGCAGAAACCAGCCAGAAATCCATCACTCCACCCACAGAGACACAGACGGTCCCGAAAAATCAAACCCACGGGGGATACACACTCCTGGTGGAAGTCAAACCAGCAGATGATGAACTTGATTTTCTCAAAGGTTGGCTTTATGAGGAGCCTGAGGAGGAGACTGTTACACCCCTGCCAGAGGGCGAGTTGCATAATGAACCGGCCAAAGCGCAGGAATTGGACGATGGGTCCATTGATGCCCTTAACGATAACGAATTCCTACCTTCTGAAAGCGGTAATCCGGTAACCGTTCTTGAGGAATTTGCAGAAACAACGTCCGCTATCACCAATGCTGAAATTACCACAGACGTGGCATCGATCACCCCGGCAGAACTGTTGACCCTGAAAAGCACCCTCCAGCCGGAACCGGAAAGCGAAATGACCGAGGAAACCGGATTTCCACCGGTCAACCTGCATTCTTTGCGTCTGCACTACAGCTGTGTGCTCATCCCGCGCGATCCTCAACATTACCTGGTGGGTGAACTAGCGGAACGCCTCGGTCTGATGCTTCCCCAGGTCCATCTGAAACGTGGTTGGCGGGTCACCGGCATGTCCATCAGACCGCAATACATGCAGTGGTTGGCTGCCCTACCGCTTGATGTCAACCCGGTGGAGGCTGTGTCAGAGATACGGCAAATAACATCTGCAGCAATCCTGAGCAATCTACCGGAACTGAAAACCAGCA
>DIWL01000036.1:8660-9375 GCA_002428455.1 Anaerolineaceae bacterium UBA6107 | reverse complement strand
GCGAAGATGCGGAACGCATCGGTCAGGATGATTATCCCGACCTGACCTTAACACTGGCTGAAGCCCAATTACTGCGCCATTCCTGGCAATCAGACGAACCTTCATACCTGCGCAATTACCTTGATAACGGGTTGTGGGGAAAAGACGCGATCTGGGAGGAACTGGTGCGGCAGGCATTTACCTTATTCCTGTGTCTTTACCTTCTTCCGGATGCGATCTCACAACCACTTTTCCGTTACCTGTTAAAGACCGGCTCGCTTCCTGGTGGCACCTGGCTGAAACGCCGTCTGCCGGACGAGTCAGTGCTGCGTAAAGAGATCGGAGACCTGTTCCTGCGGGCGGAGGAAGCCAATCAGACGTTAATTCGCGCCAACCTGCGCCTNNTGCTGCGGGCGGTTTCCAAGTTCGATTCCACGCGCGGATTCAAGTTCAGCACTTATGCCACATGGTGGATCAGGCAGTCGATCAGCCGTTATATCGCGGAACACGCCCGTACCATCCGCATTCCTGTGCACCTGTTTGAGGCGATCACGCGCATCCTGAGGGTGCAGCGCAACCTGGTACAGGAACTGGGCAGAGAACCGACGTTGGAGGAACTGGCGCTGCACTCCGACCTGATGGCAACTGAGGATACAGACGCGATCAAAAGAGCCAGGATAACCAACCAGCCCCTAGACGGCGAGCTGCAACGGCGCTGGTCATGGGCGACGATGAA
>DIWL01000036.1:0-8626 GCA_002428455.1 Anaerolineaceae bacterium UBA6107 | reverse complement strand
GAGCAGGTGCAGAACGCGCTGGCGGGTCTTTCAGAGCGTGAACGTCAGGTACTGGAATTACGTTTTGGATTGATCGACGGAAAAGATCACACGCTTGAAGAGGTGAGCCGGTATTTTAACGTCACCCGCGAGCGCATCCGGCAGATCGAAGCAAAGGCGCTGAGGAAACTGCGTCACCCGACCCGCAGCCGCTACCTGAAGGAATACCTGGGTTAATTTTTCCAGTTTGTGAATCTAAATCAATCACATTCTTCGCCCAGCGCTTCGCGCAGGCTCAACACATCCCAGTCGGTGGTCATCAGTTGTTCCAATTCATCCAGGTTTTCAGGGATGATGTGGAGAATGAGGATACTGCCTTCGCGGAGGGGCATGCGGTTGGCTTCGAACGTGTGCTCATCTGCGTTCCAGTAAAAAGGGGTTAGATCCTGCTCGGCGAGCGATGTCATAAATGCGCTTGTCCAAGCGCCATAAGGGGCACGTGCGTACGGCACCACACCCTCGTCAAACAATTGCTCACCGATCACCCCACGTAAGGCATCAGACCATAACCGGTAATCCTGCAGCCAATCCTCCAATGACATTGCCTCAATAAAACTCACCTCGGGATGTGCGTAGGAGTGGTAAGCAATATCATTGCCGTTCTCGACCAGGCGTTTTAACGTGTCAGCCTGTATCTTTTCTCCAAACGAAGTTCCGACCAGGAAGAAGGTGGCTTTGGTATCATTTGCTTCCAGTATATCCAGCATCTGATTCAGAACGGAGTTGGAGTACCCGTCATCAATGGTCAACACAACGAACGGATCAACCGTTTGAAAGGCATTGACCAGGTTCTTGTTATTGTATTCCGGGATGGCGCGCACCACACTGGTGCGGCAGAGTTTTACTTCAGGTGTGGCGGTGGGTTCCACAAAGGCGGTAGGTTCAGGCGTTACAATCCCGTCCGGAAGGGAGGTTGCGGTTACCAGAATCTCATCGGGCGGATTGACCAGTAGCGGAGCGCCAGCGATTTGGTTGGAACAGGCTGATGTGAAGAGTAAACCCAGGATCAGTACTGATAATATTGACTTTAAAGGGAATTTCATCCATCCTCATTGTTTGCAATTTAGTTAATTTTACCAATATCCTTGACTTGCATCAGGATTTCTTCCATGATATACTCATTTTACTTGAGTTATGACACTATTGAAAAGGTAATCCCCGGTATCGTTTGATGAAACCGGAACACAATAAATCCCACCTCTGAAAATAAAACAGTAATGCCAGACCTTCCCACAGGCTGGATTGTCAATATCCTATATAAAATCGACGGACAACGCAAAAATGAAAATTCTTGAAATGGAAAACGCCTCCCTGGCTTCGTTGCGCAAGGTTGCAGAAGAGCTCAACCTCCCTAACTTTCAGCGTATGAAAAAGGAAAACCTGATCATCAACATCCGCAGGGCGGAGGCTGAGAAAGAAGGTATTGAAATGCGCGGCGGGGTGTTAGAGATCACACCGGAAGGTGTAGGTTTCCTGCGCACGAATTATTCAATTGGCCCCGAGGATGTGTATGTATCCCAGGCTCAGTTGCGCCGGCATGACCTGCGCATGGGCGACCTGGTGATTGGTGTGGTGCGCCCGCCGCGTGACGCGGAAAGACATTACGGGTTGCTCAAAGTGGAGACTGTTAACGGGATCGCGCCAGAGGAAATGCGCAAAAGGATTTCATTTGAAAACCTGACACCCATCTTTCCGGACAAGCGTTTTGATCTGGAAACCGATCGCAGCATCCTGGCTTCCCGCTTGATCAACCTCATCGCCCCTATCGGGCGCGGTCAGCGTGGCATGATCGTATCTCCGCCGAAAGCGGGCAAGACCACCATCCTGAAGCAACTGGCCAACTCGATCACAGCCAATAATCCCGAGATCCACCTGATCATCGCGCTCATCGGTGAGCGCCCTGAAGAAGTGACCGACATGGACCGCTCGGTGGACGCGGAAGTGGTTGCCTCCACCTTTGATGAACCGGTCAGCGCGCATGTACGCACGGCAGAGATCACACTTGAACGCGCCAAGCGCCTGGTGGAGATCGGCCGTGATGTCGTGATCCTGATGGATTCGTTAACCCGGCTGGCGCGGGCGTACAACCTGGTGGTAAATCCCTCCGGGCGAACGCTCTCCGGCGGCATGGACCCGTCTGCGCTGTACCCGCCGAAGAAGTTCTTTGGCGCAGCCCGCAATATTGAAGAGGGCGGCTCACTTACCATCATTGCCACAGCCCTGGTGGATACCGGTTCGCGACTGGATGACGTGGTTTACGAGGAATTCAAGGGTACCGGCAACATGGAATTGCATCTTTCCCGCAGGCTGCAGGAACGACGCGTCTTTCCGGCGATCGATATTGAGCGCTCATCCACCCGCCGCGAAGACCTGCTTCTTGGTCCTGACATCCTGCCGCGTGCCTGGCTGATGCGGCGCATGTATCTGCAAATGATCAGTAACCCGCCGCAAGGTGCCGGTATGGACCCCGCGGTCGCCACCGAAGCGATCCTGCAAAGACTTTCGCGCAGTAAGGACAACCAGGAATTTTTGGAGAACCTGACGGAGGATTAGTGGTAAAGAAAAAAGAAGCCGTGGAAGCACCGGTTGCGGCAGAGCATGAGAAAAACATCACTGCCGAGACACCCGTGCAAGCGAAAAAAGCGGCGATATCCGGGGCAAACATCCTTGCGTGGGGTGGCACCCTTTTACTGGTAGCGGTATTACTGGCAGTATTATTCCAGTTTAACCCCTTGGAAAAGTTCAATCAGCGAGCAGGACCTGTACAGGTGGCTGAAACGAGTCCGATCGACCTTCCTGAGATCAGCAGGAGCAGGGTGGATTACGCGTTGGTTCGGGCTGTGAAACCTGTAACTGAAATCCCGGAAGGTACGCGTCATTTTGCCATCAAACACACGGTGGAAGAGGGCGATACGATCTTTGGGATTGCTGGAAAATATAATCTTGAAGCCGAGTCCATCCTTTATGCGAATTATGATCTACTCAACGACGATCCCACATTCCTGAGCCCCGGTTGGAGATTAACCATTCCGCCCACAGACGGCGTGTACTACAAATGGAAAGAGGGTGACTCGCTAGAAAAGGTGGCGGAAAAATATTATGTGAACGTCGCTGACATCATCCGCTGGCCCTCCAATCACATGGATGTGACAATGCCCTCGACGGATGGATTGGAATACGTGATGATCCCGGGTGGATATCGCGAGATCAAATCCTGGATCGTTCCCATCCCCTACTCCTCAGGGTCTGGTGCTACCCGTGAGATCGCTGGACCTGGCGGCTGCGCATCAACCAATTACGCTTATGTCGGCTCTGGAAGTTTTGTATACCCGACCAACCAGACATCCCTTTCCGGGTTTGATTTTTCAAGCTATCACCTGGCGATTGACCTGTCCGCCTGGACCGGAGATCCGGTATTTGCAGCGGATTATGGAACGATTGTTTACGCCGGATGGAACGACTCCGGTTATGGCAACCTGGTTGTCATCGACCATGGAAATGGATACGAGACCGTTTACGCGCACCTTTCGCAGATCTATGTATCCTGCGGGCAGGGTGTTTACCAGGGCGCTGTGATCGGAGCGGCAGGCAATACCGGAAGATCGTATGGGTCGCACCTGCATTTCGAGGTCCGGCTGAACGGTGGTTTTGTCAACCCCTGGTCAGTGCTGGGATACTAAGTTCTTGGCAGGTAAAACGGGAGGTCGAACCTCCCGTTTTTGCTATTAAAGAAGGTTAATGGGATCCAGAATCAGGTCCACTGTCAATCCGGAGGGCTGCCATGAAGTCAGGGGGTGCGCTTTCAGCACAAGCCGCGGATCGGGGCCACGGATGAGCAGCTGCCAGCGGTACAGGCCGGCGCGTTTCTGGTAAAAGCAGGGCACTGGTCCGATGAGGGATGTGTTGCGGTAGCGGTTCTCCGCAATCTGACCTGCAAGCTGTTCACCGGCAGCGAGAGCGGCTTTCTGAACGGTCAGTGCATCAGTGTGGTGGAATTCGATCTTCAACAGGCGTGAATAAGGGGGATATGCGGCGCGCTCCCGCCAGGCCATCTCGGTTTTATAAAAACCTTCAGCATCGTAAGTTGCCGCTGCCCGGATGGCGTAATGGTCCGGTTGAAAAGTTTGCAGGATCACCCGTCCTCCACGGCCGCTGCGTCCAGCCCGACCGGCAACCTGGGTGAGGAGCTGGTAGGTGCGTTCAGCGGCGCGAAAATCAGGCAGGTTCAGGCTCACATCCGCCAGCACCACCCCTACCAGCGTAACCAGCGGCAGATCCAGCCCCTTGGCGAGCATCTGGGTGCCGATGAGGATATCGGCACGATGCTGGGTGAAATGGTCCAGGATGATGTCGTGCGCGCCTTTGAAGCGTGCGGTATCGGCATCCCAGCGCAGCACCCGGGCAGCGGGAAACTTCTTAAGCACCAGGGCTTCGAGGCTTTGGGTGCCCAGTCCGAACTGCCGGATGTTGGGTTTGCCGCAGGAAGGACATGTGCGGGGCATTTGGCGGCGGTAATTGCAGGTATGACAGATCAGCGCGGATTCGTCAGCGTGCCAGGTGAGTTGCGTTTCACAACGCGGGCAGTGCAGGACGTACCCGCATTCACGGCAGAACACATAAGAAGCGCTGCCGCGCCGGTTGAGGAAGAGGATCGCCTGTTCGTTGCGTTGAAGCACACCGGCCAGTTCGTTGTGTAATGTGCGGCTGATGGCGGAGCGGTTGCCAGCGGTCAATTCCTGGCGCATGTCGACCACTTCCACCGGAGGTAGTTCGGAATATTCCGGAACGGCGGTGGGTGTATCCCGGTGGGCAAGGATGCGGTTGGCCATACGGATGACGTGCCAGCTCTCCTGTTCGAAGCGGTAAAGGGTCTCAACATCCGGGGTGGCGCTGCCCAGCAGAACACAGGCACCTGTAATTCGACTCAACGATAAGGCGGTATTCACCGCATGGTAACGCGGCTGGGTATCCTCCTGGCGGTAGGATGCGTCGTGAGCTTCGTCGATGATGATCAAACCAGGGTCAGGCAGGGGGGAAAACAGCGCGCTGCGCGCCCCGACAACGATGGGCAGCAGCCCGGCGCGGATACGCCGCCAGGTATCATAGCGTTCACCAGGCGACAGTTTTGAATGAACCAGCCCGACCTTGCCCGGAAAACGCGCAAAGAAGCGTTTCACCGTTTGAGGGGTGAGCGAGATCTCTGGTACCAGGATGATGACCCCTTTGCCGGCAGCGAGGGCTTCAGCTGCGGCGCGCAGGTAAATCTCGGTCTTACCAGACCCGGTGACTCCCACCAGCAGGTTTGGTTTCCGTAATGCCGGGTCAGCGAACTGCTTTGCCAGGAATTGCCAGACGGCAGATTGTTCATCGGTAAACACCGGCGGCCGGGTCAGTACCGGCTTCAGGTTTTCCAATGGATCACGCCAGATCTCAGTCTCTCCCAGGCGGATCAGTCCGAATTCGGCCAGGCGGTTGAGATCAGCAGATGTGGCTCCGCTCGCGGCGTATACCCAGGCAACGTTGACCGGGATGGCTTTTTCTTCAAGGAATTCCAGGACTGCATGCCTGCGCGCCAGGGCAGCGCTGCCGGGCGCACCAATTTTCACGGCGGGGTCATCCCTCCAAGCAGCAGGCGCATCGAATTGAGCGGTGCGTAAAATCTTGGAACGGACCGCTGGCGGGGGCAGGACAGATTGGCTGGATAACAATCCGCGTTTTACGAGAGAAGGCAGGATATCGCGCCAGTTGGTCTTTGGCAAGGCAGCGTCCACCTGCCTGCCGCGTAGATCTCCGCGCTTGGTCAATAATTCCAACAGGCGTTTTTGCAGGGGAGTGATCTCAGCTGGTTTCTCCACTTCAGTCCTGTGGAGCAGGATATCGGCGTGCTGGCTCAAACCTGGCGGCACCATCAGGTCAAGGCATTGCGAGAGGGTGGCAAGATTGTCCTCAGCCATGTGCCGGGCAAGTTGGAGCTGGTAACCTGTCAGTACCGGTTCGCCATCGACGAGGGCTTCGATCAGCTTCGTTTCATCTACCGCGGGGATCTGCGGCAGATCCACCACAATGCCCTGTACTGGCTGCCTGCCGAACGGGATGTTCACCAGTGAGCCGGGCAACACGGACCCTTCCAGTTCAGGCGGTATCCGGTAATCAAATAACCCGGTCAACTGGGGAATGTTGACTGATACACGGGCATAAGCAGACATTGATGAATTATCCCTGGATCTCTAGCGGGTTACCGCGAGGGCACCGTAACCAACCACGCGGCTGGAATCCCCGGAGGCATCGGCAGAAGTACTGTGATGCAGCAGGGTCACCTGACTGGCGCCGAGAAAACGGGACGTCCAGAGCATGAGGGCAACCGCTCCGGCACCGCAGGCAAAGCCCTCGCCGCAGCGCTCGGCTTTGAGCACCCCTTCCGGGGAAAAGGCGGTCATGTTTTGCAGCATGGTGGAATCCAGCGAGTTGGCTTCGTTTTCGTTGTAAAAATGAGAAAGGTCAGTGCTGGCAACCAAGAGGACTGTCTTCCCCTTGAGCGAATCGGCTATCGCCCTGGCAGTGGATTCAAGCAAGCGCGCGTTGTGCGTGCGCACCATGATGGGCACAAGGGTAAAGGGGGTAACCAAAGCCCTTTGCAGGAAGGGTAATTGGATCTCAAGCGAGTGTTCGCGATCATTTGCAATGTTGTGCAACACCTCACCAGTGGCATCCGCGATCTTTTGTGAACACGCCTGCACCAGCGGTCGATCGACTGGGACCTGTCCAAGAGGAGTGGCATAGGCTTCGTGCGCTGTGGTGAGCAGATCATTGGGCGAGTAATCATGCAGCGGTGAAAAGACTACGCAGGTATCGTATGAATGACCTTTTACACAACGGTATGCGTATCCGGCGGTCAAACCGGAGTAAAAGTAGCCGGCGTGGGGCGCGATCAACCCGACCACTTCGCCTGGCAGGGTTTGTTCCTCGGTGGCATTGATGTAACCGTCGATCTCACTGCGCAACACTTCCGGGTTGGATGGATACCACGCCCCGGCTATGGGGGAGCGGCGCACTGGGGGATAGGAGTTCATAATTCACCTCGCTACCTTTATTATACAATTCTACGGATTAAAAAAATAACCCGGCCAAAAGAATGACCGGGGAAAGAGTGGGTATAACTTTATTGCAGGAAGTCCCACGGGTTGACCACACCGTATGTCTCGTGCCGCAATTCAAAGTGCAGGTGCGGACCGGTGGAATTACCGGTGGTGCCCAGCGTTCCGATCTGCTCTCCCTGGTCCACGCTCTGACCACAGAAAGCCAGAAAAGTATCCAGGTGAGCGTAAACGGATTGCCAGCCGTTGCCGTGGTCAACCACGATCAGGTTGCCGTAACCGTGGTCATTCCAGCCGGAGTAGACGATCACACCCGCGTCAACCGCCCATACCGGGTTGCCGATCGAACCGGCGATATCGATGGCGCGGTGGTTGGTTTCGGGTGTGTAGTCGTACCCGGAGAGATAGGTTTCAGTGGTCGGCCAGATGAAAGTACCGTAACCAATGTATCCTTCGGTGATAATACCGCAACCGCCAGGGATGGAGGATTCGGTGGGTTCGTCACGGGAGTAATGGGGCAACCAATCCGTGAACTCGCCCTCACCGCCGGGAATAAAGAGCATGGTACCGGGGGTAATGTTCGGGAGGGAGAAGTCTCCCAGTGTAGCGCGGTCCAGGTTATTGGACGGCCAATCGATGATAACGTCCGGGGTTACCTTGTAGAAATTGGATACACCGTTTAGCCCATCACCCTGGTTCCAGAAGTAGATGGCACCATCAATGGTGGGGATGAGAATGGATACTCCGGGGAAGATATTGTGCGGGTCATCCCCCAGGATGTGGCGGTTGCTCCAGAGCAGGGTTTGCGGTTTCAGCCCGAATTTCTCCGCGATACCGAACAGGGTATCACCACTTTGAATGGTGTACTCGATGATTTCGGTGCGCGCTCCAGCCGGGCGGTCAGTGTGCACTTGCGCCAGGCGGCTGACAGTAAATCCACTGTGGAGAATTTCCTCTTCGGTCACGCCCTCATCGACCTCGATGAACGGGCCACCGGCGCCGGTGAGCGCTGCTTCAGTGGGTATGGGTTCTTCGGTGGGGAGTGCCTGGTTTTTCAACACAAAAGTGCTCATCACCCATACAACGACAACTACCAGTAGCAGTGAAACCACCCCGGTTCCCACCCGCAAGGCGGTCTCGCCGAGTCCCAGGTGAACAAGCCGGTCCCAAAATTTTTCTGCTGGTGAGCGGAATTCCGGTGCAGATGGGTTTTCACTTTCCTGCAATGGATTCCGCGGATCTTTACCGTTAAATTGAGAATTATTATCAGTCATTAGTACCTCGGAAAAAATCATAACATCCGCCTCGGATATGGTCAAGTCGGGTAAAATCGCGGAGAGTGATCAAATCTGTCTGCCGGGTGAGGGACGGACATCATTGCAAGTGCGGTGTGCGCGCTGTGATTCGTGATAGAATACCCGCATTGAATTTACCAGCGAGGTGAAACATGACTGAACACATCCTTGTAGCGGCAGCCTGGCCTTATGCCAACG
>DIWL01000014.1 GCA_002428455.1 Anaerolineaceae bacterium UBA6107 | reverse complement strand
GGATGTTGGGATTATTCCGGGTTTTATTGGCTGGCTGGGTAACGCGGTTAAGGGAGATTTTGGAGATTCCTGGCACTGGGGGATCCCTGTCACACAAAAATTTGGTGAAGTAATCTGGTATTCGTTGATCATAAATATGATCACGTTCATGGTGGAAATCTTGATTTCCATTCCATTGGGTATACTGGCGGCGCGAAAACAATATAGCAAAACCGATTACGCAATCACGGTATTTGCACTCGCGGGTATTTCGCTGCCAACCTTTTTTCTCGCGACAATCTTAAAGTATATTTTCTCGATCAAACTGGGCTGGTTTGACCTGTATGGTTTGACCGGCAGGTTTTTCAACTCAATGACTCCATTCCAACAGGTGATGGACATCGGTTACCACATGGTTTTACCGATCGTAACCCTCATGATGCTCTCCATCGGCGGATTAATGCGTTATACCCGTACCAATATGCTTGAAGTTCTCAGTTCTGACTATATCCGGACTGCGCGTGCCAAAGGACTTTCAGAAAAAGTCGTCATCAATAAACACGCCTTCCGTAATACCTTGATTCCGCTGGTTTCTTACATGAGTTACCTGATTCCTTCCATGTTCGGTGGTTCCTTGATCACCGAGACTCTCTTTCAGATACCCGGTATCGGTTACGTTTCCTTCGAAGCGATCACGCGGGGTGACATACCTTTTGCCATGTTCTACACAACCTTCCTCATTCTGCTCACGCAGATCAGTTTGATCATCGCGGACATTATGTACGCTGTGGTCGACCCGCGTGTCAGGGCAAACTAAGGGTGGTGAAAAATGAGTGACATGGAAAACACACCCATTACTCCTGAGCAGGCTCCTGTACCAGATATAAAATCTAATGAGGAAATGCATCTCGATGACGCCCGGCGCATTAAGGTACTTTCGCCAGGCATGCTGGTATTTAAACGCTTCATCCGCAACAGGTTGGCTGTTGTCGGACTGGCAATACTAGTATTTATGTTTCTCCTCGCCTTCCTTGGTCCCTTTCTTTCACCATACACACAAGCCCAGGTTTTCAAAGGTTTGGGTACTATGGTCAAGGATTATGCCGGAGCGATCTACAACGAAGAATTGCGTTACACCGTCGTGGATGGCAAAAGCTTCGGCAGCGCTGACCGCGCCCAGTTCCTGTTGGCACTGGGCAAGAAAGCGGAAACTTTTACTTCTGGCGGAAAGAGTTACTCTTATGTTGAAGAAGCAGAAAACACCTACCGCATCTTACAGCTCAACGAAGTGGCCGAAGTTTTGTTGGGTAAGATGCAGCCAAAAAATGGTTTTACGATAACCGATGGTTTTACTGCCGCTTATGAAGCCGCGGTGGAAGCGAAATCCTCTACTTTCGATTTCGAAGGTATCACCTATCACATAACAACCGAACGAAAATCATCCAAAATTTCCAAAGACCAGGACGTTGCGCTGGCGATGTTAAATGTCTATGATCCGTATACACCCGAGTATTCAAGTCTGGTTGACTCCTATGAATTTAAATTAATGAGCAGCCGGGCAATGCAAGAAAATAAGACCAGATTTACAGTAAATGATCAGAAGTTCACAATTCGGGAGGATGAGGGTCTAACCAACATTCTGGACACTTCAGGAGCTGAGATTGCTGAAGTATCCAACATTATCGTCAACCCGATCGATCAATCGATCTTCCTCAGTGTTGATTTCAAAGGCGCAATCCGTGAAGCGATCAATGAAAAAATACCTGAATTTTCCTATATTGAAGAGAATGGTGAAACCGTCGATTATTCGATCGTCCGTGTGAACATGACCTATAACATCAAGCGGGAGGTAGATACAGAACTGATCCGGATGTATGAGAGTCCCTCGGCAGATCACCCGCTTGGTCTTGATAACAATGGCATGGATATGGCTACCCGTCTGATGTATGGCGGCAGGGTTTCGCTATTGGTCGGTTTTGTGGTCATCTTCATCGAGGTCTTCATCGGTATCATCATCGGTGGCCTTTCGGGTTATTTTGGCGGATGGGTGGATACTGCATTCATGCGTTTTGTTGACTTGTTCAACAGTATCCCCTTCTGGCCAATGGTGCTTATCTTCGGTTCAGTGATGGACGCGCTCGAAGTACAACCGATGGTCCGTATCTTCCTGTTGATGGCTGTTTTAGGTATCCTTGGTTGGACCGGCGTCGCCCGTATCGTGCGCGGCCAGATCCTCTCGTTGCGCGAACAGGACTTCATGGTCGCAACTGAAGCGACCGGAATCCGTACCAGCCGCAGGATCTTCAAACACCTGGTGCCAAACGTTATGCCGCTCCTCATCGTCTACGCCACTGCTGGACTGGGTGGCATCATCATCACCGAAGCCACTCTCGGTTTCCTGGGCCTTGGCATCAAGTATCCATTGGCTTCGTGGGGCAGTATTATCAATGTGGCCTCAGACGCATTTGTTATGACCAACTACTGGTTCATGTGGATTCCCGCAGGACTGCTGATCCTCCTGACAGTGCTTGGCTTTAACTTTGTAGGTGACGGTCTTCGGGACGCCTACGATCCGAAGATGAAAAGGTAGGAAGAAGAACATGGTTGATCAAAAACTTGCTCCACTTGAAAAAATTAAAGGGAATCGCAAGAGCAACAATCTTGAAAGGATTTCAGCGCGGGAACTGGCAAAAATCTCGCGGGAAAATCGCCGGATCACGGACGCAATTGAAAAACAGCGCAACCGCAGAAATGTTCCGGCAAGCGAATACCTGACTAAAATGAAGAATCCGGAGAATGTTGTCGAATTCGACAACCTGCACACGTACTTTTTCACCGATATCGGTACAGTAAAAGCGGTGGATGGCGTGACCTTTGAAGTTCCCAAGGGTCGGACCGTTGGAGTTGTGGGCGAATCCGGCTGTGGTAAATCAGTCACCAGCCTCTCCTTGATGCAGCTTGTGCAACGCCCGCAGGGGCAGATCGTAAAAGGTTCCATCCGCTTTGACACCGGGGAAAACGTTTACGACATTGCCAAGACACCAACCGTGGTTATGGAAAAGATTCGCGGCAGTAAGGTTTCCATGATCTTCCAGGAACCCATGACCAGCCTGAATCCTGTATTTCGCGCTGGAGAGCAGATCGACGAAGTGATCAAACTGCACAACTTGGGGATGACCGATGACGATGTAAAGAAGTTATCGCTTGACATGATTGAAATGGTAGGAATCGCCAATAATAAGGGCGTGTACGAAATGTACCCGCACGAGCTTTCCGGTGGGATGCGCCAGCGAATTATGATCGCCATGGCATTGGCTTGCAGTCCCAAACTTATCATCGCAGACGAACCGACCACCGCGCTGGATGTAACCATCCAGGCGCAAATTCTCGACCTGCTCAGAACCCTGAAAGATAAGATCAATTCGAGCATCATGCTCATCACCCATGACTTGGGTGTGATTGCCGAAATGGCAGATTACGTCGTCGTCATGTACGCAGGACGCATTGTTGAAAAAGGCACAGCAATGGAAGTATTTCACAACCCATTGCATCCTTACACAGTCGGTCTGATGAAATCAAAGCCGGTGATCAACAAAGCGGTGGACCGCTTGTACAGCATTCCCGGCAGTGTTCCCAATCCGATCAACATGCCCGATTATTGTTATTTTAAAGACCGTTGTGAAAAAAGGATGCCGGTGTGCGACGGTGAATACCCTCGCGAGGTATATGTGACACCAACTCACATGACAACATGTTATCTTTATAACGACAAACCGGCAGAGGTATAGACATGTTAAATGACCAGTTCTTAACAATGACAGATCTTCAGGAGACCGTTCTGGAGGTCGTGGACCTAAAACAATATTTTCCGATCAAAGCAGGTTTGATGCAAAGTGTCGTCGGTCACGTGAAAGCGGTTGACGGGGTTAGTTTCCAGATCAAACGCGGTAAGACGATGGGCCTTGTGGGTGAATCCGGCTGCGGCAAAACCACAATTGGCAAAACGATTTTACGGCTCAACGAAAAAACCAGCGGCGATGTCTTTTTCTTCGGCTTTGATATTTTTGCCCTCAACCGCAAACAGATGCGCGCTATCCGTCCAAAAATGCAGATCATTTTCCAGGATCCCTATTCCAGCCTTTCTCCACGTCTACCGGTCAGCGAGATCATCGGTGAGGCGGTTAAAGAGCACAACCTGGTTCCGAGTGATCAGTACGATGACCATTTGGACCGCATTATGAAATCTTGCGGACTTGAACCCTACCATAAGGATCGTTACCCACACGAATTCTCAGGCGGACAACGTCAACGAATTTGCATCGCCAGGGCGCTGGCATTAAATCCGGAGTTTATTGTGTGTGATGAGCCTGTCTCTGCATTGGATGTTTCGGTACAGGCGCAGATCATCAACCTGCTTAAAGATTTGCAGGACGAGTTTAAACTGACATATTTATTCATTTCTCATGACCTTTCGGTGGTGGAACATATCTCAGATAATGTGGGTGTGATGTACCTGGGAAGCCTGGTCGAGTACGGGCCTAAAGAGTCAATCTTCAGGAATCCCCTCCACCCCTACACACAGGCTTTGCTGAGCGCAGCACCGGTTCCAGACCCTGAGACCAAGACGAATCGTATCATCCTCGAGGGAAGCATCCCATCCCCTGCCAATCCCCCGCCTGGCTGCAAATTCCACACACGCTGCCGGGAATGCATGGAGATATGCAAATCTGTTGTCCCGCAATCCAAGGAAATTGAACCCGGACATACGGTCGTCTGTCACCTGTTTAATTAATGTAAAAATTTGTTACAATGATTATTGGTGATAATAATGACAACTAAACAACCTAAATACGAAGAGGACGATGGCAGGGTGATCTGCAACATGGATGTGCCGGGAATGCGCTGGCATGATAAGCGTATCAGGCATGGCTTCTTCTCCAGGCAGCAGGCAGTTCAGCAGCACCCTCGTGGTGATGCGATGACCGACTCGGAAGCGCGCCGGTATACGTGGTATGCGGTCCTGGCTGGCCTGCTCATCGTAGCAATTTTTTCCGCGGTTTGGGTGCTCTTCGTTTTGTTTTGCACCGAGATCTGGTTCGCGTAATTTGCTTGGCTGTTTGGTAGAACAAAGATCGCTAACCTGGATAATAATTTGGATGTGAAAAACAGGTGAACACTCACCTGTTTTTCTTTTCCTTCAAATCAGGATTACAAATAAAACGGCTTTTTAACCGTTTATAATAAAGAGAAAATTTGCTTGGAATAGGATCTTTATGAACAATATCGGTAATACTGCTTTAACCATACTTGAATTTGTGATCGCCTTCGGCGCGCTGATCTTGCTGCATGAGCTCGGTCACTTCATTTTTGCGCGTCTCAGCAAGATCAAAGTTGAAGAGTTCGGGATTGGTTATCCACCCAAAATGGTCCGTCTCTTCAGGGCTGGTGGCACCGACTTTACGCTCAACTGGATCCCCTTTGGCGGTTTCTGCCGCATGAAAGGTGAAGATCAGAATGATACAGAGCCGGGCAGTTTCCTCTCAGCCAAACCGATCAACCGCTTCATCACCCTGCTGGGCGGCTCCGCATTCAACCTGCTAATTGGTTTTCTACTCATCACCTACCTTTTCACGCGCATCGGCTCACCGGATGTAACGAAAGTGCAAATCTCCGATGTTACCGCTGACACACCCGCCGCTGTTAGCGGCATTCAAGTCGGTGACATCATCTCCACTGTCAACGGCACTCAGATCGACAGCATGGAAAAGTTGTCTGCGGAAATATCAACACATCTCGGTCAACCCCTTGAAATCGTGTTGATCCGCGACGGTAGTGAAGTGAATGTTGTCGCCACCCCACGCGAGGAATGGCCGGAGAACCAGGGTCCGCTGGGCATTACCATCACCAATCCCAGCGTTAAGGTTTCATTCCTGAAAGCCCTTCCGAGCGCAGCCGTTACCACGCTGGATCAGGGTTATCAATTGATCATGCTGCCGGTGCGCCTGATCAGCGGTCAGATCGCACCCTCCGAAGCACGCATGGTCAGTGTCAAAGGTATTTATGACATTTACGCCCAGGTTCAAACCGCGGACAAAGAAGAAGCCGCCCAAAACCCGGAAATGGCGGGGTTGAATACCCTGTACTTTTTTGCAGTCATTTCAGTAGCATTGGGCTACACGAATCTGCTCCCCATCCCTGCGTTGGACGGTGGTCGGATTCTCTTCCTGTTACCCGAATTGTTGTTCAAGAAAAAGATCCCCGCTGCGTTGGAAGGCAGGGTTCACATGGTATTCTTTGCACTGCTTATTGCTCTGATGGTCGTTCTGATCATCAACGACATCGTAAACCCCGTGTTACTACCCAGGTAGGAGGACCGGTGATGGATGAATCACTTGATCTGACCCCGTTTTCCGCTGTGCTGGATGCGCTGCAAGATCTTGGCACACCCTTTCCGGTCCGCTTCGTGAGATACTTTTCCGATCTAACCCGCAAGAACCTGAAGGATTTTCAACACATCTGGCCAAACCTGCCTGAACAACGCAAAGTGAGCCTCCTCGAAGACCTGGAAACCGTGTTAGAGTCTGACACCGTGGTAAATTTCGACAACATGGCTCGCGCGCTTCTCAATGATCCTCTCGCTGCCGTACGCGTGATCGCCTTGCGTCTTTTGTGGGAATGTGAAGAAACCAACCTGGTTCCTGATCTCCTTTCAATGTCCATCACTGATCCTGACGAGACCACACGGGCAACCGCAGCTGCCGTGCTGGGTAAATTTGTGCTGCTGGGCGAACTGGAAACGATCCGCGCTGATCTCTACGAAAAGATCGTCAAACATCTTGTTTCGATCGTTGAGGGAAATGACCAGGCGCGTGTCAAACAACGCGCACTGGAATCACTCGGGTATTCCAGCCATCCCTCAATCCCAGGTTTGATCCAAAATGCTTACCTGTCCAACGATTCCGGCTGGGTCACCAGCGCGCTGTGCGCTATGGGACGCTCAGCAGATGATTCATGGGCGGCGCAAGTGGATAAATTGCTCAATTCACCCGACCCTGATGTGCAGTTTGAAGCGGTCCGCGCGGCCGGGGAACTGGAATTGACCGGTTCAAGAGAAAAACTATTAGCCGCGTTGGAATACGGTATCGAGGACGAAGAGATACGCCTTGCTATGATCTGGTCGCTCTCCCAAATAGGTGGCGATGAGGTCAAGGAAAAACTTGATGAACTGCTAAAAAATGCCACAGATGACGATGAGGTTGATTGGATCGAAAAAGCCATCGATAACATGGAGTTCTCCACTTCCAGCGGCTTGCAAACTTCCAACTTTTCTTCGGAGGATGAAGACGAGCTGGATTTCGATAATGATGACCTGGAAGATGAGGATGACTATGCTCTCTACGATGAGGATGAAGAAGACGAGGATTGATCCTCATCCCTTAGGGAGTTACTCAGCAGGTTCTAGCATGGATGAATTACGCAACGTGCATATTCTGGTGGAAGGCCGCGTGCAGGGGGTTGGTTTTCGATATTTTGTTAAAAATATTGCCGCTGACCTGCACATCAACGGCTGGGTGCGCAACCGGTTTGACGAAAGGGTAGAAATTCTCGCCCAGGGCACAGCAGCCGATCTGGCCAGGTTCGTTGCCGCTGTCCGGGTTGGTCCGTCATCCGCGTTCGTGACTGACCTTGTGACAGATTGGCCTCCAGTGGTCAGCCAATTTGATCGTTTCTCGGTAGCACCTTCAATTTAACGACTCAGGGTTCATTCGATTTCACCAGCCATCAGGCGTGCTTTTTTCCAGGGTGGAAGATCTGATTCATCTGCCAACATCTGCTTGAGATCGATAATTCGATCCCGTATAACCGCTGCCTGCTCAAATTGTAGTTGACTGGCCGCCTGTTTCATTTCCTTTTCAAGTTCTACGATCATGCGCTTAAGATCCTTGAGCGGCATGATCGGCGCTCCAGTAGCTGTTTTGTATTCACCCCTGGCTTCCGCTACCGCTGAAGGGGTTGATAATCTTTCCGTCAGATCGTGTACTGCCTTGATCACGGTGTATGGCTCGATCCCGTTGGCTGTGTTGTAATCGCTCTGTTTCTTACGCCGGCGGTTGGTCTCGTCGATCGCCGTTCTCATCGCGTCTGTGACCACATCGGCATACATGATGACCTTGCCATTGACATTGCGCGCTGCCCGGCCAATCGTTTGGATCAACGCGGTTGCTGACCGCAGAAAACCCTGCTTATCCGCATCCAGGATCGCCACCAGGGATACCTCCGGTAGATCAAGTCCTTCGCGCAGCAAATTAATGCCCACGAGCACATCAAACACACCCATACGCAGGTCACGCAGAATGCCTACTCTCTCCAGTGTTTCCACCTCAGAGTGCAGGTAATTTACCTTCAAGCCAAGTTCCAACAGGTAATCCGAGAGATCCTCTGACATGCGCTTGGTCAAAGTGGTCACCAGCACCCGTTCTCCCACCTCCACGCGCTTTTTGATCTCGCCATACAGATCATCCACCTGTCCTTTTGTCGGTCTAATCTCCACTTCCGGATCGACAAGACCGGTCGGTCGTATGATCTGCTCGACCACCTGCCTGGCGCGTTTCAGCTCAAATTCAGCAGGGGTAGCCGAAGTATAGATCGTGTACCCCATCACCTTTTCAAATTCCTGGAAGGTCAACGGACGATTGTCCAAAGCAGAAGGCAGACGAAAACCATAATCCACCAGTGTGGATTTGCGTGACTGGTCGCCATTGTACATCCCCCTGATCTGCGGAACAGTCATGTGCGATTCATCGAGCACCAACAGGTATTCGCTTGGCAGGTAGTCCATCAAAGTCCACGGGGCTGAGCCCGCCGGGCGTTGATCCAGGTGCCTGGAGTAGTTCTCGATACCTGAGCAATAACCCACTTCGCGCAGCATTTCAAGGTCGTATCGGCAGCGCTGCTCAATGCGTTGGGCTTCCAGCAGCCTTTCATTGGACTTGAAATACCTGATCTGGTCTTCCACTTCCTGCTCGATGTCCTGGATGGCTTGTTTCAACCTGGCTTCGCTGGCAATGTAATGTTTGGCCGGATAGATCTCAATATTGTGGGGTTCAGAGAAAATTTCACCGGTAAGCGGGGAGAACTCAACAATCTTTTCCACTTCATCCCCAAAGAAGATGACGCGGTAGGCGCGCTTTTCTTCATATGCGGGAAAGACTTCCATTGTATCGCCCCGTACCCTGAAAACTCCCGGGCGTAATTCCAGATCGTTGCGTTGATACTGGCTTTCGATCAGCAGTCTCAACAGCGCGTTGCGGCGGAAGATCTCCCCTACAGCGAGTTTCACGACCACATTGCCGTATTCTTCAGGGTTGCCCAGGCCGTAAATACAACTGACCGAAGCCACGATCACCACATCCTTGCGNNTCTTTTTCGATGTAAAGATCATGTCGCGGAACGTAAGCTTCCGGCTGATAATAATCGTAATAAGACACAAAATATTCAACCGCATTTTCCGGAAAAAATTCGCGAAATTCTGAGTACAGTTGGGCTGCCAGGGTTTTGTTGTGAGCCATGATCAACGCCGGCATCTGCAGCTGTTGGATCACGTTGGCGATGGCGAAAGTCTTGCCGGTACCGGTAGCCCCCAACAAAACCTGGTCACGATATCCCTGCCGTATCCCCCGCACGAGTTGCTCGATCGCTTCGGGTTGATCGCCAGTGGCAATATAGGGAGCTTGTAATTTAAATTCCATTCCTTATCCTGCCTGATTGCACCAATTATAGCACATTTGTTCTTTGTATTGGAGATTAAACCTTATGATCCTTGATAGTGAGAGTGAAGACAGCCCCACCTTCCGGATGATTCGCCCCTGTAAGATCGCCCCCCATTAAGACGGCCAGTTTTTTTGAAATCGCCAACCCCAGCCCGGTTCCACCGTCTTCACGGCTGCGGGCTTTTTCGTGCCGGTAAAATCGTTCAAACAAGTGCGGAATCGCAGATTGCGGCAAACCCGCACCGTCATCCTTGACTGAGATCTCGGCGTACCCCTGCTGCACTTTACAAAAAATTGAAATGACTCCGCCCTTTTTTCCGTATCTTAACGCGTTGGAAACCAGGTTGTTCAAGATCTGGGTTAACCGATCCGGATCTGTCATCATCATTAAAGGTATTCCTTTAGGGTCATAAGTGTTGACGATCCGCGTACCCTCTGAAATGACCTGACCCTTGAACCGGTTGATGGTCTGATCGATCAATTTGACGAGGTCCGTTTCACGATACTCGAACGATACTTCACCGGCATCTGCCATGGCCAGCAAGCGCAAGTCATCCACCATCCTGGATAAGAAGTCAGTCTGTTGCAGAGCGGTGACCAGGTTTTCGTTCGAGACAGGCAACACACCATCGATCATCCCCTCCAACTGGGCTTTCTGAACTGCAATCGGAGTGCGTAATTCGTGCGCCACATCAGCGGTCAACGTTTTCTTGCGCTCTTCAGCACTCTCTAAATTAGCCGCCATCCCGTTGAAAGTTTTGGCGAGTATCGAAAGTTCATCATTGCCCTTAACTTGCACCCGTGTCGAAAATTTGCCCGCTGAGAGGTCTGTGGAGGCGCGTGTCAATGCTTTGACAGGTTTTAGCAGGTAATTGGAGACCACGATGGCCAGAACGATCGCCAGGATAGCCGCCACGATGCCAGAATAAAGAATAACTGACTTCAGCCTTTCAACAAAAGGACTCAGATCATTTGCCTGCAACCCGGGTGAATTGGCTACCAGCAAATACCCCAGTGGATCATTCCGTGAATTGGATAACTGGATTGCATTCACCAGTGCGTCCTGATCCAATACTGCGCCGATCACCTCTCCCGAAGCGCTCCATAACACTTTCCTTTTGGCATCGGTTAAGGTCAGTGCAGAATTACCTCTCTGTTGATTGTTCATCCGGCCCGGAAAATTCGAACCTTCCAGGATTGAATCAACTCCTTCCCAGGAGTTGTTCGTTTCATAATAATTTTCCAGCTCTGTTACCAGGTTGGTCAGGCCATATTGACCGCCGCGGGAGAGGTAAGTGCGCACCTGCCGCTCACTATCCAGGTTGGCAAAGAGGACAATACCCGCAACAGCGGTGATCGCCACGATTGAAAAAGCAAGGATCAGTTTGATGCGCAGGGAAAGGACTATCATCTATTCCTCATTCGAGAGGAACTTATAACCGACTCCAAAAACAGTCCTGATCATCGTAGGGTTCTTGGGCTCATCTTCGATTTTTGCCCGCAGGTTCTTGATGTGTGCGTCGATTGTTCGTTCATACCCTTCATAGGATTGTCCCTGAATGGCTTCCAATAGCTGTAAACGGGTATAGACCCTGCCCTGGTTTCGTGCCATTACCAGCAGGATCTCAAACTCAGATGGTGTGAGTTCAACGCTACGACCGGCTTTCTTGACAGTGTGCGCGTTTACATCGATCTCCAGCCCCGCTGTTTCTACTTTGCTGCTCGTCTCTTCTGTGCGGTTTACCCTGCGCAGCACAGTTTTCACCCTGGCGACAACTTCACGAGGAGAGAATGGTTTTGTAATGTAATCATCCGCACCGATTTCCAACCCTTTGAGCTTGTCAAATTCCTCAACCCTTGCGGTGATCATGATGATCGGGGTTTTCTTTTGTCGCACAATTTCCCGCGCGATGTCCATACCGTCCATTCCGGGTAAATTCAGGTCCAGCAGGATCAGATCCACATTCCTGGTCAGGATGAGATCGTAACCGGTATCTCCCCGGTTGGCAGTGATAACCTGAAATCCTTCCCGTTCCAGGTAGGATTGCAGTACTCGCGCCAGGGATTGTTCATCCTCAATGATTAGAATAGTGTTCATAACGAAATTATAACATTCAGTACTGCCAATAAGTTTTCCCGCCAGCTGGGTTCATCCACATCGAATTTCATCCAGTATGCATTTCGTCCAGCCCGGGTCTGCATACCGATCGGAGCAAGTTCTCTGGATGATACACCATTTGGTAATTGTGGAAATCGTAAAACGATCTGATCTGCTTCAACACTAATCGATACCAACCCGGCCTGCCCGCCCAGCAGTTTTACACGCAGTTGGTAAAACAGATCTTTAACCTGTTCCACTAGAGGTCCAAACCGGTCTTTGAATTCTTCCTCAAGCTGCTCAAGTTCAGACAGGTCGATGATGTTAGCCATGCGCCGGTATAACTGCAGCCGCAGGCTTTGATCCGGAATATAAGTGATTGGAATGCCGACAGATAAAGGCAGATCCACACTCACCCCCAGGTAACCGGGTGATTTGGTGACTTCAATCATGGTCTCGTCAGTTTCACCTTTTACCTTGCGCAATTGCTGAACAGCCTGCGTCAGCATCCGCGTATAAAGGTGAAAACCTACTGAAGCAATGTAACCTGATTGACGAGTGCCGAGCATCTCACCTGCCCCGCGCATTTCCAGGTCGCGCATCGCGATCGAATACCCTGCACCCAATTGAGTGTTCTCCGCAATCGTTTCCAGGCGTTCCTGCCCTTCAGGAGTCGGTATCTTTTTTCTGTGTTTAAAGAAGTAGGCAAAAGCTCTTTGCCCGCCACGCCCCACCCTGCCGCGAAGCTGGTAAAGTTGAGCTAAACCAAACGTATCCCCCCGGTCAACGATTAACGTATTGGCATTCGGAATATCCAACCCGGATTCGATGATGGAAGTACACAATAGCACATCCACCTCGCTGCGTGTGAAACGGGTCATTACCTGCGAAAGATCATCTTCTTTCATTTGACCGTGCGCAATGGCTACCCGTGCCTCTGGTACGAGTGTTTCGAGGTGCTGCCGCATGGCATCGATCGTTTGAACACGGTTGTGGACAAAGAATACCTGCCCCCCGCGATCAAGTTCCCGCAGGACCGCCTGCCGTACAATCTGAGGTGAATACGGACCAATATGAGTAACAATCGGCAGGCGTTCTGCCGGCGGGGTGTTGATCATCGATATATCCCTTGCGCCTGTCAACGCCATATACAACGTACGCGGGATGGGTGTCGCACTAAGGGTCAGTACATCCACCTCGGTGCGAAGTTTCTTAAAATGTTCTTTGTGGGTAACCCCAAAGCGCTGCTCTTCGTCAATGATCACCAAACCCAGATCTTTAAACGCCACGTCACCGGTGAGCAGGCGGTGCGTCCCGATGACAATGTCGATCTCGCCTACCATTGTTTGCAGCACGATCTCATCCTGCTCTTTAGGTGACCGGAAACGCGAGAGCATTTCTACTTTTACCGGGTAGGGGTGCAGGCGCTGCCGGAACGTTTCATAATGCTGTTGTGCCAGAACTGTCGTGGGTACCAGCACCGCCACCTGCTTGCCATCCATCACCGCTTTGAATGCTGCCCGTAGTGCGACCTCTGTCTTGCCGTAACCGACATCACCGCAGAGAAGCCTGTCCATCGGTTTACTGTTTTCCATATCTCCTTTGACATCATTGATCGCCTGCAGTTGATCTCTGGTTTCCACGTATGGGAATGAGGCTTCCAGGTCCTTTTGCCAGGCAGAATCAGGGCCAAAAGCATACCCGACAGCAGTCTGTCTCTTGGCATATAGGTCAAGCAGGTCTTGTGCAACCTGGATGACCGCTTCCCTGACTGTTTGTTTGGTTTGATTCCAATCATTGCTTCCCAACCGGGATGGCTGGGGCGGTGCACCACCAGTGCCTATGTAACGGGTCAGCCGGTCTGCCTGGTGAATAGGTACGTAGATTTGATCACCACCGTCATATTCCACCAGCAGGAATTCTCTCTCTGCACCATCCAGGTAACGCCTGACCAGACCGGAGAATTTTCCAATTCCATAATCAACGTGAACGACCCAATCACCAACCTTCAGATCAGCGAAATCTGCTTCAGGCGGGGCGTGTTTTACAGTCACCCTTGCCCGTGGCGACGGACGTTCCCAACCAAAGATTTCCCCATCGGTGATGCAATGCAGAAACTTGCCGTTTTCGAGGGTGAAGTCCCAGCCTTCTCCTAATGTCGCCTCAATAAATCGCGGCTGGTTTCCTCCTTCACACTCCCCCTCCCACTCCTGCCAAATCTCCTTTAGCCTGGGCACTTGGCGGGAAACAATTGCCGTTACATCCCCATCCTGGCAACACTTCTGAAGATGTGCCACGAAATTCTTGATCTGCCCAGCGAACCGCATTCCTGGTGAAAATCCCAATCCGGGGTTTTCGCTCTCATCGCCGAATGGTCTTACCATTTCCATCCAGCGCCTTGAAGTCACCGTTTCGACCACTTCCGACCAGGAAATATACGGAATGGGAAAATCCTCGGGGATGATGCCCTCTCGCACATTGTCAGCCCGGTTCTTTAAGGCCTGTTCTTCAATCTCTTCACCAAATTCCCGAATATTGGACATGCTATCCACCAGGATCAAAGCATTTGGGGGCATATAGTCCAATAAGGTGGAAGCGTTTGGATGGTAAAACGGGATCAGGAATTCATCCTGATGGTCTTCTATTAAAGGTGTTTGATCCGCCGCCGCGGGAATATATTCCCTGGCAGGAGTCACCTGGATCTGGTCAAGTCCCCTGACCGTACGCTGGGTGGTGGGATCAAAGTTGCGTAGCGTATCGATCTCATCGCCGAAAAATTCCACCCGGGCCGGAAAGGTTTCGGAAGGCGGCCAAACATCCAGGATGCCGCCGCGCCGGGAAAATTGACCATGCTGCACCACCACATCAGAATTCTCATAACCCAACCGGACCCATTCGCGCTGCAAGGTTTCAATGCCCACCTGGTCACCCAGTCGGATGATCCGGCTGGCCAGAATGAATTCCCGCCGTGATAAGGTTCTTGTCATAACTGCCCGGAGCGGAGCAACGACCACACAAGGCTGGTCAGGTTTCTGCCGGCCCGGTTTGAAATACTGGATCAGTGTGCTAAGCGCATGCAAACGGTCACGACGTGTTAGGCTTCCCCATGCAGCTTTTTCATAGAACATGGGCGTGGGTTCAGGATAATAGACCCGCGGATATCCGGGCAGCCAAAAACCCAATTCGTCGTACATGAGCGCGGCCCTGTCTGAACGGTCAGTCAATAAAAGGACTGGTACATTCAGATCAATACACAAAGCAGCCAGGACAGGTAACCGTGCAGAACGCACCAATCCTAATGTGGAGGACTGCTGACCGACTTTAATTGCATCCAGTACGCGTTGGTAACCGGATTGTTGCCTGATAATGTCGAGCATGTTTATTGTTGTTCCACCTGGTTGAATCGGTTCATTGCTGTCTCCAACCCGGATTGTATGAAGCAATCCATTGCGTCTACCGCCCTGTCAAGAAACGCGTTTAACATTTCCTGATCTCCTTTGGAAAATGACTGGAGGACATAAGCCGCAGCGTCCATTCTGCCTGACGGACGGCCAATTCCCATTCGCAAGCGGGGAAAGTCCTGCGTCCCCATCAGGTTAATGATCGAAGCAATCCCCTTTTGTCCGGCTGATCCCCCGCCAGGCCGCATGCGGATCGTGCCAAAAGGCAGATCCACATCATCATGTGCAACGATGAGGTTCTCGTTGGGGATCTTGTAGAACCGCACCAGCGAAGCAACTGCCTGACCGGAGAGGTTCATAAAGGTCTGAGGTTTTACAAGGATAACTCTGGCACCCTCTCTGTAGCCGCTTCCGGTTATCGCTTTATTTTGCACCCGGGTCAACTTGATCTCAAATTTTTCTGCCAGTCTGTCTACAACCAGGAAACCAATATTATGCCGGGTATCCCGGTACTCACGGCCCGGGTTACCCAGGCCAACGATCATGATCGTTCGCTGCCCTTCAACGGGTTCATCCATTTTCTTTTTTCGTAAAAAGTCAAAGACTGCCATCGTTACCTCTTGAAAACACTTTATCTGTGGTTAAATAATGACCATAAAACCACAAGCACAACCAGCCCAATTCCGATCAATAATCCGGTTAGTGCTGTATGGCGAAGGTCAGTTGCAGTGATCGTAGCAGGGTTGGCGGGTAGGGATGTCGGACTGGGTACACTGGATTGCAGTGCAACCTGCGTGGGTGGCGCCTCAGTAACGGTCGTTACCATGTCATTCGCAGTGGAGTCAGAACGTGAATAATTGGCAACCTGGATACCGGTCACGATCACATCTTTCTTTTCTCCGGATATTTCCCTGACCCTCAATCTGATCTGGTAAGTACCATCAGTGATCGTGGTCGTATCCCAAACACCTAGTATCTCCTCTTGCGTTGGCGCATCTATGTTGGCTATTAGGAACCAATCTTCGGCATTTTCACCGGCATAAGCGAAAGACAGTTTTGCCGATGCAAAGTTTTCGCCTGGAACACTGCCGCGAATTTCAACTATACCCTCAATAACCTCGCCCTCTCCTGGATATAAAATAACAGGGCTGGTCGTTGCCTGGCTATTGGAGAACAACAGCCCAAGCAAAAAAAAGATGCGCGATACCATGATCATAGCTGACATAGCAACTTTTAAGTTTAACACGAAGAAGCATAAGCTACAAACCTTAAATGGCCAATCTCTCAAAAATGGTATGGGAAATATTTTCCTGCAGTAAAACAACATTCTACAAACCGGTCTGGTTTGGTAATTATTGTCTCAATTAGTGAATGTGAATATGCTATAATAAACCTCAATGAGTGATGATGCGCACGTACTAAACGCTGAACAGCCGCCCGAAGAAACAAATGAAGCGGCTCCCGCCAGGAAGAGTAAGACCTGGTTGTATGTCCTGATCGTTGTGGTTATTTTGGGCATTGTGATTGCAGGGATCGTGTTGTTAGCCAGCAAAGGTCCTGATACCACCTCCCAGGTCAGGGACATCTTCATCATTCTTATGGCACTGCTGTCCCTGGTGATTGGTGTGGCTCTCATCATCCTGATCATCCAGCTCGCGGCGTTGATCAACCTGCTTCAAAATGAGATCAAGCCGATCCTGAAATCAACGAGCGACACGGTGAACACACTCAAAGGAACCACAGCATTCCTGAGCGATAACCTGGCTTCCCCTGTGATCAAGATGAACAGTTCGGTGGCTGGTTTGAGACGATTGATCGACCTCGTCGGTCTATTTAAGAAATAACCATCTTTAGAATAAAGGAGATTCGATATGTCAGACAGAGATAGTTTTGGGGCTTTCCTTGTAGGTTTTTTTGTTGGTGGCATTACCGGTGCAGTGGTCAGCCTCTTGCTGGCTCCCCAGTCCGGAGATGAAACCCGTACAGTCATTAAGGAAAAGGCCATTGAATTGAAAGACAAGACCGCAACGACTGCTGAAGAGGTTTATCACAAGGCAGAGAAAGTGGCAGTGGATGCCAGCGGAAAAACAAAAACCTTCATCAAGTCCACAGCCGAAAAAGCTGCGGAAACGATCAAAAAGAAACCTGTCGTCCTTGAAGGTGACAAAGCCGAGTAATCGGTGAAAGTTAGTTCGTCTAACGCGACCTCCCTTTATGGGAGGTTGTCTGCTTTTAACTGTCTGTAAACTTGAGGTACTGCATTGATCACATCACCTGCCAGTACAGCTTCAGCGCAGCCGATTGCTTCTGTTGCAGCGACACCTGCTTCGGCGTGCAACCAGGCTCCAGTGACCGCGGCTTGCCAGGGATCCAATCCCTGGGCAAGCAATCCGCCGATCATTCCCGCCAGCACATCACCGCTGCCGGCCTTGGCGAGACCCGAACAGGTTACGGGTATCATGGCAACTCTCCCGGCAGTGTCAGCCACGACAGTAAGCGCGCCTTTCAATACAACCGTCTGCCGCCATTCACAAGCAAATTTGCGCGCGACTTCAGCCCGATCCTTCTGAATCTCCTCAACGCTCAAACCGGTCAGAATTGCCATTTCGCCGGGATGCGGTGTCAGCACGAGACCGGCTTTGATCTTTTTGTGCCAATCCTTGAAACTTGATAAGTGAAACAGTCCATCCGCGTCAATGACCAGCGGCGGCAATTTTTGTTCCGCCCGGGGGCTTGTCAGCTCTTTATCTAAACCGGGAAAACCAGCCTTTGCCATTTGTTCACCAGTAATACCGAGGATGAGATTACGCACAAATCGTCCCGTGGTGACCTCCCTGCCAATACCTGGACCCAATACAATCGCATTGAGGTTTTCAAGATGGGCAAAAACAGTCTGAACCGCATTTTCGGAGATGATTCCCCCCGCGTCCTCCAGGATCAGCCACGTCATTTCCAGGCTCGCTGATGAACACCCGAAGATCGACCCCGTAATTGCTGCCTGTACCAGACCGGTTCCGACCGCGTATGCGCCTTTCCCCGCCAGTACCGGTGCACCCGGATAATTGACACATCCGCCAATGACCATTACCTTGCCAAATGTACCCTTGTGCGAGATTTCAGGTCTTTTTGGCAACATGTTTCTGACAATCTCCGCGTCGATGACCTCATCAGCCTGCTCCGTAAGTTGCGGAGAAAATTTGGCGATATCCAGGTCAACCGTAACGATCCTCCCGCAGTATGGAAATGCCGCATAACTCATAAGACCTGTCTTTACCGCCTCCAGGCAAATGGTCAACTTGGCCGGTATTGTTCCCGGGCTTACCTCGCCTGTCGCCGCATCGATCCCTGATGGGCAATCCACCGCCACCCAGGTGAATCCAAAGGTTGCCTTCCTCACCTTGTCAAGTACATCGATGATCGCCTCTGTCATGGGTGGATGGAACCCCGTCCCGTAAATACCGTCCAGAACAATTCCACCGGAGCTGGCGGCATGACTGATCGCTGCCAAATCCGTTATGGTCACCACGTTACCCCCAATGGCGGTGTAGCTGCTCACCAACGCATCGCCCGGGGTGCGAGGTTCTACGAGGAGAACGCTTGTATTCCATCCTACGCGTCGCAGTTCGGTAAGCGTAATAAGCGTATCACCGCCATTGTTGCCTTTTCCCACCAGACCCAGTATAGTGTTCTGTGCAGAATCTGAGAAAAGCTTTACCAGCACTTTGGCAATCCCCTCACCCGCCGATTGCATCATTTCCGCATAAGAATAACCGGCAGCATCAGCCGCTTTTTCCATTTCTTTCATCGTTTGAACATTTACCAGGCGCATTTTGAACTCCGTATCTATTCATTATACAGTCGAGACCACTCGATGATGGCTTCTAGTATAATGAATCTGATGCAAAAATTCACCTACGCGATCGTGTTCATATCCGGATTTGTTTCATTAGCTGTTGAGATGGCGGCTTCCAGGTTGTTGGGCAACTATTTCGGTACCAGCAACCTTGTTTGGGCAAGCATCATTGGCCTTATTCTTATCTACCTCACCGCGGGGTATTTTATCGGCGGCAGCTGGGCAGACCGTTCACCTTCCTATTACACCTTCTTCAGGATCCTGGCCTGGGCAGCCCTCACCACCGCACTCGTCCCCTTGATCTCCAGGCCGATTCTACGCCTGGCTTCTGATGCTTTTGATAACCTTCAGTTGGGCGTCCTGGCTGGGTCCTTCACCACGGTCATGATTCTCTTTATCATCCCGGTCACCCTGCTCGGTATGGCATCCCCCTTTGCGATCCGCTTATCGATCGTAAACCGGGAAAATGCCGGTAAAGTATCAGGACGGATATACGCAATCTCAACGCTTGGTTCATTTGTTGGTACATTCCTCCCCGTCCTCGTGCTGATCCCGTTGGTCGGCACTTACCGCACCTTCCTGGTTATCGCAGCCTTGCTGTTGGTTTTTGCGCTTACCGGAATTTATCTGGCGAAACAAATGCCCGGGTTGCTTAAGTTCGCCTGGATGCCATTAGTGATCATTCTGCTATTCATTTTCGGCACTCCCGGCAGCGACAAAACGACCACAGGGATGATCTACGAAGGAGAGTCCAGCTACAATTACATACAGGTGCTCCAGGATGGAGAATTTACCCTGTTGCGGCTCAACGAAGGACAGGGTGTCCATTCCATTTACAGCCCTGATACATTAAATTACAACGGTCCCTGGGAGCAGGTGATCTCGGCTCCTTTCTTCAATCACGCCCCGGTTTCCACCCGATCTATTACCAGCGCAGCCATCGTCGGCCTGGCAGCCGGGACCACCAGCCGGGAACTATTTGCCGTCTTCCCGGAAATCCGTATCGATGGCATTGAGATCGACCCGCTGATTGTCGATATTGGCAATCGTTATTTTGCGATGGACAATGCGAATTTGAACGTGATTATCCAGGATGGACGCTGGGCTTTGGAGAAGAGCAGTCAAACCTACGACATCATCAGCGTGGACGCCTACCG